>NZ_NUNF01000080.1 GCF_002585305.1 Bacillus sp. AFS037270 | reverse complement strand
CTTTTCTAAGGTTACAGAAGTTAATTTTCATGGTAGTTGAACAAGATAACTTTTTTATTTAGTATTTTTCAATTCTCTTCTATTAATACTTTGAGGAGGTCGTTCAAACCACCCGTTATTTATCATAATACTCGCACCATCTTCTGCAAAGGAGCCGGACTCAGCAAGCATCTTAGCATATTTTAACGGAAGATCGTGTCTTAAAGTCAGTGACATAGAACCCCCATAATTTGCAATACCTATAGAAGATATTGCTCCTACTAAGAACATCATTAATTTTTCAGAGTATGGCGGCGATGTAGATTTTGTTACTTCTGTACCCCAAGCTTTTGGAGCAGGTATACTACTTTCTGTAAGAACATTGTTTAAAATATTAATAAATTTTCTCGATATTTCCTGTCCCTTAATAAAATAATTTCTTATTTCAGGTGTATGAGCAACTTGACTGAAACCGATTAAAATAGTCATTCCTAGTTGATTATTATACAAATTTAAATATAAATGAGAAACTTCTTGGGACGTTAATGTTCTTCTTTCCCCAAACCAACCTCTTAAAAAACTCTCCTTTTCAACAAACACTGGTTTTTCATTTTCATAATCTAAATATGGTGGTTTTATATATATACCTTTATTTAGCATTATATTAGTAACTCTTTGTTTCAATTCAACTGATTCATAAATTGCCTTGCTGAAAAAATCCACGGTATCTTTACGTGTACTTAATTGTAAAGCCATTCCGTAGTTGGCCAAGCCCCCTGCTCCCATATTTAGTAAAAAGTATAGATAAAAAATATCCGAAAAAAGGCGAGGTGTTTTTTTATTTACATCCTGTTCTATACTGAAACCGATTGGGACGAAATAATTCTCTAATAAGAAAATTTCCCTAATTTTATCAATATGTTTTCTTGAAATATTTATTGCAAATTCAATCTCTCCTCTAGCATCGATATCCTCTACGGCTTCAAGAAAATGTTCGAAAATGCAAACAGCTGCACTATCGCTCATATATGTACTCCAGAGTGATGCGATTTCAGCTGAAGTTAATTTAATTTTTATATCATTTTTTTCTTCTTCCAAAACAAAGCCCCCAAAATATTTTTTGGTTATATTATCTTCCTTCGCCTCTAATTTATAAGTGATTTTGTAATTTTTAGGAAGAAATGAGCGGATCTATTCTTATTCCACTAACCTGCTTCGTTAGTGACAAAACAAAAAAGCCACCCAATTGGCAGCTGGATCTTGAACTCTTGCACCTGTTAGTTTAATTGAAATATTTCACAATCTTTCTTTTGGTTAAGAATTTATAAATTTTTTCAGTATCTTTGCGGGATTTTCCCACAAATGATTGACACATTATTCTTTTATTGTTTTTCAAACATCATAATTTTTAAAAAATCCATAAAAACAGATTTAGGTTTACCTTTTAAATAAATAAAGTCAATACTAATATTCGTTTTCACAGGAGGAGTCATTTCTACTCTAAATAACTCTTCATTTTCTATTTCTTTTCTTATACAATGCTCAGGTAAAAAGCTAATGCCCAGACCTTGTAATACTAAATTTTTAGCCGTTTCCATATGATCAACTTCTACATATATATTCGGATTTACACCATTACTTTGAAATAGACGATGTATGATAAGCCAATCGATTGATCCATAATCAAAAAAGATTAGAGGCTGTTTACTTACATCCTCTACTGTTACTTTTTCTTCTTTTAAAAAAGAATGATTGGAAGGTACAACAAGGCTAATAGGATCATTGTAAAGACGAATTGATTCTACTTGAGGGTGGGTATCTGTTCGTATGATACCAAAGTCAACCTCTTTGTTAATGACCTTGTGTAAAATATCTTTAGAATGTCCTGTAATAATTTTGATTCTAACATCCTTAAACTTAGATTTAAAAGCTGGCAAAATATCAGGGAGAATGTTGTTGGAAATTGACAAAGCACTCCCAAGCACTAGCTCAAAAGGTACAGTTACTTGTTGTAATCCGTACTTTGCTTCCTGATAAGATTGAAGAATTTTTTGTGCGTGTGGAAAGAAATATTCTCCCTTTTCAGTTAGAGAAATTTTGTTTCCATTTCGATGAAAAAGCTTTAAATTAATTTCACGTTCAAGGGATTGAATACGTGCTGTTACAGAAGGTTGAGTTAGATAAAGAGCCTCTGCTGCTTTATTGAAACTACCTAATTGACAAACATAAATGAAGGCTTCAATATTTTCAATATTCATATATACTGCTCCTTACTTTAGTTCACCATTGCGTATACCTAATTTACCCGATTGCTTCTGCTGATTCTGTCTCAGTAGCTGCTTTAATTGCCGATTTGGCTAAAATTTCTGTTGGGTCAATGATAACAATATCTTGGGATGATTTAATTACAAGAGGAATCTCTGTACAACCTGCTATTATAGCTTCTGCTCCTCTTTTTATTAATTTATTAGCTACTTTCGAAAGGTATAAACGCCCTTTCTCTAAATCACTCCCTTTAATAGCATATATTCCTTCCATCACTTCTTTTTGCATTTGCATATCAGGCTCAATGACATTAATATTATAGGATTGACAACTACGTTGATACAGTTTTGTATTTATAGTTCCATCAGTTGCTAACAAACCTACATTTCTAATATTATTTACGTGTAAAAAGTGTGCTGTTTCTAAAGGCATATGTAGAATCGGGATATTAACAGATTTTTTTATTGATTTAAAGTAATAGTGAGCAGTATTGCAAGCCATTACCAGAAAATCCGCTCCTGCATTTTCTAGTCTTTGTGCTGATTGGATAATAAAAGGAGTAGGATCTGTGCCTTTTCCCAAAATAGCTGTTGTTCGATCAGGTATTTGTGAATAATTGTCCGCGATAATATGGATATGATCCTGGTCTTTCTTTGCAGATGTATAAAAAATAATTTTATTCATTAAATCAACAGTTGCTAATGGTCCCATTCCACCAATAATCCCAACTATTTTTTTCATTTTTTTCACCGCTTTATTATAAAAGTTTTAATAAACTGATTTTTACTTTATTATAATTTTTATAATAGGAGCTGAGTTATAGAAATAATCTATACACGGATAGAAACAATAAATTGATAACCTTGCTAATGATAAAGCTTCGTTTGAAATAAGTTTATTTACCGACTTTCCACTGAAACATTTCCCTTCAAATTCTCGAACGACTTCTTACAAACCATTAATAGTTAACCTAAGTTATGTAGCAGCCCTCATAAAGTCCATCCGAACTGTTTTCTATACCTTGTGAAGTATTGTACTTGAACTAACCTCCCCGGTCGTATTATAAGGTCACCAGATATTTCTGGTTGACCAATTTTTTATGGTCTTATTATAGCAGTAGCCAGGGAAGAACGTAACTGCCCGTAGGGCTTCTCCCCCGTCAGCTAAACGGTTCGCCCCCTACTAGTAGAAAAATGATTGAGGCTGGTTGGGACTTTGATCTCGTATAACAAGTGAAGCTGTGACACTGCATGGAGGAAATAGGGGTACTGGCAAATTACCTGTTCAGGAGGAGGATTTAGAAATGAATCCAGTCATTGGTCTGGATATAAGAGCTGGCTGCCATTTCCGGCTTTGTGTTTATTCTACTAAAAGGTTAGTACAATTTGAAATAAGAAAAAAGACTAACTTTTTTGATTTTTAAGCTAATCTTTATATTTCCCATATTTTTAAGAGTGGTTGTGATAAGGAATAGTGATCCTAATCAGAACTTGATTCATCATCAGCTGGGTCAGGCACACCAGTTATCTGCGGTTCACTATTGTTAGAAATCGTGCTATTAGTAATAGTGAATGTACCAGGAGGAATATTCGCTATAGCCCCACCACTCGCAGCGGTGTTTCCAGTGAACGTACTTCTTGAAATGGTAGCTATTCCATTACTTCATATCTTTAAATTATGACACCTAAAAATAAAAAATAGCCGATTTCCAAATGGAATCGACTTCAAAAATATTCTTCAACAAAAGTACCCTTTAGTTTAAGTGCAACTCTTCACAATATATTAAACATAATTCATCATGATATAAAAAAAAGTCCCTACTGTTAAATGCAGAAGGACTTTAAATGTGATTTACAACTGATTCTTTTTTCTTATTAATTCATCTCTATCGGATGCCATTGGAGGCTGTTCCAACCATCCATTTTTAATCATGAGATTAGCTCTATCTTCAGAATACATCTGAAGGATAGCCTGGTATACATTGCACTAATATCTCCTCTAGGATTTTGACTAACAGTTGTACCATAAACTGAGGGAGTTCAACAAGAAACTCTACTAATAATCTAAAGGTTTAAGTCCAAAGAAATGCATACCTATTTCTGTATTAGTAAAAGATACTGAAGAGGTGAGAACAATTGGAAAATGATAATTTAAAACTTACATCTTCCGAAATAGGAACACTATGGGGGGAGTATGTCAACGGAACAATGTCCGAGATAGTAAATAGGTATATGATTTCTATTTTAGAAGACGATTCCATAAAAAAAGTTTTTGAAATAGCCATAGAGACATGGGAAAAGCAAAAGATGCAGCTTGTTTCCTTCATTGAGAAGGATGGATTTCCAGTTCCCATTGGATTTACTGAGTCCGACCTTAATAAAAGTGCAGAGAGATTGTTTTCTGACACATTCTGCTTAAATTATTTACATATTATGTCTATACATGGTTTGTTGGGTCACGCAACTGCTTTTAGTGTTTCAGTAAGAAAGGACATACGGGAATTTTACAATTCATGTGATAATGATGCAAAAAGTATGTACGATTTAACCATTGAGTTATTGCTAAAAAAAGGAAAATTCCAAAGAGACCCCTATTTTTATCCTAACGAGAGCCCTGAATTTATTTCTACTAAAGATTTTACAGATGGATTCTTCGGAAAAGGCAGACTTTTATCTGCTTCAGAAATAATCAGTATTTCTCTTAACATTAAAAAGGGCATAATGGCAAAAGCTCTATCAATCGGATTCAGTCAAGTCACAGAATCGGCGGAAGTAAGAAAGTTTTTTGAGGAATTAGAAAAAGCCGCAGATGAAAACCTACAAGCCCTTTCAAAAATTATGCACAAGGATAATTTGCCAGTTCCAATGTCGTGGGAATCAGAGGTTACAACGTCAAAAGACTCTCCTTTTTCAGATAAATTAATGTTGTATCATATGGGTTTCTTGGCTCAAACTGCACAAGTATATTACGGGACAGGTCTAGCAGGAGCCATGCGAACAGACCTAGCTGTAGCTTACGAAAAAGCAATTATAAAATCATTAAGAATTACCAAAAACTGGTTCGATATTATGGTGAAAAACAAGTGGTTAGAACAGCCACCACTTGCTCCAAATAGAAAAGAACTTGCACAAGATAAATAAGATATACCCCTCATTAGTGAGGGGTATATTTTTAATTAGCTTCTTAATTTAATGGATAATTCCAACATAAAGTAGTTATTCCTTCTTCAACTAAACTCCCTCTATATAGAAAGGAAAATCGCATATTTTATATACTGATCCATTGAGACAGGAACATTAATTAAGTTCAAAACTATTTCTGAATTTATAGGATGGTACTGTGGAGAAAACATATGGTAAACTAAAGAAATGACTTTCCACAGAAAGTTGTAAATTTACGGGGGAGCATCAATGAAAAAGAATTTAATTGCAGCAGGACTTGGATTAGCATTAGTGATCGGAGGAGCATACGAAATTTTCTCTTACAATAGAGATAAAACTGAAGAGGCAACAACCGTTCCTACTAAACCTAAAGTTAGTAAGACTGAAGTAAATAAAACGGAAACAGCTACCACAACTGCTACTCAACAAGTTCCTAAAATTAGCAAAGCTGAATTAGATAAAGCAGAAAAAAACTTTTATAAAATAGAGAGTAATGTGAAGAATGATGACATCTTCTACTACGGAATGATAACGATAGCTCTTCAGAAGCTTGAGTTTAGAGGAGAAGAAAACTATCGTATTCCACTAACAGTGGATGTTAAAAGAATACAGTTTGACCGAGCTAACCTTCAATATTTGAAAAACAAGGCAGTTGAACTAAAAGCTTCCGAACCTTATCCAAGGATCTTAGATAAATGGTTAAAAGGTGACTTCTCTAATTTCGAAGATGACTATCTGACAATTAGGGATTTAAAAGGTGACCATACTGAGCCAAGCGAAAGTCCAGTATTGAAAGTAAGAACTACTGAAGAGGAACAGAAATACATCGAGCATTCTTTGGTAAGGAGGGATTACAAATAAATATAAGAGATTGGCAATAAGCCATACGGATAGGCTCTGGGTCCAACCAGGGCTTATTTTTTTGACTTATATAAAATCAATATTAAAAAATGAACCTAAGGTCGAATGCCATTTGGTCGAGGATGGACCACTGCTAAACGTATTGAAGGCTTTTCGCCGCAAACATTAGAAGCATATTTTTAGCAATAAAATAGCAAGGCAGTCAAGATACGCGCTTTTTTTCACTCTTGCTCCAATTAGCGTAAGTACATATCTTCACAATCTGTATGCTATAATTTGGAGGGTAAAATAAAGATAGAGGTGACCATTCTTGGCAATACATGTTGTACTATATCAACCTGAAATTCCGGCTAATACCGCAAATATCGCACGTACTTGTGCCGCAACGGAAACAGCCTTGCATTTAATCCGACCACTTGGCTTTTCAACAGATGAAAAGATGATAAAACAATCTGGTTTAGATTTCTGGCATCTTGTAAACATAACGTATTATGACTCATTGGATGACTTTTTTTCAAAAAATCAAGGTGAGTTTTACTATATTGAGACGTTTGGTGAAAAACCACATTCATCCTTTGATTTCAGTGATGTATCAAAAGAACATTATTTTATGTTTGGAAAAGAAACAACCGGTTTACCAAAAGATTTACTTAAAAAAAATAAAGATCACTTTTTGAGAATACCAATGAATGATAATGTTCGATCACTGAACCTTTCGAATACAGCTGCTATATTGGTATATGAGGCTTTGCGCCAGCAAGGATTTCCCAATTTAGGATAAAAAAATCTTCCGTCTTGGAAGATTTTTTGTTTGATTCTCCATACAGAAATATTGTGCTGATCAACGAATCAACGCACACGTCAGTTCACCATTTATTGTCCCTTACGAACTCCCATCCTTAATTTTTTCATTTAATTAGTATTTCTTTTTATACTTGACCGTTTGTGGAACAAAAAAAGTCGTCGCAGCGACTCTTATTAAACATATGCCCTCTATAGTTCAATGAGGTCAATTTGTTTTGTCCAAAAAAATGGTATTGACAATCTTATGAATGTGAATTTCTGCGGTATTTAATGAATGGATATTTAAATCCTCATTTTTAATTATCATAGGAAGTTCTGTGCAACCCAATACGATTCCTTGTATACCGTCTCTATTAATCATTTGATTGATTATACTTAAAAAACTTTCCTTTGTTTCCTTGTTCACGATGCCATTTTCTAATTCTTCAACAATTTTTCTATGGATGTATTCCTGTTCCGATTGGTTGGGTACTACCATCTCTATGTTATTAGAAATAAATGGTTTTATAAAAAAATCATTCTCCATCGTAAACTTAGTTCCAATAAGACCAATCTTCCTTAATCTTAAATCCTGAGCTTTTAAGTATGTTTCTTCTACAATGCTTATCATAGGCACTTGGACTTTTTGTTGAATTTGTTCAAATACAATATGTGGTGTGTTTCCACACATTACCACAAAGTCAGCCCCAACACTTTCTAATTTTTGAACAGCATCCGTTAGGTAATTAATTACCTCTTCTGTCTCTCCGTTCATAAGCAAATTAAACATCTTGTACATATTAATACTATTAATAAAGAGTTCTGGTAAAACTTCTTTACTACCAATCTTTTCTTGAAATTTATAGATTATTGATTGGTAATAATCTACTGTTGCTTCTGGTCCTATGCCTCCAACAATTCCAACCTTTTTCATGCTATCAGTCCCTTATCAGGTATTATTAAATATTAGTATATGTTAATTAGAATTTTGATTTGAGTCAATATTTCGACGACAAAAAGGTTTAGTTTTAATCTTGATTGTTTATCTTACATTCTTATTTTATTAACCCGCATCCGTTTCAATTTTTCTTAACTAGCTGTTTTTATCTTATTAGTTAAATATCCAAAACCAATGACAAGAACAGCACTAGCAGTAGGAATCAATAAATGTAAATCGTGTGGAAGAATATACTCAAATTTTGGTTCTCCAACCATCATTTCACCTGCTGTCCAAGCTAATATTCCAGCACCTACATATGAGATGATTGGATACTTTTCCAATGCTTTTAATATTAATTGGCTACCAAAAACAACTAGAGGAATACTAACAATAACTCCAATAATTATACCGGCTATATTTCCTTCAACCGCACCAGCAATAGCTAGGACATTATCAAGGGACATTATTGCATCCGCAGTAATAATTGTTTTTACAGCGGAAATTAAACTTGAAGCTCCTTCTCTATGATTGTCTTCATCATCATCATCTATTAGAAGTTTTATGGCAATATACACTAGAAGAAGACCACCTACAAAAGTTACGAAAGGTAAGCCAAGTAGGTAAACAATTGCTATTGCAAATATTAATCGTAAAATAATAGCTCCAAATGTTCCCCAAAATATTGCTTTCTTTTGTTGCTTCTTTGGAACATTACGTGATGCCATTGCGATTACAACAGCGTTATCCCCACTTAATACAATATTGATTAAAATAACCTCCAAAAGAACCGCAAAAGACAAACCAAAAATCTCCAAAATATTCACCTCTGGAATTAGCTAACTAAGTTATTATATTAATTTGAGGTTAAAAAAAAGACCGGATTTGTGATATTCTGCAATTCTTTACCACTGTTAATACTGACACTTTCCTTAAACCGTTACGACCTCCTGCTTTTGAGTTATCTACCATATTTTGTTCTGCAACTGTTATAACTGTGTATTGATTCCCATTTTCAATATACCAAAGCTCCGATGACAAGACGTTTGCGATGTCTACATTGTGGAATTTATAACGATATCTTTCAAATTTCTATTAAAACAAGGAGCAGTTGTCTTAAACAAATTGCTTCTTGTTTTGTAATTATTTGCCAAATTAATTTTTCCACCATGATGAAACAGGAACAGACAACCTTCCATCCAATTGAACAGTTTCACCAATTTGTGGAGCGATAAGATTCACATCACTTTTCTTCGCCGCGATTAATGTTCGTTCAATTGGTTCTGTCCAACCATGATTCGCAAGTGTAAAGGCACCCCAATGCATTAACATCATATGCTTGCCTTTTACATCTATATTAGCCTGAACAGATTCTTCCGGAAACATATGAGCCCAAGACCAGCGTCTATCATATTGACCACCTTCTATTAATGCAATATCAAAAGGTCCGTATTTATCGCCAATTTTCTTAAAATGTGCATCATAACCACCATCTCCACTGGTATAGAAACGTGTTTGTTTCCCAAGAATGACCCAACCACCCCAAAGGGTAGTATCTCTATTAAAAATCCCTCTTCCAGAGAAATGTTTAGATGGAGTTAATGCAATGGTTAAACCTTGAAACTCAGTTTCATCCCACCAATTAAGTTCTGTAATTTTTTCTTTTGCAACCCCCCATCGAATCAAATGATTACTTACACCGTAAGGAACGAAGAAATGGCCGACCTTGCTCTTTAGCTTTTTTATAGATTGATAATCTAAGTGGTCGTAATGATCATGCGTAATAAAGACAGCATCTATAGGCGGCATCTCTTTAATCATATCCAACATATCTTTACTGTAGCGTTTAGGTCCTGCAAAAGAAATGGGTGAAGCAATTGGGCCTAGCATAGGATCTATGAGTATCTTTTTATTATCAATACTAAGTAAAAAAGCAGAATGCCCAAACCAGGTTAAACTATCTTCTTTACTATTAATTTTGTTCCAATCAATCTCAGAAACAGGAACCTGACCAGAAGGATTGCGGTCTTCTCCTGCTGAAGTAGAATCTTTAGATATGGAAGTGTTAGATTCATTCCCATTTAACTTTGTACTTCCCTCATAGAAAAATTTACCCTCTGCATAATTTTTAAACTTACTATTTACCTCTTTTTGTTCTTTGCTGGGGTTTCCTCCGAATGCTGGATATATGGTTATAAATAATAAGATGAAAACACAAAATAAAACTAAAAAGATGAATAAATAAATCATTATTTTTTTCATCATTCCTTTCCTAACCTTTGGTGCAACGTTCTCGATTATTTTTTGTGTGGCAGTATTTTCTTTTGAGTTTGACATTTTCTACTCCTCCTTTCATTTCTAGGATTCTTTCCATGTATTAGATTTTATAAGCTATGCTTTGTATGCCATAGCTAAGGCTCTATGGTTTAAATAATTTCAAAAAGAAGCCGCCCCAAAAATTTAGGGCAGCTTTGTTTATAAAAATTTTCCTTTTGTTCTAAAGAGTTTTAAATATCAAGTTCACGAGTACCGATCCATTTCACCATTGCAGGGTCTCTATGAGAGAAGAATAGACTTTCTTTGGTGTCTAACGTAGCGATTCGGTCTAAATCCTCTTGACTTAATTCAAAATCAAATATATTGAAGTTCTCGATGATTCTTTCCTTACGAACAGACTTTGGAATCGCAACGACTCCTCTTTGTGTTAACCAACGTAAAACCACCTGGGCAACTGATTTATTATGCTTTTCGGCTATTGATACTAAAATTTCGTTCTGGAACATGTTATTTTTTCCTTCAGCAAAAGGTCCCCAAGACTCTATCTGAACATTGTTCTCTTTCATAAAGTTATAACTTTCGTTTTGTTGATTGAAAACATGTGTTTCAACCTGGTTAACTGCAGGAACAACTTCATTATGAATGATTAAATCAATCAGACGATCTGGATGGAAGTTGCTAACTCCAATTGCTCTAATCTTCCCCTCGCGGTACAATTCCTCCATTGCACGCCAAGAACCGTAAACATCGCCAAATGGCTGATGAATTAAATACAAATCCAAATAATCTAACTGCAATCTTTCCAGCGATTTTTCAAATGCTTTCTTTGTGCGTTCATAACCTGTATCCTGAACCCATAATTTCGTAGTAATAAACAATTCCTCTCTAGGCACACCGCTACGCTTAATAGCTCTGCCGACCGCTTCTTCATTTAAATAAGAGGCAGCGGTATCAATCAGACGATAGCCTGCTATAATAGCGTCGAAAACAGCTTGTTCACATTCTTTTTCATCTTGAATTTGAAAGACTCCAAAACCGAATATCGGCATTTCAACACCATTGTTTAAAGTAACTTTTTGCATAAAATGTTCCTCCTGTTTTATAAAAATTAAGTTGTAATTCACTTATAGATTTATTGGAAACTACTGTACTATCTTTAGTGAATAAACGGAAAATCTTGACTGCCTTCTCTTATGCCTAATTGTTCAGCACGCCAATTTGCAGGTGTATCACCCTCCCAAAGTCGAAATGCACGGTAAAACGAGGTCTTGTCTTCATATCCAAGTAGAAATGCCACTTCTTTTATATCGAGCGATGGGTCTGCAAGATACTCCCTTGCCTTCTCACGTCTTGCCTCCGACAACAGGTGCTTGAAGCTTGTACCCTCGTTAGTGAGTCGGCGCTGTAAAGTACGTTCGCTCAATCCCAACTCTCCTGCGATTATCTGCACATCAGGGCGTCCCCCATCTAGGCTGCGTTTTATAATCCACTTGACGATCTCGGTCATTGATTTGCTGCGTTGCTTATCGTCCAGAGATTTTTCTAGTGCAGGAACTAGTATGTCTAGTAGCTCCTCATTATACGTAACAAAGTGGCGATCCAAATCACTTCGATGCAGTATCAAACGGTTGTTAGTTGCGCCGAATTTGACGCCACTTCCGAAGTAATCTTCAAGAGCCCTCACGCCCCCCAGTGGGTTCGGTTGCGAAAATTCAACTGACTTAGCAGGAAAACGATGACCTGAGCCTATCCTTCCTAGCTGCAGCAGAGATGCAAATGTCAGATAAACCAAAATTGGTGGTTCAGGCTGCTCAGTATAAAGAAATTCTAGTTCGATGGTGCAGAGTTCTCCATCCTCGGTGACATGAAGGCGTTCGGGAAAACAAAGTTGTTTGTACCTGGCAATTCGACTTAGAGCGTCCCGGTAGTCACGAGCATGATAGGGTGCTAAGACGCTCGGTGGCAGCTGCGCTGGATTTAACTCCGTAATGAGCTTGATTATTCCAACAGCAGTGTCACTCATTAATTCGGATACAGCATTCCAAAGCGCGAAATACTCGGCTGTAGTCACTTCAACCGATTCGGTAAGAATGGTGATCGGCAGCTGTGCTTTGCGAACCACGTCCTGAGCTGAGATACCTAATTGATGAAAGCCCGACCAAGTTGTTACGGGGACTTTTATGAGGTCTAAGGAATGTGCGGTCATGCATAATCGCCTCTTTCTATACTTACACACTAAGCTTTGGTTGTGATTTGTATCTTTCATTGTGGATGTTACAGTTATTATTCTACCTATCCAACATCGTTTTGTAATTAGCAAAGAACGACATAATGTTTGTAAATTACGCCACTTTATGATTGCAGGCTAATGGAAGGTATTCGTTCCTTACAAGTGCAAGTGGATTACCGCTCTTGACTTGTAGGACGAATAATCATCTCATTAATCGCTACATCAGAAGGTTGTTCAATTGCAAATACAATGGCATGAGCTATTGCTTCTGCATCAATAGCACCTTCATACATTTTTTCAATCACTGGTTTAAAATTCATATCTGTAATCGATTCTGTTAATTCAGACTTAACCATTCCTGGCGATATAATGGTGGTACGTATATTGTTGCCATACTCTTCTTTACGAAGACCCTCAGAAATCGCACGAACAGCAAACTTAGTACCGGCATAAACAGCGCTTCCAGCACCAACAAAGTGTCCTGCTACGGAAGTAAGATTAATATGACCTGATTTACGTTCTCTCATCGAAGGAAGCACAGCGGCAATTCCATAAAGAACTCCTTTAAAGTTGACATCAATCATTTTGTTCCAATCATCAATTTTTTTCTGATGAAGAAATGAATTTGGCATAAGTCCAGCATTGACCAATACATCGATTCTTCCAAACTCTTTAAGGGCAACCCCAGCTAACTCTTCCAATTGTTCATGCGAAGTCACATCGGTTACTTTATAAATAGCCTGCCCGCCATTATGATGAATCTCTTCTTGTAATTTCTTTAAACGTCTTCACGACGAGCGGCTAACACTAATTTCGCACCTTTAGATGCAAGTTCTTTTGCAGTTGCCTCACCAATCCCACTAGAGACACCATAATAATGACAACTTTACCTTGAATATTAGATATATTAAACAATATCCTTTCTTAATAAAAAGTAATAAAAAAGCCCACTCTGGAGAAATTCCAGTTATTTTAAATTGTAATATTCCTCGTCTGTTACTGGTTCAAGCCACTCAGGAGGACCGGCTGTTGTCTCAGGGTCAATCGCAAGATGAGCAAACCAACTGTCAGCAGCAGCGCCATGCCAGTGTTTTACATTTGGAAGGATTTCTACCACATCTCAAGGATGTAGTTCCTGTGCTGGTTTTCCTTCTTCCTGATACCATCCTTTACCAGCGGTAACTAAAAGAATCTGTCCTCCTGGATGCTTGTGCCAGTTATTTCGGCATCCTGGTTCAAAAGTTACATTTCCAATTGAGTTTTTCAACAGACTATCAAATGGGACAAGCATTTTAAGATAGCTATCACCAATAAAATACTTTTTAAATGCTTCCTGGGGCTTTTTCGCCTATTGAGAAAATTGCATTTTCAACTTGATTTTTGTTAATTGGCATAAATCATTTCCCTTTCGTAGTAACTTCAAAATTCACAATTATTTTGAAAACACTTCTTTTGCAACCATCATGGCAGACATCGCCTTCGCCCAACCAGCGTAAAAAGCAAGATGAGTTATTGCTTCGATAAGTTCTTCTTCTGAAAGACCGTTTTGTTTTGCTAAATTTAAATGGGATTTCAGCTGTTCTGTATTCCCTCCAGTCAATAAAGAAGCAACGGTAATTAAACTGCGGTCGCGTTTAGAAAGTTCACTACGCTCCCAAACATCTCCAAACAAAACATCATCAGTTAATTCAACAAGCTTTGGAGCGAAATCTCCCAACAATTTCTGTGCAACAGTAGGTTCATTTGATTTTGACAATTCATTCACTTCTTTCATTTTATTTATTCTTCTAATAAGCCGAGAGTTGCTAAACTTGTGTTTGAAGAGGAAATACATGTTGATGTATTTTTTGCACTTCTCCTATTTGTCGATAAAATTTGCGTATTCTGCCGGATACCAATCTCCTACAATTTCAATCTTAGAAAACGCATCGTTTAAATCTCTTATTTCCTCTGTAGACAGCTCAACGTCCACTGCGCCAAGATTTTCCTTGAGGCGATCCAATTTACGCGTGCCGGGAATTGGAACAATCCCCTGATTTCTGGGCAAGCACCCATGCAAGTTCGATTTGAGCAGGCGTTGCGTTTTTGACGCATGGATCAGTGAAATCATTTCTTTCGTGTCTGATGCCGGACCAAAACCATGACTCATTCCCATGCAACCTAGTCCGATAGCAGAAACTCCTAGTCCACTTTTACCCAATTTACGCTTTTGTATTCTTTATCTTCCTTTCTTTCTATAATTGACACCTTAATTCCACGAGTTGTTCATTGTGTTCTTCCTAATTATGCTTCATATAAAAAAGCGAATGGTATCACATTCCTATCAATTGATTGCCTAATCCTATCACAGCTACTTTCGCAATAGGCGAATATGCATTAGAATGAAACTAGCAAGAATCAAGAACAAGGGGGCCTTTTATGTCTGATCAAATCTATAAACAGCAGGTTGAGCTAACTGAACTCATAGAGCGTTATTCAGGACAGGATGGTGTTCACGCGACTGAGGTTCCGTCTTTATATTTTATTCGCCGCTCTCATATTACCGATCTAAATCACAGTGTTTACAAGCCTTCTTTATGCATTATCGTTCAGGGAGCGAAGGAAGTAATGCTCGCTCAAGAGCGCTATAGGTACAGTCCTTCCGATTACCTTGTTGCATCGGTTGACCTGCCGGTTGCAGGGCAAGTTGTGGAAGCTTCTTCCGATGTTCCGTATCTGGCTCTCAATCTTGTATTTACACCGAGTCAAATCTTAGATGTTTTACGTGACTTTAACATTCAAGGTGGAAAGAAAGAGAATGCTAAGCGAGGTATGTTTGTCAGCCCGATGGAGTCATCTATGTTGGATGCCGTCATTAGGTTAGCTCGTTTGCTAGCAAATCCGGACGATATTCCGGTACTTGCTCCTCTATTTACTAAGGAGATTCTTTATAGGGTTCTGCAAGGGCAGCATGGGGGTACGTTGGAACAGATGGCAATAGAAGGAAGCTCTACCCATCTTATCAGAGATGTTATCGAACAGATCATGAATAACTATGATCGCTCTTTTCGGATTGAGGAACTTGCGGAAATAGCAAATATGAGTGTTTCTTCACTTCATAGGCACTTTAAACAAGTAACTGCTATGAGCCCTATTCAGTTCCAAAAACAAGTCAGACTTCAGGAAGCACGTCGTCTGTTATTATCTGAGTCGACAGATGCAGCTGATGTCGCATTCCGTGTAGGCTATGAAAGTCCATCGCAATTCAGCCGTGAATATTCTCGTATGTTTGGTTTTCCACCTAAAGAAGATATAAAGCGCCTGAGAGAGAAATATGACCAAACGATAAACGTATGAATCCCCTTCCTAATGGTAGGGATGAATTTTTATAGTGTTTAACTCGTTGTCATCGAGAAAAAATAGTTATAAAAACCCCTTCAACTGTATCTGAAGGGGTTTTGCTTGTTAAAACGCACACAATAATGAAAAGCTTTCTGGTAATCCTCCTGCGTATCAACATCCATGTTTACTCCTGGGTCATCTACATTCAAGTATTCCCTTTCGTAACCATTAAGGACCGCACGCAAATTACTTTCTGGATTAGTTTCGAGAATTTCCTGTTTCACTTGTTTTGATAATCGGATGGGGTGACCACCTTTATACTGAAAGCTGGGAATCACTACGTTTCCTTTATGTTTTGCTAGTAGCTGAACCGTCTCTTTTTTTACCAGCGGACAATCTCCAGGTGTTAAAAAGAAGGACGAGGCACTTATTTCGTTGCAGCCCTTTTGAATGGAAGAAAACATTCCTAGATCAAAGTTTTCATTAAAAACAAACTTTATTTGAAATGAAAAGGTATTTTTATGGCAGATTTTTGCGATTTCCTCTTCGATGAGTTCCGCTTTAAATCCAGCTACAACAATGACTCTGCTGCATACTCCTTCGAATTTAGAAATCGTTTGCTCCAACACAGACATTTGCCCCAGTGGCAAAGTCATTTTAAATGCATTCGCTCGACTGGAATATCCAGCAGCTAAAACGATCGCTTCCATGCTTTCACCCTTTATCAATCTTTTAATCTTATTCATGTATTAGTATTGAAATTTTATTCCTACACTAGCTTGAATATGTTCTAAAGATGGTAAAGAGGCAATAACGTATCGTCAAATTCTTTACTTTCAGTTTTTATAAATGGATCAAGTTAATTTTGCTTATCCTCTTTTTGACGATAAAACAAAAGCAGAAATATAAAAGAAATGAATGAAAACCTGCATATTTTCTGCTTTTTGATCATATTAGCTCATAAAAAAAAGCACCC
The DNA here is from genome assembly GCF_002585305.1 of Bacillus sp. AFS037270. The sequence continues at coordinate 1,810 of NZ_NUNF01000080.1, read as the reverse complement.
AGTTAGTTAAGTACGACCATTCACAAACTTGCCTTTACTTCTTAGCTAGGAAGTTGTTTTGTTGTAGGACTAAACATGTAGCAACTCAGAACTATAGATATAAGCTCAATAGCAAGAATAGCAATCCTCCTAATATAATATTTTGGTTACCCATTCCTGATATAAATAATCCGCCAACGGCTGTACCAAATGTTATCCCTAAGTTTCCATATGATAGAAACAAGCCATTAGCGAAATCAGGAGCTTCTATTGCCGCAGATTTAATCCAGAATTGATTAATCATACCTCCAATAGCAAATAACATTCCCCATTCCAAAACAGTCATAGGTATTGTGGACTTACCGTTAGAAATGACATTACATAAAATATTGCTAATACAATTGGGTATGTGGTTACAGTTTTCAGGGCATTTTTAGTAAGTAACTTTCCACCTACTTGGTTTCCTGCCAAATTTACTAAACCAAGTAAAAATAACACCAAACTTAAACTTTTCCGATATATTTAGTAATCGTTTCAAGGTACTCTGCAATGAAACTATTGACACTAGATTGTGAAGATCCTATAGATACGACAACAGCAATAGTTAACCAATTAATGGGCTTTTTTAATACGCTTACTTTAGTTCCATAAGAAAGTCTTTCTTTAACAGACATAGATGGTACGAATAATAATGTAGCTATGAATGCCATAGCGTTAACAATAGCAAAGAATAACATCGCCATTTCTATGGAAGTTTCACTAGCAATATAATTAGTGAATGGTGAACTAACTAATAAACCTGCGGTTATTCCCAACATTACTTTAGAAATAGCCTTTGGTGCTTCTTCCTTGCTAACGGACGTAGCGGCTACCGTCAAAGCCATCAAACAATAAATTGGATGAAAAAAGGCTGGAATCACACGAGCAATTAGCAAAACTTCAAAGTTTGGTGCAAATATTGAGACAATGTTACCTATAACAAAAATACCTTGTACGAGTAGCATGACCGTTTTACGATTTATTCCTGAAAACAATAAAGGCATGATGTGACCTGATATTGCGACAGCAAGTGTCAAGAAGCTTACTAGCAGACCTGCTTTGGATACACTAATATCAAAGTGTTCAGCAATCTTTCCTCTTATTTTATTTAATTCTCCTAAATAATTGATATATTAACCGCATGTTTTTTCTAACTCATTATTCCAATTCTGTACCGTTTTATTTAAAGTACTTTTTAAAATTTGACTATTATCATCGCTTATCCTTACTTGTCCTTATTTCAAAGCATATATCTGTTTCAAAATAACCTAAATATTCAACTTTAAATGGATATGAAGTTGAGTCAACAACCTTAGCCTTTTTCTTCGTAGTAATAGTTTAGATTTTTTATTAATTTGTTTTTTATTTTAGGATAAACTGACTGTATGTTCCATTTTAAAATCTTTGAAAATTTGAAACAGGGAGAATTTAAATGAAAAACATTATTCAACTTATTTTTTATACAACCATTTCAAGCGTTATATTTGCAATAGTTGAAAGGAAAAAAAGTAAATCATTCTTTAAGAATTTCATTCAAACTTTCTTAATATTTGCTCTGATTTTTATAGTATGTGATTTTTTAACTAAATTTTCAAACATAAATGTTCCTTCTGACCGAAGTGGTTCTTCAATGTTAGCTATTATAATTTTATTAACAACTATCACTTTAGTAAAAATTTTAAAAAAATGATGTATTTTTCATACTCAAGTCTTTTATATTATGCATTATGGGTCTAATGCGACAAAAAATGTCAATCCCTTCATCTACTAATCTCCCTCAATAAAAGAAGCG
>NZ_NUNF01000014.1 GCF_002585305.1 Bacillus sp. AFS037270 | reverse complement strand
TATATTAATGCCATCTATGTTGGGAATGATAATCACGGCTTTTTGAAAATAAACCGCGGTGAACGAAATTTGACTATATCAAGGAAAAAGTAGTTTATGAACAAACACACTAAATTGATAGGAGAATTTATTTATGGCTAGTAAAAATTATTACGACGTAACAGAGTGGCCTGTCGGTAATCCGTATGAGGATATTGGTGAGGTAATCAATAGCATTATAGCAGATATTAAAAGTAGGCAAACGGACACTGATGTGAATAAAGGCGGAAAGCCGGGTGCGGTTATCTATATTCCACCGGGAGATTATCATCTTGGCAGTCAAGTAGTTATAGACATCAGTTATCTTAAAATTATGGGTTCTGGACACGGGTTTACATCTTCGAGTATTCGTTTTAATACTTCTGAGAATGAATGGGTGGATTTGCATGAATTGTGGCCGGGAGGAAGTCGCATACTCGTAGATATTCCCCTAGAAGTAAATGACGAGGAATATAAAGGAGCTGCATTTTATGTTGAACGAAGTGGAAATCCCCGAATAAGTTCTGTAGAGTTTTCTGACTTTTGTATTGATGGTTTGCATTTTATTGAAGATGGTTCAGGAGAAACAAATCCGGAAAACACATACACTAACGGGAAAACGGGTATTTATGTTGCAAGTGCTTGTGACTCATTTCGGATTACAGGCATGGGGTTTGTGTATTTAGAGCATGGAATTACTATTTATCATGCAGATGCACTGACTATACATGATAATTTCATAGCTGAATGTGGTAACTGTATAGAACTACGAGGTTGGGGACAGGCTTCAAAAATAACCGATAACTTGATAGGAGCCGGTTTTAAAGGATATTCAATTTACGCTCAAAATTTTGGTGGACTTTTGATTACAGCGAATAATGTTTTTCCACGAGGTGCGAGCAGTATCTATTTTGATGGTGTGACACGTTCCAGTATCACAAATAATAGACTTCATTCATTTTATCCAGGAATGGTGGTATTCAGGGAAAATTGTTCGGAAAACTTGGTTTCTTCAAATCACTTTTTACGTGACCATGAACCTTGGACTCCTTTTGTGGGAATAGACAATGGTTTAGATGATTTGTATGGTCTCCTCTATATCAGTGGCAATAATAATTCTGTAATTGCTAATCACTTTTCTGAAGTAATTAATACTCAGAACATCAAGCCGGAAGGTGCAACACCTGTAATCATACGTATTGTTTCGGGTAATGAAAATTATATTTCTAATAATCATGTTGTTGCCACGGAGGTTCATGCCAAGATAAGTGATTCTTGTTTCTCTGCGCAAGTAGACGCTTTGTTGACTACCGAAGCATCAGAGCCGCTTACCGTAACAACAGTATTGGTAGAAAAAGAATCGCTTCAAAATACGATTCTTGATTCGGGAAGTGATGCACAGGTTGTTATGGACAAGACTGTAAATGCATTCAGAGCCACTCCAACGCCAGGAGCATAAATAATATATTCAACTATGTTTTTGTGGTAGTTTTTGTTCCAAAGTTTCAATTGCAAGTCGGACACTTGAATTATTTCGTTTGTCATTTAATTTTTGGGTGCTTCCTAGCGATGGAAGTGCCTCTTTTTATAGTGTTTCCCATATTTGGATAAATGCCAATAAAGTAGACAGAAAAAAGGAATGTTTCTTTAGGAAGACTGCCAGAAAATGTCTTCTTTTAAGTTTGGAGAAAGCATGCCAATGGCAGAATGAGGTCTTCTAGGATTATAAAACCCTTCAATATATTCGAAACAAGCCAGTTTTACTTCTTTTAACGAAGTAAATTTTTTACGATTCAGTTCTTCATATATTTGAAAAAAGGTTCTATTACTGCATTATCCCAGGGATAAGCGAGCTTTGAATAAGATGGAACGATGGCTAAATGGTCTTGTAATTGACGGAGTTCAGAAGAAAGGTTGTGAGCCTCTATCTGTCTTTTCCATAAAAAAATCCTTTATAATGGATTGGAGGCAGTAATCCATCCAAATCCATTATAAAAGCAGAATATTCCGTGACCATTTGTGCGACGGCAGTGGGATCTAATAACTTGGTGTTAAATAAGTCTATTCTTCTTTACTCTCTTCTATATCATATTGCCAACTATTAAGCTTTAACAGCAGAGAAACGCTTTGCTACTTCTGCGACTTTAGCTAATCCTTCAGCAATGATCGTTTGTGCTTGTTCAGGAGCTGCATTGTGACCTTCAATGATCACTTCATCAGCAATCTCCATTCCGAATAAGCCGCCTACCATATTTTTAATATAAGTAGCTGCCATTTCCATTGGAGCTGCTTCAGGTGTTGAGTAAATACCGCCGCGAGCAGTTAGGATAACAGCCTTTTTGTCAGACATCAAGCCGACTACACCAGCTTCAGTGTATTTGAAAGTGAAACCTGCTCCAGCTACATAATCGAAGAATGTATGCAATTTAGCTGGAATTGTTAAGTTCCATAGCGGGAAAGCAAATACAACGACGTCAGCTGCTGATAGAGCATCCATAGCTTTTTGTTTAGCTGCTAAGATACGTTGTTCTAGATCTGTTAACTCTTCGCCTGATTGTAATTTACCAAAAGCGTTGAATAAATCTTGGCCAAAATATGGCATATCTTCGGCAAATACATCATAAGTGGTGACATTCACACCTTCAAGGTTCTCCATGAAAGTCTCATACATTTTGCTTGAAACAGCTTCTGAAGCTGGACGGTTGTTTGCTTTTACTACTAATATATTCATTTATATTAAATCTCCTTTTTTATATTCTTGAAAATGATTATCTCGAATTAATAATATATAAAAATAAAATAAATCTCAACAAAACTGCTCAGAAGTTTTATAAAAATACTAGTTATAATTATCTAGTTTTAAAGAACTATAAATTCCTATAATTATACAAAAATAATATAAATAAAGGGACGATTCTCCTTCTTCGGAAGCAGAAGAACCGTCCCCATGCTTTTATTACATCCCAACATAAGCGGAAATGGCTGCAAATACAGCTGAAATTACCCATAATATTGGGAACAACTTCATAATTAATTTGATCCATTGTCCAAAACTGATCCGTGCAATCGCTAAGCCTGCTAGAAGCACTCCACCGGTTGGGGAGATAAGATTCGTTAACCCATTGCCGAATTGATAAGCTGTTACCGCTGCTTCCCGATTAATGCCGACCAACTCTGCTAATGGCGCCATTACCGGCATCGTTAAAGCTGCCTCATCAGATGAAGACGGAACAAAGAAGGTAATTACATTATGAGCAATGAGCATAATTGTCGTAAATGCAAACTTCGGCAGACCTTCCATCATATTGGCAAGTGAATTTAGAATCTTATCGATGATCATGCCGTTTTCCGCAAGAAGTGAACCTCTCTCCAATTAATTGGAGAGCTTCTCGTTTCATTGAGTTGGCCATTGCCGTCCTCTCCACGAAGGCTAGTTCCTAGCCCAATACATTTTAAGATAATAATTCTATTGCTCGATGGAGTATGTTGATGCTTGCGTTTACATCCCTGTCACATTTGAGACCGCAAAAAGGGCAGTCATGAACCCGGACAGCCAATGGCTTGTTCACCATTTCATGACAGTTGGAACATTCCTGGCTTGTGTTTTTGGGATCCACCAACACGACACGCTTACCAGCACTTTCAGCCTTGTAAGTCGTATAGTTGATCAGTTGATTCCAACCTGCATCACCAATGCTTTTGGCCAAATGGTGATTTTTTAACATATTCTTGATTTTCAAATTTTCAAATGCAATTACATCATATTGATTTACCAATTGTCTGCTTACTTGATGGGAATTATTCTTTCACTGGTTCGCTATATATTCATGCTTTTTGGCCAATAACGTAACTGTTTTTTTCCGGCGGTTCGAGCCTTTTTTACGTTTAGATACGATTCGCTGCAGGCGTTTCAATTGGCGTTCAGACTTTCTTAAAAATTTGGGAGAGGGAAAGAAATGACCATCTGATGTCGTAGCCAAATTCTTAATTCCCAGGTCCACTCCTACCATTTTTGTATGTTCTAGACACTCCTGCGGTTGTTCCTCACAGGATAGACAAACAAAATATTTACCGTTTTTACATACAACTGTACAGGTTTTGATTTTTCCAGTTACCTGGCGATGGAGTTTGATCCGAATATTCCCGATTTTGGATAGTTTCATATAGTTTCCATTAAGAGAGAAACCGCTTTGAGGGTAAGTGAAGCTATGATAACGGTTGGAACCTTTGAAGCGGGGAAAACCTGGTTTCTTTTCCCCTTTTATGATTCTTTGAAAAAAAGACTGAAAGGCTTTATCAAGACGCTCGACTACATTTTGGAGAACTTGTGAATGGACGGTTTTATATTCTGGGCAAGCTGTTTTCAATGGAGGCAATTCTTTCTTTTGTGTGTAATAAGAGAGGGAAATTCCATTCCTTTTATGCATTTTATAAACGATAATCCGCTGTTCCAAACAAGCGTTATAAAGCCTTCTACAATACAGAAGTGTTTTATCGATTTTTTGCCGCTGATCTTTCGTCGGTTCGATGCGAAATTTATAGGTACGCATCATTATGACTAACCGCCTTTCTTTTGGTTTTCGATATACTTTTTGATGGCATCTTCAGAAATGGATCCAACAGTTTCAAGATAAAAACTGCCATTCCAAAGGTGTCCGCCCCACAAATCATTTTTCAGTTCAGGAAACTTCATGAACAGCTTGCGTGCAGAAATCCCTTTTAGCATTTTAACAATATATGATGGAGCCACTTTTGGATGAGCAGACGCGAATAGATGGATGTGGTCTCCTTCACCCACTTCTGCCAAAACCACTTCAAACCCTTTCTCCTTTCCGATTTCTTGAAATAAATCCTTTAGGTAATTTTCAAGTTCAGCTGTCAGTACCTTCTTTCGATATTTTACTGACCAAACGATGTGATAGTTGACATTATATACACAAGTACGGGCATGTTTAATATTGGACTTATTCATACATATAGTATAACAAAAACAGCCTATAATTGCGAGTTTTACAAGTTATAGTTAACAACATATAGTAATGAAATATGGTAGAAATAAATTCGCAGGTTGTTTATTCAAGAGGGCGGACTATCATCTCTCCATTGAAATGAAGAGGATTCTCCTCCGCGTTTCCTAAAAATAAAATTAAAATTGCCGTAATTGAATCAAATTTTAAAACAAACATCAATGAAATAAAGATGGCGCAAAGGGGAATCGTTTCTTCACTCATCCCGAATGTAGAGCCGCCCAAACTGAAGATAATCATAGAGATAGGGATAACCAAGATTCCTTTATTTTTCATCCGCCTTGCGAGCGCAATCAATCCTCTGTCAATCGCACCGGTCTGCAAAATGATTCCGGTGTCATTTATTATTTTTGACATCCCCTTATTCATAACGATACAAAACGTCATAACTAAGGGGAAATCTATCAAATTTACTATAAAGTAAATTGATAGCGGTCACCGATGATATACTGCTTCCCTACATGCACAGGTCGTCCCTGTTGATCATATATAAGCGTTTTCATATAAAACAACGGCTTTCCAATACTTGTTTCTAAAAGTTGAGCCTGTTCCTCATCCGCTAACACTAATTCAAGGGTTGTTTTACCAGATTGATCTGGATGAATGTCATACTTCTCTCTTAACAATTCATAGAGTGACCCAGTCAACGTTTCATCTAATAAAAATGAATAGCGATGATAAGGATAATAGTTATTCTCGAGCATTAAGGGACTATCTCCTGCGTATCTCTTCCTTTGGATGTAAATCACTTGTTCATCCTTCTCCAGCTGTAAAGCCTCTCGAAGGTCGGCATCCACTTGGATAACTTCCTTTTTCGTAACCTCACTATGAGAAGTGAACCCATTGGCCTCACAAGCCGCAGTAAACCCCATGACGTGCTCAATTTTACGATCGATTTTTGGCAGATGAACGAAGGTACCTTTCCCCTGCTGTTTAATTAAGTATCCTTCCTTAACCAGCTCTTCAACCGCTTTCCTTACAGTAATCCGGCTGACATTGTACTGCTCACTTAATTCAGGTTCCGGCGGGATTTTTTCGCCCTGCTGGTACGTATCATTTAAAATGGCGGCCTGGATCGCCTTTTTTAATTGTAAATATAATGGTTCTTGGTTTTCTGCGTTTAACATGGTTTACCTCCGCTTGTTTATAACGTTATATCACCATTATAACAGAAGAGCAGCAAAGGTTTTACTATACCACAAGGAATTAATATGGAACACCGTACCCAAACGAGCCTTCTACCAAACAACTTTTCGCAGCAAAGGCAGCGGCTTCCATCATAGATGCGGCTATATCATTACTTTTTAAAAAGTGAAGTAAAAAAGCGGTAATGAATGAATCCCCTGCGCCCATCGTATCGACGGCCTTTACGAAGTCCGGTGTTTGATAATAGTACTCCTTACCATCAAAGGCAATGGCCGGGTCACTGCCGCGAGTGGCGACTAAGATTTGCCCGTCTTTCTTACGATTTGCTTTTAAAAATTGCTCTGTTTCCTCATGTGTGAGGTGGCTGCAGGAGAAGAACGCATAATCCACATAAGAGATATTTCGGTCGATTTCTTCTTGCTGAAAATCATCCGAAAAATCAAAGGACAGCGGTACACCTAGGGTGCTTAATTCTTCTATGATATGTCCGGTATGGCTGTACAATCCAGTATGCATGATGGAAAATCCTTTGATATACTCGATATCCTCTTCCGTTAGCTGGAATGGGTTTTCTCGTGTCACTCCGCCTGAATTGCTTCCTAAGAAAACTCGGTCCCCATCCTCTAGTGTAACTCGGGCACAGCCGTTTTCACCGCGAAAGTGACGGCAATGGGATAAATCAATTTCTAATTCCTTTAATACATTTTCGACATGTTCCGCTTCTTTATCGTCACCAAATGTTCCAAGAAAGGCTGCTTCCACCCCTAATTTTTTGGCAAATACACTAAAGTTTACTGCATTTCCCCCTGGATACATGGTTTTAATATGAACATATTTATCTACGACATTATCACCAATACCTAAAACCTTCATCATATTATTCACCCTCGATTTTAGTAAGATACTTTCCCCATATAACGGCGAGTTTCTAATGGATGATTCCGAACATCAGCTAATGCGGCACGATAGACACACATAATGCTGTAGAAAAGAATCGGGTTAAAGAACTCTACTACTTCATCGGCAATTGTATTGATTCCTAATTCTTTCGCATCGACTACTTCTACTTTTTCAGCGTACTGCCCGAGGAATGTTTTTGCCCTTTCATCCAATGCACGTGTGCGGCCTTCGTTCATTAATAAGATAAATGGAGTTTCTTTGTCGGTTACTTCAAATGGTCCGTGGAAGTACTCACCTGAATGGATCGATGCAGCATTCAGCCATTGCATTTCCATTAGAGAACAAATCGAGAATCCATAAGCATGTCCGTAAGACGCACCGCTTGATAAGATATAAAATAACTCTTCATCTTTGTACTTATCTGCAAATTCCTTCGTTCTTTCGGCTACTTGTTGTTCACCTTTTTTAATGATTCCGTTGATTTTTCCGATTCCGTTTTGGAATGCTTCATAGTGGGCATATCCTTCTGTAACATGAAGGGTCTCCACTACTAGTTCTAAGATGATGGCCATTGGGTTATTTTTCACATCCGTGTCTGCGCCCCACTCATAGACAAAGGCATGATCAGAATAGCTTAATAATGCTGCTTCATTGTTATGCGTTAAACCAATGGTATGTGCACCGTGCTCTTTTGCTACTTTTGCAGCTTCAACCGATTCTGGTGTATTTCCGCCGTGGGAACATACGATTACAAGGGAATCTTTGTTTAGTCTTTTTGGTGTCGCATGAACAAACTCATTAGCTGTGTAAAGCCCTGTTACAATTTTTCTAGCTTCGCTTTCAAGGAAGTATTTAGATGGATACATATCCACCAACGATCCACCGCAAGCTACTAAATATACTTCGGTAATCCCTTGTTCTGTTTGAGAATTAATCGTGTTAATTACGTTTACTGGGTTCATCTTATTCTCTCCTTTTATTATAACGTTATATGACGTTATGATTATGTATTAAATATAACCGCTTTCATGTGGGACGTCAATAATTATTTTTAAAAAAATCATGGGGAAAGTTCTCCTGCTTTGGAAGCAGGAGAACCGTCCCCATGATCATATTGTCTTTTCCCCTTTAACCCCATTTATGGAGTAGCTGACAGTGATTTCGGCATTTAAGGTATGGGAGACGGAGCAGTATTTGTCTTTTGACAATTGAATCGCACGAATGACTTTGTCTTCAGGTAAGTCACCGTCTAAGGCATAATGGAGGTTGATGTTGGTAAATCGTTTTGGGTGTTCCTCCGCCCGCTCGCCTTCCACATCTATTTGAAAGGAGCTGGGCTCAAGGCGCATTTTATGCAGAATTGAGATAATATCCATTCCGGTACATCCAGCAACAGCCTGGAGGAGCAGCTCGGTTGGTCTTGCTCCCGTATTTTCTCCACCGACCTCCGGTGCAGCATCCAGTTTGATCTCATGGCCTGAGGGGGTCGTTCCTGCAAAGGCCATTTTACCTTGCCAGCTAATAGTTAAATCTAACATCGATATTCCCCTTTCTATTGTTTATTCTTACCAATAGGATCGTTACTTATTTTATTTTGTTTAAATCGGAATTACTCTAATAACTTTATATGTATGGAGTAGTGAGTGAAGGACAGTTTCCTTTTAGCTCCTTCTATTTTTTGTCCTTCATAGCCAAGATGAAGGACAGTTTCCTTGCAGCTCTAAACTATTTTGTCATTCACCAAAAAAATAAAGCCCCTTCCGTATGAACGAAAGGGACTCTTTAGCTTATAAATTTAAACCGTAAAATTATTCTTGAGTATCAGCTTCAACAGATGTATCCTCAACTGCAACATCCTCAGGCACAACCGCTTTTACAGCTGAATTTACTGCTGCGTGTTTTTTTGCTTGTTCGCTAGCTTTAATAGCCTGAGATTTTACTTAGTTTGCTACAGATGTGCTTACTTTTCAGCTGCTACTGCAGCTTCTGTTACAACAGCTTCAGTTTCTTCGGCATTCTCTTCTGTTACAGTTTGATCTTCTGCATCAACTTCAGAAGTTACCACTGCTGTATCATCCGCTTCTACTTCGGTTGCTTCAGTCTTTTCTTCAGTAGTGACTTGATCTTCGTCTTTCACTTCTGGAGTTACTACTGCTTCATCGTCTGCTTCTACTTCAGTTGCTTCAGCTTTTTCTTCAACAGCTACTTGATCTTCGTCTTTCACTTCTGGAGCTACTACCGCTTCATCATCTGCTTCTACTTCAGTTGCTTCAGTTTTTTCTTTAACAGCTACTTGATCTTCATCTTTCACTTCTGGAGCTACTACTGCTTCATCATCTGCTTCTACTTCAGTTGCTTCAGCTTTTTCTTCAACAGCTACTTGATCTTCATCTTTTACTTCTGGAGCTACTACTGCTTCATCGTCTGCTTCTACTTCAACAGCAGGCTGCTCTTCAGAAACTTCGCCATTAGCAAAGATAGCAGAGTGTTCTTTATTTGCATGCTCCCACGCTGATGCACTTGCATGCGCACTTGCTTGAGATTTTGCTTTTTTTGCAGCAGAAGGTTTTACCTTAGCTTCTTTTTCAACATCTTCTAAAGTTGACTCTACATCTTCTTTTTCAACGTCTTCTAAAGTTGATTCTACGTCTTCTTTTTCAACATCTTCCAAAGTTGCCTCTGCTTCTTCTTCGTCTTTCGTTTTTACCACAGCTGTTTGGTCTTTCACGGCTTTCTTAGAATCAGCATCCTTATCTGCATCGTCATCTTTTTCTTCAGTTTTTACTGCGCTAGCGTCATCATCTTTTTCCTCGGATTTCACTGTTTGATCAGCTTCCACTTCAGTTGACTTTTCATCCTCTTTCACAGACACTTCATCTTCTGTTTTAGGAGTTTCGGCTTTAACTTCTTCTTTTTCAACCTCAGTTGCTTCAACAGGTTCAGTTGTTTGAGCTTCTGCCTTCTCTTCCACTACAGGTTTTTGAACTGGAACTTCTTCAGTTACAGCCTCTTCAGTTTTGGTAGGTGTTTTAAAAATAGCAGAGTGTTCTTTATTCGCATGCTCTTTTGCTGTCTCGCTTGCATGAACGCTTGCTTGAGACTTAACTACTTTTTCAGCTTTAGGCTGAACCTTAACTTCTTTTACAACTGGCTTTACAGAAACAGCAGGCTTATTAACATGCTTTTCCACATTTTCAACTTTCACTTTTGCATTTTGTCCTGCTTTTCCATGCTCTAATCCAGCAGCCAGTGTAAAGTGACCTCCAGCAAAAACTCCAAATGACAATGCACCTGCTAATACAAAAGATTTCATTACTTTATTAGGGTTTAAATAATGTTTCATTTTAAAATTCGCTCCTTTTATTTGTGTGTTCCGTAGGCTTTAGCTGCGGGTAACAGTTTTATAAAAAGGAGCTGTTTGCGGTGGTGGTGCTGGCGGTGCATTTACCCATTGGTGATGCTTTAGGGCATACCGGGAAAGGAATGGCTGGACAAGCTTGATCTCATAGTCCTTATTCCACTCAAACCATTTTTCTAAAAAGCTAATTGTATGTAAACTTTGGCTAACACGGTCATTAGACTGGCCGCCGCCTAAACCGCTAGAGCGCTGAGTTTGGTTAAGGGTCTGGTCTACTGTTGGAAGTTCTTCCTTTTCAGCAGGGACCTTGTCCTTATCCGGCTTCACCGGTACAACCGGTTCCATACGCTCAAACTTCTTAGCCTTGAACTCGACTGGAACAGGCTCATTTGGAACGGTTGTTCTTTTTACCACTTCGGCATCAGTCGGTGTAGAAGCTTTTTTCGCTTCAGGCTCACTTTTTTTGACCTGAACGGTGGGAACAACAGCGGGCTTTTCATTCTGCTTTATCGCAGAATGCCCATTTCCATTTCCATTTCCTTTTGCCTGAGCAGGCAATGATTTGGGTACTGCGGTTGTTTTTTTAGTGACCGCTTGTTTCAGCCCACGTTGGACAGCCGGAGTTTGTGCTTTACTAGAGGGTACAGTGACCTCAGGCTTTTTTTCCACTGTAGGTTTTGCCTGTTGTGGTTTCGAAGGCACGTCGACCTTGGTTACAACATTCTCTGCTTTTTTCAAAGAAGACTGCGCTTCCACCAAATGTGAACTAGCTTGTTCACTTGGCTCAGGCTTCTCGGCAGATGCTTGGTTTGGCAAAAACAATGCGGCTCCAGCCATAAGAGCTGGTATAATAAACGATCGGAAGTGCAACATCTCACCCCCTTTCCTTAATTGTCACGTTCAATGACAGCATTCGAGGAAATAAAACAATTTTTGACCGCAGTTGCAAGAAACCGTTCTTTCGACCTAAAGTCGTTCAATCTATTTTCCTGTATTCTTGGAAATTACTAATATAAAAATAAATTCCACCACACACTTAAAACCCCTCCAGACTAGGAGGGGTCTAATAATTTGGAATGAAAAAGCCATCCTATTTAATTTGAATAAACACAAATAACCCTGCGTTATTCTGGTTATTTGGTTTTTCAATACTTACATTTTGCACCACAATCGTCAGTTTGGCACGCCTGTTTTCCTTTGTGAACGTAGCTTCTTCCGCTGTTATCGTGCCCTTAGTTGCATTGTAATGATAGAACTTATCAAAGATTTCCTGTGTGTTAAAACGGATAAGCTCTTGTCTGTCTTCTCCCACCAATTTCAAATCAATACGTTTTCCTTTTGTATCTGAAACAAGGGTATAGGTTTTACCCGCCTTCTCAAAATCGTTAATCTCCTTCTCACCATCGTTATCAAATTGATAAAGATCCATTTGAATAAATCGATCAAATCCTTCTATATTAATCGGCATTGATGGCACCATCGTCAGGTACACAGATTGGTTTTCATCCCCCGACTCTTGATACTCATGAAAACCGAAAGTATCCTTAAAATCCTTATAAACATCAAAATTCCTCGGTAACCAAGAAATCTCCTTTATATATCCCATGCGGTCTAAGTATTGAACAGTATTGGTAATAATCTTTCTATCCTTTTCAGAAACCGAATCGTTAGGCTTAATTTTATTATTTTCGAGCATATCATATTTTAAGAGCTCATTTTCAAGGATAGCAATCTGACTGTTTCTACTTATAGTAAATGCATCCACAGGAGGAACAATCGAAATGGCTGAAAAAATAATCAACAAAGCCGCAAGAATTCCATTTTTCCGTACAGGTAAAAAGCTCAATAAAACACCCGCAATTATAGCAAATACACCAAATAAAATCACATAATAACGGGTATGTGTAACGCCTGTTTCACTTAAACTTATGAGCGAAGAGGCAACCTGAAAGAGAACAATGGGGATTAATACCTTAGGAAAAACCTTTCTAAAAAAGACCGTAAACTTATTCTCAAGCTCACTAACTAAGATATAAAGCAAAATAACCGTAATAGAATAAGAGACAAGCATAGGTTCAAGTAAGTTATCAGCCCAAAATGCCCCGGTGATATTTTTAAAAATATAGAGCACTAAGATGAGCGTGAACACTGCTACTAGTGGAATGAAAATATATGATAGCAGTATTCTCAAAAACGCCGGACAATGTGCAGCTTGATCAACCGTGTCGCCCTTCGCCCTTGAATAATCAGGGATAAGCGATAGGAAGTATAAAGGTGCAAAAAGAATAAATATTAGGTTAGCTGTATGTGGGTAAGCCGTATAACCAATCTTAAAAATCAGCTCATTAAAGGCTACAAGGATAATCGATATCCCGCCGTAGATAATACCAGAGAAAAACAGGGAAATAAAAAATGACTTAAAGGGAATCATGAAGCTTTTATTAAAACTAGTGTTGCTTTTGATTACGGGCGCCCAGATGAAGGCCCAAAGCAGCGCAAACATGGCCACAACGGTTCTAATTTCAATCTCTGTACTTAAATTTGGAGCTGGTCTAACAATCAAGTAGTATCCACCCGTTAGGATAATCGCCGCTCCCATTAGCGCCAGTCGAGACGAATATTTAGAAAAGAATCGTTCATAACTAACCTGAGCAACTGCACTAAGGAATGCACCCAATATAAAGGTTAAAAGTAATTTGATATCATCCTTTTCCGTGATAATCGAATAGGCATTAATCACGGCTGCAGCTAACAAGAATAATGTGGTTAAAGGGAAACGGCTAATGGCATCAGTCAACCCAGTAAGTCGGTCTTTAAACTTTTTCAACCAATTCATCTTCTTCAAACCTCCCTTTATATAAACTTCCATTTATTTCTAATGGAATTATACCATGTATCGCTACCCGATATAGGTATCTTCTACTTTTTTCATTCACTTCAAAAACTGACAATTTCTATTTATTAAACCATCTTCAACAATTCCCCAAAGGAATTCGACAAACTCCTCTAAAAACTTTCACATTTCCCGGGTAATTAACAATATGATCTAGTTTAAGTCAAGAACATCCAATTTCTGATAAATTTTTTTATATGCTACTTTTAAAATAGGAATCTACCAACCCTCCAATAACACTACCCTCAAGAGGAGAAATAATCGGAGCAATAGAAATAACCTGCCATAATGAAGGCAGGTTTTTCTACATAATTAATCCGTTCTCTTAAAATTAACCTTTGTAATAGGGCGGAATACGAAGCCACTCATGCCGTTCTAAGTACTGTTTTACTGTTAACCCCGCCATAGTCTTTCTCATGATAATTTTTGAAAAAAGTAATCCAACATCTGCCCGTATCGATTCAGTTAGGCCCCTGGCGGCATAATTGACTCCCATCGCCAGATTATAGGACATGAGGTTAACCAGTTCTTCGTCATTTAGCTTTGCGCCCTCCGGTATATTTTGAAAATCCCCGAGTGGTTTTTCAGACGTAGTTTTCGTTAATGGGATACCTTCTTTCTTAAGAAACTCGATCAGCTCGTCTCGAATCGGGACATGTACAGTTTCTCTGATATCCTTTAAAATTTGTTTCAGTTCTGGATCAAGAGCTATGTTGTAACCAATTTCTTCATTACGCATAGTGGTCTCTGTACCTAAAAGAAAAAACCAAAGGTTAGAAACCTCCATCACATTCAATGGTCTTTTCTCCCCATCCATAAAGGGCTCAAATGCATCATGTATCATGTCAAATAGTTTCATGTTTCAAATCCCACCAAACTTTGGATATTCTTTGTTATGATGGTATTTTTTCCAATAAATAATAAAACATGCTTACTATTTCATTTAAACTTCATAATATCCCTTAATTTAGCAGTATCATACTACTCGATTTAATAAATTTATTTACTTTTTATGGCTAATATTTTAAGTTATAATTTTTGTCAATTCTCTTTTTCACTTTGTGAAATTAACTATTAAAGGCAGTATTTCTTAAATGGATTTACTTAAGATAGCAGTTAAGTGGTTAGCAAGGGATACCGTTAAGGATAAAACGATCAATCAATAATCAACCCGGTTTCATTTTCTCTTTCTAGTATTTCCAATGCCACTTCTTTTGCAGATTTTAATCTTGAACGGTCAGTCACAAAGTTATTTTCATCCCAAAAAGGAGTATCCATCCCCCCCATATAGACACCGGAAACAGAAATCGAAGTACTCTCTAACTCTTTTACTAATGCTTCAGTAAACCCTCGAATGGCAAACTTACTTGCACAATAGGCTGTTTCATGAACTTTCCCACGCAATCCAGCTGTTGAAATAATGTTCATGATTTTTCCGGCATTTCGTTCCAAGAAGGTCGGCAATATTGCTTTTGTTACATAAATCGTTCCTTTTACATTCGTATCGATCATGTGACTGATCCTATCAGCTGAGATTTCTTGCAAGGGACCGAAGTAACCGATACCTGCATTATTAATCACTAGATCAATTTTTTCAGTTTCATTCAAATGGTAGAGCAATTGCTCAACCCTATTAGAATCTGTAATATCACAGGTCGCTGATATAGCACTTCCATTTGTCTTTTCTATCATTTGTCTTACTTCATCCAAATGAGATTGCGTTCTACCAACTAGAATGATCCGATTTCCTTCCTGGGCATATGCGAGGGCAAGTTCTTTACCAAGCCCTGTACCTGCCCCTGTAATCAAGATCGTTTTCAATCTTCACACCTCCAAATTAGTGGTTATTGCTTTCAAATCTTTTAACATTAAAATTATCAGCTGCGGTTGTCCCCAGATGTAGCAGTTGTTTGTCGATATTTTTCTCCATTTTAAATCCTCCTCAAATCCGTCCCTTCCAATCTTTCATTGCTTTTCTGTATGGGCAAACGGAATTTAAATAAGCTTATACAAAAATAAACGATGGACACGATTAAAACAATTAACCATATTTCTTTGACAACAGGTGTGTTCCAAATTCCTAAAAAATACAATAAAGACGGGATTGTTAATGTAACCCAGGATTGAATAAAGGCAACCTGTCCAAGATAATGGTCAATCTTCATTTTCAGTGAATTGGATAAGAAGAATAATAGCCACAGAAAAGCCCACATTCCCCATGTAATCGCACTAACAGCATCATGGAAGTGGATCACGGCTGTCAACGTATACACAACTGCTATGACCTCAACCCATAAACAAAACCAGCCGAGTCCCCTGCCATCAAGTCCTGTTAATGCGGTGACCCCAACATATAAATAAGTTAAACCAAATAAAAAGATAGATGCGTAGTTATACAACTCCCAATGATGTTGACCTGACACCATAATTAAATAAAACGGTATAATCAGTTGTATGACTCCTACAAATAGATTAAAAACCCCAACACTTTTTGCTTCAGCTTTTCCTGTTAACATCAAACTATTAAGAAATAAAACGGCACCTGAAAGAAATAATCCGACGAAACTCATATGCTTTGTTGTGAAAAAAAATTTTTCACAACATTCCCCTCCTTCAAAAAGGAAAAAGCAGTTTTCCATCCTTACAGGATGAAAAAATGCTTTTTCAACAGATTATAAAACAATACTTACAACCACAGCCGATAACACACTGACCAGAGTGGCGCCGTATAAAAGCTTTAAGCCAAATTTGGCAACAACGTTACCCTTTTTCTCGTTAAGACTTTTTACTGCACCAGCAATAATCCCGATCGATGAAAAATTGGCAAATGAAACAAGGAAAACAGAAATAATTCCTAATGTGCGAGGGCTGAAGGAATCCCCTATTTTCGCCAAGTCCATCATGGCTACAAACTCATTCGTTACAAGCTTTTCGGCCATTATACCGCCAGCTTGGACAGCCTCTGAAAATGGAATTCCCATGATAAACGCAATCGGCGAAAAGATATATCCCAATATCTCCTGGAATGTAATATGAAAAATTAAATCAAAAATATTATTAATGGCAGCCATTAAGGCAACAAAACCAATTAGCATCGCACCGACAATTACTGCTACTTTAAAACCATCGATAATGTATTCGCCTAACATTTCAAAAAAGCTCTGCTTTTCTACTTCCTGGATATCAAGAATATCCTCGTTTGGATCTACTGTATAAGGGTTAATAATAGAAGTAATGATAAATCCGCCAAATAAATTCAGAACCAGTGCCGTAACCACGTATCTTGGTTCAACCATGGTCATATAGGCACCGACAATTGACATTGAAACGGTAGACATCGCTGATGCACAAAGGGTATATAAACGATGGGCAGGCAAGAGACCAAGCTGCTTTTTCACCGTAATAAACACTTCAGATTGACCAATCATGGCCGAAGCAACCGCGTTATAGGATTCCAATTTCCCCATGCCGTTCACCTTGCTGAGTAATAACCCAATCGCTTTCATAATGAATGGCAGGATTTTAAAATACTGAAATATTCCAATTAGCACGGAAATAAACACGATTGGCAGCAATACATTTAGGAAGAATGGCATTTCTCCTTTATTAGCAAGTCCCCCGAAAACAAACGAGATCCCGGCACCTGCATATCCTAATAATTTACTAAAGACTCCTGCAAATACTTTGATTAAATCCAGGCCTAACGTGGTATTTAATAATAATGCTGATAATATGACTTGAATAATGACCATAAGAATAATCGGTTTTATTTTGATGTTTTTCCGATTATTACTTGCCACGTATGCGAGTCCGAAAACAACAAGCAGTCCGATAATCGCAATGATGTATTTCATTGTAAGTCCTCCAAAAGTAGTTCGTATTCGCTTACATCACAAACAAAAATTTATTTTGTTAAATCTTTAGAAGAAAAAAAACCGGGCAGCAATTCATCAATGGTGGTCTCCATCTTCTCGCCGTTTAAATTAGCTAAAATAATTTTTGTGTTTTTATCACAGAATTCGGCCATTACTTGACGACAGGCACCACAAGGTGAAACAGGGCCCTCCGTATCAGCAACAACAACGATTGTATCTATTTCCTTTTTTCCTTCAGAAACCGCTTTAAAAATAGCCGTTCTTTCAGCGCAATTGGCCAATCCATAGGAGGCGTTTTCAATATTGCATCCTTGAAAGACATGATGATCTTTTGTCAAAACTGCTGCGCCTACTTGAAAATTTGAATAGGGCGTATACGCTTTTTTCCTGGCTTCGATTGCTTGATCGAGTAATGTTTGCATGTCCATGTTTCGTCATCCTTTTAAATATGTTTTTAGGATCCAGGCTGGCGGGTGAGACCAGCCTCTAGATATTTCTAGTATGCAGAAGATGATGTTTCTCATTTACGTTCTTTCCACCTGAACGCTAATTCACAAGCAATTACTATTTCTTTACCAATTATTGAATTTCAGCATAGATGAGTCTAGGTGCGTCTACCTTTTCATCTGTAACTTTATAAGCTGAGTAAATCTTTTCGATTACTTCCTGAACATTTTCTTTGTTGCTATGAATCGTAACCAAGGACTCTCCTGCCTCGACATAATCCCCTACCTTCTTATGAAGGACAACGCCTACCGCCAAATCAATGACAGATTCTTTTGTGGCCCGTCCTGCTCCTAACATCATTGCAGCGATTCCAACCGTTTCCGCCGTAATTTCAGCCACATAACCAGAAGTTTTTGCCGGAACTTCAACCAGATAGGATGCAGTTGGAAGTTTAGCAGGATCATCCACAACCGATGCATCTCCTCCTTGTGCTTCAAGGAAGGTTTTAAAGGTTTGCAATGCCAGACCGCTCTGAATGGACTCTTCTAACATTTCACGCGCCTGGTTGAAATCTGCAGCTTTTTCCGCCAATACTACCATATGGCTTCCAAGGGTTAAACAGAGTTCTTGCAAATCATCAGGTCCTTGTCCTTTAAGCGTGTCAATCGCTTCTTTTACTTCAAGAGCATTGCCGACTGCAAAGCCGAGCGGCTGGCTCATATCGGAAATGATCGCCTTTGTTTTCCGCCCGACGCCATTGCCGATCTCCACCATCGTCTGAGCTAATTCTTTCGCATCATCAAGATTTTTCATGAACGCTCCGCTGCCTGTTTTGACATCCAGAACAATCGCATCAGCGCCTGCAGCAATTTTCTTACTCATAATGGAACTGGCAATCAGCGGAATGGAGTCAACTGTTGCAGTTACATCCCTAAGTGCATACAATTTTTTATCAGCAGGTGTTAAATTCCCGCTCTGACCAATGACAGCTACTTTATTTTGATTCACTAATTGGGTGAATTCTTCATTTGAAATTTCCACATGAAATCCTTTAATGGATTCCAATTTGTCAATGGTACCTCCAGTATGGCCTAAGCCTCTTCCTGACATTTTTGCAACTGGAACACCGACAGAAGCAACAAGCGGTGCCAGCACAAGGGTTGTTGTGTCGCCAACTCCACCGGTACTGTGCTTATCTACTTTTATCCCTACAATGCCTGAGAGGTCGATTTGATCACCTGATTGAACCATCGCCTCCGTTAAGTAAACGCGTTCCTCTTTTGTCATTCCCTGAAAAAACACAGCCATTGCAAAAGCTGACATTTGATAATCAGGAATATCTCCTTTTGTAAACCCGTTTATCAAGAATTCAATTTCTTTTTTGGTTAATTCGTAACCATCACGTTTTTTCTCAATTAAATCAACCATTCTCATTGGAGCGCACCTCTTTTTATATAAATATCAACGAATATTTTTATCGAAACCTAGTACCTGCATACAAAAGTAGGATGTCAGACGTCTAACTGACAAATTCATTTTACTCCTTTGTCACTAAAGTTGTAAACCCTTTCTTTTTTTGAAGTTAATGGTAATTTCAACCATGAGGCGGGTTTACCTTTACATTGATTCGTTTCTATAACGACAGCGCTTTCATTTCTGTAAAAGTTTTATTTTTTACCACTGGAAAAGATCTTTTTAATCCATGTGATTACTATATTAGTAGTAACCTATTTTGTAAAGAGGTTTCCAAGTTGTTTTAGTTTTATGATTCATCAGAAAAATATAAGAAAGAATGATCTTACAAATCTTCTTGTTATGGAAATAAGCTCTAATTTCCCTAATAACGCAGCTCAAGGAATCTATCTAGGATTACTTGAATATTTCCAATCAAAATAAGAAGCACGGGGACGGTTCCCGTGCTCCTAAGAGGCCTAATTAGGCCCCTTCTTCTTTTTTTATATCTGCTACAATACATAATTACATAGTTTACCGATATTCTCTACTTCCACAGTTACGACATCGCCTGCCTTCATTGGACAACTGCCAGATGGTGAACCAGTAGCCAGAACATCACCAGGCTCCAGTGTCATAATCTGTGAAACCCAGCTGATAAGGAAAGGAATGGAAAGTGACATCTGATTCGTATTACCATCTTGTACGACTTTTCCGTTTAAAGTTGTAACGATTCGTAAATTAGTTGGATCGAGGCCAGTCACAACCCACGGCCCCAACGGTCCAAAAGTGTCAAAACCTTTGCCGCGTGTAAACTGGGGATCCGTTTTTGTAAGGTCTCTTGCCGTTACATCATTAAAGATCGTACAGCCAAAAACATAATCCAATGCCTCTTCTTCTTTTATATTTTTACCACGTTTCCCAATGATAAGGGCTACTTCCCCTTCCATTTCTACCTGCTTGGTTAAATCACTTGACGGAAGAATGATATCCTCTTCATTTGGAATCAAGGAAGAGGCTGGTTTTAAAAACATAAATGGTTCTTTGAGGTTAGCCTGTCCCCCAGTCTCCCTTGCATGTTCAGCATATGTCCAGCCAAAATTAATCACCTTTGAGGGTGCTACAGGCTCTAAAACTTTGACATCACTATATTTAAGTTTTATACCATCATATTTTAGTTCATTGTTTGCAATTTCAGTAAAATTACTGGACAATTGTAAAATCTCATCACCCTCAACAATTCCGTAAAAAACTTTACCGTTATCATTCTGATAACGAACGATCGTTTGTGTTTTTTGTAAAACCTTCATTAGCGTACCCACTCCATTTATGGATGTATCTCGTCACGTGTCTTTATAACGGCAGAATTGTATGTCGCCCAAAAACAATTTACATCGCCCTCATAATAGACATATTTTTCGATTTCCTCTATTAAAGCAAACTAAAGTTCCGTTTCTATATCGTCCTCTTTAGCTGATCTGACGGTTAAGTCTTCTGCCATTGGAGTTTCAATGATTTTCTTAACCAGTTCCAGAGAATGAGTTTGTCCCAACGCCCACATTAATTTGGGAACGATTGCTTCTGTATTCATATCCCCAGATAAAATAACTTGATGCTGCGCCACCTTACGGCCCACTTCATATAGAAGCAGGTCTTCCCCTTCTTCCAGGCATTGCGTTGTGATAACGATCGCAATCCCCTTTTCCGTAAGCTCTTGGATTTTTGAAAGCAAGTTCCTTCCTTCAAAAGGCAAGCCGCCGTTTCCAAAGCTTTCAATTATTATTCCTTTATATAAATCTTTTAGACAATCAAAAGTCTCGGGCTTCATACCAGGATATAATTTCATCAGAAATACATCGGTACATAAGTTAGCATTAAAAGAAAACTTTTTTGAGGCACGAACAGGTTTCCATTTGTAGTCAATTTCATTACTATTTACGTAAGCTACATACGGATGGTTAATACTTTCAAATGCATCATAACTTTTTGTTCTCATTTTGACTGCTCTCGTTCCGAGAATGACTCGGCCATCAAATAGGACAAATACTCCGCCAATATCCTCACAAGCAAACAGAAGGGCATCGGAAACATTTTTCTTCGCATCGGTTTTTTTGAAGCTGATTGGAACCTGCGATCCGGTCAGCACAACCGGTTTTTCCAGACCCTGAAGCATATAAGAAAGGGCAGAGGATGTATACGCTAACGTATCTGTTCCATGTGTAATGACAAATCCGTCATAATCATGATAATGGGTATAGACGGCCTCAGCGATCTTTATCCATTGCTCTGGCTGCAAATTGGTACTATCAATATTCATGATGATTCTACCGTCAACATGTACATCACTTGATGTTTCTGGTAAAAAGTTCAACAATTCTTCAACAGATAATTCTGGAACCAGCCCCTCATTCCTCTCCACTGAGGCAATCGTTCCACCGGTAGCAAGCAATAAAATCTTCTTCACAAGCAACATCTCCATTGAAAAAGGATGGTCAACATTTACGCGCAACGCGTATTTATATTAGATATTATATAATTAAATTATGAAAAATCAATATATTGTTCTCGTTTCGCGTATTTTTTCTAGTATTCGCCAATTTTCAATGGTATAATAAATCCAATATTAAAAAGTTGGAGGCCCCGAGAGCATGCTGGAACGTTTATCTGTATTAAGAAAAGAGCGAAAATGGTCCCTACAAGAAACGGCCGACAAACTAGGGATAGCAAAAAGCACTTATGCTGGATACGAATCAGGATACCGTGAACCCTCCCTCCACTCCTTATTACAAATTGCAGGTTTATTTGATACAACGGTTGATTATTTATTAGGAGCAGAAAAGGACGATTTTATAGAGATTACAAATTTTATAAAAAGCCACTCTCACAGACTTTCAATAGATGGGGTACTTTTGTCAGCCGATGAATTAATCGATTTTGTCTCTTTTGTGAGGGTGAAAAGAATGTTGAGAGCAGAGGAAATGAATAAAGAATCCTAGATATTGAAGATAATCAATGGGTATTCCAATAAAAAACAGCACCTCTAAATTCAAAATTGGAAGGTGCTGTTACTTTTTTCAGAAAAGCCTTATTTACATTTGATAGGGTTCAACGTAACGCATTAATATGAGTACTCTTAAAAGATTACTCTCTTTCGAATAGGTAAGCCATAAAAGATATTCCATTAGTGGTATGTCCTTTATGGCTTTTTCTATCTCCGGTGCTATATTGTAAAAACAATTCCAATCTTACAAGCCAAAAAACCTCAGTTACTTGTGGTACGGTTCACCGTATCTTAAGTAATTTAGAATGATCCAATCCTACTGCATGGAGAACAAAAGATCGAAAAAAAGCTCGTAGAAACACCGCTCTACAAGCTTCTCTCCTCCACTGACTTAGAGTAATGAATACGTTGAAAAAACAAGTGGTGTATCATGCCAAAAAACACAAATACCCAGGCAGCAAGTGCAATATACACCATAAACTTAGGAATCACCGTTAAAAATGGAACACCCAGTGCCTTAGACAACTGATAGGTGCTCGTTGTATACATCGCTAGCGGAAACGCCATCCCCCAAAACTGAGGATCATACGATAAAGGATAACGATGATAAAGATGACGCCAGATCATCAAAATAAACATCAGAGGAATCCACCAGGTACCCATAATCCAGAAAAACAACGTGAACCCTTTTAAAAAAGGAGTAATTTCAACCAGCAATGGCCAATACTTGGCATTTAAAATAAGTGAAGAACCTGCCAAAGTGGTAATTGCAACCGCACCCATATTAATCCAGTAGGGAGGTGTCAAGGCTGAATGATCAAGCTTTAAAAAGGTAAAGCGGTAAAAAATCAACGTAATGATATTAAGATACAACATACAGCCAAGGAAATACATACATAACGTAAAAAACAAGACAACATCATGCCCATGCTCCACATGGGACACAAGCAGTGTACCAAGAATGGAGATCGAGTGCGTTGCGACTGCAACAATTAACCAAGCCCCATTAATCCCTTCGGCAAGCGCTGGTTTATCCTTGCGAATCGTAACCGTCGAAAAAAAAGTATACATAATCACGACCCATAAAAGAATCGCCAGCCCCCATAAATACATGGCAACCGTATATAAATCAGTAATAATAATAAGTTGGCAGCCAAACATACTGGTTCCTGCGACTAACGTAAAAAATCCGGGGCCAACGGTATGGCTCATCAAATCGGCAGCCATTCTAGGAAAATAACAAAAAAGCCGAGTAAGCGTTAGGACCCATAAACTAATATAAGCGGCCACATTAAAATATAGTAAAATCTTAGCAATCAGATCCATTCCAAGCAGATAAGTTCCGATGGAGAGGGCCCCCGTGGCCATTACCAGCGCAAAATAGCCTGGGAATAGATGAACTGCTTTTTGTTTTAAAAAAGAAATCACGGTCTCCCCCCTTGTTAAGTCTCTCTTTATATCATTTTATCACATATGTACTATGCAAAACTTATAATCGAGTTGATAGTAGAAAAGATAAGAGGGCGTCTAATACTAGAACACCCTCTCACATGATTAAGGAATCGAGTTATTAGCATCAATATACCCTGCACCATATACATTGTAGTCCTTGTCCTTCCACAAAACGGTACCGGACGTTAATGAGTTTTTGATTTCATCAGGGTTCAATTGAGGATTACTTTCTTTTATTAAAGCAACGATTCCAGCACAAATCGGTGTCGCCATAGAAGTTCCCGATAAAGTAAAATAATTACTCCCTACTCGGCTGCTCTTTTGAGCCCTGTCCAAATAGGAGTTAGGTGACCTTAATGAAACAATATCAACCCCTGGTGCTAAAATATCCGGCTTTTTAACATTATAAATTGTTGGCCCCCGGCTGGAAAAACTGGCGACATCATCATCTGTTCTTTGCAATGTGTCCTTGTCATCGAATGCTCCCACCGTAATCACTCGGTCACTTATACCCGGGCTTGCGATGGTACCCCGATCCGGACCTTCATTTCCAGCTGCGACACATACGACGATGCCGGATTGCCAAGCACTCTCCACAATTTTAACCATTGGATCTTGATTCTCTAATCGATAAGTGCGGGGAGTACTTCCTAACGACATACTAATAATATCGATCTTATTAGTAGGGTTTTGTTCATTGTATTGAATACACCATTCCACCCCGCGCATAATCGTTTCAAGAGAACCTGAACCTGATCTGTCCAGAACTTTAACCCCAACTAGATTTGCTTTTGGAGCAGGCCCCGTATACCTTAATGAGGCTGAAGCGGCATCTCCCGCACAGTGCGTCCCATGACCGTTATCATCATATGGAGCTGTCCTGTTATTAATAAAATCAACAAAATCTGTAATTCTGCCAGATAAATCAGGATGTGGATAAATCCCTGTATCGACGATGGCAATCTTAACCCCGCTGCCAGTTAATTCTTTTCCGTTTCTTACGATTCCTTTAGCATTCACTGATGGTACAGCTACGTTTAAAAAAGCCTTCACTTCACTATTTAAATACACTTTCTTAATATGGCTGCAATTTACGAGAATCTCTTCTAATCCATTAGGCGTAAGGTCGGCACTGCTGCAGGAAATCCGGTGAAAATGATGTCTCAATCTATTTTTCTTATGGCGTCCCAATATTTCATTTAATACTTGGCACCCGTCTTCAAAGCAACCCTCTTCGAACTCAATAATAACAGATAATTTTTTTCTCTTTTTTATAGACCCTTCAAAAAAATTATGCAAAAAGCATGGTGTCCATTTGAAGGGTTTATAGAGGTTTAAGATACTTTCACGTAATGAATGATCTAATTTATGTGCATATGATCGTACCATTTGAACCATTGTATAACCAAACAATCATATCCCTCCATTCTTTTGCTCTATCAGTCTATGAATGGAAAAAGATATCGTATCAACGCTTGTCCAAAAGGTGTCAAAAAAAGGCGAAAGTAAGCCTTAAATAAAAAATAGCAGCCTGTATTCAAGCTGCCATTTTTCATCAATATTTTATTGTACCTGCACTTCTGGCTGTCGTTTGAATTTCACGATAAAGAATGTCAAGGTTGCCGCTAGGAATAGAACAAAGAAGACGGCAAGATATCCGATATTCCCCCACATAGACCCAAAGTCACCAGTTGAAATAACCGCCCTGAAACCAGAAATCGAATAGGTCATTGGCAAGAAATGACTAATATGCTGGAGGAATGTTGGTCCTAGTTCAATCGGATACGTTCCCGCACTGCCTGTTAATTGCAGAATCAAGATAATCACGGCTAAGAAACGTCCCGGATTATCAAGTGTAGTCACAAGGAATTGAATGATTGCCAAGAAGGTCCAGCTGGTAATAATACTTAACAGAATAAAAGAAGGAACACTCTTCACTTCAAGCCCGAGGCCTAAAAGCATGACCGCGTCCACTAACAACGCCTGGCCAATACCAACCGCTAAAATAACCCCTGCCTTTCCTAAAAACCAACTAAATCCGCTCTTCGGTTCCGAAGCTGGTATAAACATTGGAAAAATAACAGACAGCATAAGAGCACCGACAAATAAGCTAAGTGATAAGAAATAAGGTGCCAAGCCGCTGCCGTAGTTGGGAACATGATTCATTTTCGAACTTTTAAGACTAACCGGTTTAGCAAACATATCATACACACCGTTATTAGCTTTAACATCACTGGCATCTTTAGCTCCGCTATCTAACTGATCGCTCAATTCCTTCGAGCCATCCGCCAGTTTCGCCATACCGCTCGTTAAATCCGATGATCCATCCGCAAGCTTGGTCATCCCGTTATTCAAGTCCTTTTCACCATTGTAAAGCGATGTGGTACCAGACGCTAATTGATTCGCTCCCTGTGCAAGCTTATTCGTCCCATCTTGTAATAAAGTGGAGCCCGATGCTAATTGGCCTAACCCAGATGTCAGGCTGTTTGAGCCGTTCACAATTTGGCCGAACCCTGTTTGGGCTTCATCAAGCTTGGACCCGAACTGCGCAAGCCCTTGCTTTAACTGTCCCTGACCGTCTAATACCTGTTTTGCTCCGCCTGATAATTGATTAATGCCATCGGCCAATTTCTCTTGACCTTGATTTAACTGACCCGCGCCGGCAGATAACGAACCAGCGCCTTGTTTGATTTGGCCAGCACTGCTTGACAAATTACCCACACCTGAAGCGACCAGCTGGCTGCCTTGTGATAATTGTGTCAGGCTGTCCTTTAGGGCAGTCAATTTTGCCTTTTCGGCTGGGTCTGTCGAACTATCCGCCATGCTGCTTACTTGACCAAGCAGCTGCTCCAGTCCTTGGCTTACGGAATCGGCCCCAGCCTTTGTTTGGTCTGCTCCTGTCTTCCATTGATCTAAGGAATCAGACAGCTGGGAAGCACCGTCCGCAAGCTGCTGTGAACCTTTTTGCAGACTAGGTAAATTAGCTGCGGCTGAAGCTAAGCCATCCGATAATTGCTTAGTGCCGGATTCACTTTGAGTCGCACCTGTTAATAGCTTTGTGTTGGCCTCTTTCATTTGGGTAAGTCCAGTGTTAAATTGCTCCAATCCGCTTTGAAGCTCTTTTGAGCCAGATGAAGCCGATACAACCCCTTTTGAAAAGTCAACCGATTTTTTTGCTAAAACTTCCAGGTTTTCCTTAATGGTTTTGGTACCGGAATCCACTGATTTTGCACCATCCGCTAATTTTGCCGCACCGCTGCCGGCAGTATTAATTCCATCCTCTAGGTTTCCGGCACCATCTTTAGCTTCGGTAATTCCATTATAAAGCTCCCCGGCCCCGTCACTTGCCTTGTTCAATCCGTCAGCAACATCTTTTAAACTGTCAAACATCGACTCTGCATATGTTTTCGTGACAGAGCTGGACACTTCTTCTTTTATTTTTTCAATCGCCGAATCGCCGATTTTCGATGATAAATAGTTATTCCCTTCATTAACGGTATAGATGAGATTTAGTTTTTCAGGATGATCACTTTGTAACGTGGTAGCATTTTTTGAAAAATCTTTAGGAATTTCGATTTCTAAATAATAATCTTGATTTTCCAAGCCTTTTTTTGCCTTACTGGCACTAACAAAATTCCAGTTAAAGCTTTTTTTCTCCTTTAAATTCTCCACTAAATCCTTACCAATCGTTAACTTCTCCCCATTGTAGACAGCACCTTGGTCGTTATTCACAATCGCCACAGGCATTCGGTCCAAATGGGCATATGGATCCCAAAAGGCCCATAAATAAGTTCCGCTATAAAGCACCGGAATTGTCATCACACCGATAATAGCGATTAGCAATTTACGCGTGCGAAGGATTTTCAGAAACTCACTTTTCACCGATGTGAAAGCTTTCATGTGATTCACCTCATTATTATTCTATTAAATTTACAAGTGACCAAATTATCCAATTGGTCACTTTTTTATAAAAAAAATTTTCCTCCGTGAAATACAAGTCACCTTCCGAGTATTGGGCCATAACCATCTCCTGTTAATTGACCATTTTGGTATTTCAGTCATTTATTGGACTGTATTAATATACCACGGCTTATTATTGGATTCAACTATAATTTCCTACTATCACAACTTTATTAAATATTTCACACAGTTACAAATTACGACAAATTCAAAAAAAAAAATTTAGTAGAATAGTTGTAATAATTTAAGTTTATTTTAAGAATGTTGTAATATAATTGTAACTATTGAAAGCAAAGTGAAAAGTAAAGGCGGTTGACGTTGATTGCTGGGTCACCGGGTTGAGGGGGAATTTTCATGGAAAATGCGGTAAATGAATCATCAGTGGAAATAGGTAAACATCAGGGAAAGCCAACCAAATGGTATAAAAACTGGAAGTTTGTCACACCAGGTATCACCGTTCTGGTTGCACTCATATTGGGTGGAATCAGTTATTATCAGGCAAACTACTTTAATGCAAATATCAAGATTAATGGGATAGATGTCAGTGGACTAACCGCAGATGAGGCACTTGGTAAATTAAAAACAACTGTATTAAAAAACGAAGTCTATGTCGGCCAACAACAAATATTAGATGGAACAGATACGAAGATGGGATTTACGGATCAAGACCTGTCAGGTGTTAAAAAAATAGCAAAAAGCCAGCAGACGTTTTTCCCTTCATCAAAGGCAAAAAATTATTCACTTATGCCAACCCAACCAGATACGTATCACAGCCAAGAATTGAAAAAACAATTGGAAGAAAAGCTAATCTCTATGAATAAGAGTTTAAAAGTGCCCCAAGATGCACAAGCTCATTTGGAACAAGGTAAAATTGTCGTTTCAAAAAGCATTGACGGGGAGCAATACGATGTCGCCGGTCTAGTAAAGGCCTTCGAGAAGCAGGGTTTTACTAGTGAAATCCGTCTGGATCCTGTGTTTATACTTCCGGTCAAAGAAGACAGTGAGGTTGTAAAAAAAGAAGAAGAAAAGCTGCAAGAACTCCTTCAGAAAACCGTTGAATATAAAGTACAGAATCAAGTTTATTCACTAAAAGCAAGCGAATTAATCAAAAGTGCTTCTGTGACTAAAGATTTAAAAGTTAGTATTGATACAGAAGATATTAAAAACAAGATTACTGAAATTAATGATTCTCAGTCTACATTAAATAAAAACTTCACATTTAAGACCCATTCAGGTTCAGTGATTTCGGTTAAAGGACAAGGCTATGGCTGGGCATTAGATGTGGATAAAGAAACTGCACAGGTCCAGGCCGCTTTTGAAAAAGGAACAACATCCATTTCTGCTTCTAGTATTATCGGACATGGCTGGAGCGGGGAAGGCTACGGTTATGAAACGACCGCGAACAATGGCATTGGCGATACCTATGCTGAAGTTTCGATTGCCGAGCAGCGTATATGGATTTACAAACATGGAAAATTAGTCGTCACAACGAGTGTCGTGACCGGTAAACACAGTACGGGTGAAGATACCGATAAAGGCGTGTGGTATATCCTCTACAAACGAACACCATCCACATTAAAAGGCAGTCACGTAGGTAGTGGATCTTATGAAGTTGAAGTCCAATATTGGGCACCATTTACAAACAGCGGTCAAGGTTTTCACGATGCCAGCTGGCGATCAAACTGGTCAAGCAAAGCCTACCTAAATGCAGGTTCTGGCGGCTGCGTCAACACACCATCTAGTGTTATGAAAACAGTTTATAACAACCTCAGCACATACGAGCCGGTTGTTATTTATTAAAAGCGTGGGGACGGTTCTTCTGCTTCGGAAGCAGAAGAACCGTCCCTTTGCATTTCTTGAACAATCTCCTGCATGCTAAACACCTGAATGGAAATAGTAACAATATCCGTGTAAAAAGTAGGAGGAAACAGAATGAACTTACAATCTGGAACATATTATTGGCCAATGACTTTTCCCGACGCCCCATCCTATCCATCTTTGGCAGAGGATCTTACTTGTGAAGTGTGTATTATCGGCGGTGGAAGCTCTGCTGCCCAGTGTGCCTATTACCTCGCGGATGCCGGTTTAGATGTAATTGCCATCGAAAAAGGGAAAATCGGCAGCGGCAGTACCAGTACAAATACGGCACTGATTCAATATTCCGAAAGAAGATGTGGCGAAACTAAAAAAAGAATACGACTTTTTAAAGGAGCATAACTGCGAGCTGGATTTTTGGACAAAGGACGACATTGAAAGTAAATATCCTTTTAGCCGAGAAGCAGCGATTTATTCATACAACGATGGCGAACTGAATCCTTTCAAGTTTACTCATGCATTGATTGATTATGCCGCAAAAAAAGGCGTTCGTATTTACGAAAATACGGAAATGAATGGTCACCATTACGATGTGGAGCAGAAACGGATGGTCATTTCAACGAAGACGGGACACTCGATTAAAGCGCGCCATGTTATTTTCACTGCCGGCTATGAGGGAATCGATATTAAAAAAG
Organism: Bacillus sp. AFS037270; assembly: GCF_002585305.1. The sequence continues at coordinate 333,082 of NZ_NUNF01000014.1, read as the reverse complement.
AGAAAAAAGCTTCTTTTGTGAGTACCTATACGGTTACCACAGATCCAGTCGATGATTTTTCAACATGGAATAACCGCACACTCCTTTGGGAAACGGCCCGTCCTTATCTATTTATGCGTACTACAGCGGACAATCGTATCATCATCGGCGGCCTCGATGATAATGCAACTTACCCTGATGACCGGGATAGTAAGTTGATGTACAAGAAGGATAAGTTGATTGAGGAGTTTAATAAGCAGTTTCCCGATATTCAGGTGCAGCCGGAATTCTATTTAGCGGCTTTCTATGGAGGCACTGTTGACGGCCTTCCGATTATCGGTGTTTATGATGAATATCCGAACAGCTATTTTCTATTTGCCTTTGGTGATAACGGCACCGTCTACAGCCAGCTGCTCGCGAAGATTATTGTCGAAGATATCGTCAAAGGAAGCAGCCAGGACATGGCGTTGTATTTGCAGGATCGACCGCTTTTAAAAAGACATTGATAGTGTTTCTGATGGATACTTTGACTTGTGGATAGCATCCGTTTACTGGAGGATAACTCATTTTTACTTGCTGATGGCGACCGCTTACTTGCGGATAGCACAATTCTTAAGAAAAGAGACCTGCCTAATCTCGCAGGTCCTTCGTCTCTTGCTCCAACCTCTCCAAAATCCTTCTTTTTCTGTAAAGCATCATGCCTGTTTCAGAAAGATCATTAATCATTGACCTGTTTGTAAATGCCCCGAAAATCATCCCGGCAATCGGTACCATTTGAAAAAGCTTCTTCCAGCCAAACTGATCCCGATATGTATACACTACCTCACGCCATCCTTGCAGCTGTGAAACCATTTCACCCGATCTGCTCTCTAGTCGACCATACTGGGAAAGCTCATTCAAAATCGCTCGTTTCCCGACAATATCAGCAGATGAAAATTGCAAACATTTCACAATGAAAACCCGCTCACTTTGCTCGCCTGGATCATAACCATGAATAAGCGCAATTTCCTGTAATGTTTTTAAAGAAATAGCCATTAAAGCCGGGATATCGATCGCAAGCGTAAAAATTCCGCCGATTCCAGTGCTGGCTCCTTGGATGGCAGCAAACTTTTTCCTCTGCTCAGTAAGCTCAATGCTTAACTTATGCATTGTCGTAATAGGGATTTCTTTAATATCCGATACATCGTTGATTGGCTTCCCAATCTCTTTTTCTACTTTTTCAAAAATAGTCTCTTTTTTAATTAAATAACTGCCGCCAGTTTGTATATAAGAACCGATTTCTTCAAGTAAGCTGCCAACTTTGTTATGAATGAATTGAGGAGTTAGTTTATCCAGAAGCTTAAATGGCAGTCGCCCCAGCCGCTCCCAAAACCACAAGTCACTTTGGTCTTTTTCCCATTTTTCAATTACAGATAGCTCGTCCAATAATTGTTCTCTAGTTTCCATTTATACATAGCCACCTTTCTTCTATATTAATAGCCGCTTATATACATACGTAAACTAACTTGTTTGGTTTCAATATATGGAAAGGTGGATGGTGCATGCATCTATGTTAAATCACCTACGATTTTCACAATCCTTATGAAAGAAATGTTAGTAGCGAACCACCTGCTGCACCAGTAACAACGATTACCCAAGGCGGCAACTTCCAATAAACTAGCATACTAAATAGAACTGCGGCAAAAGCAAAATCCATTGGTTCCATAATGGAACTAGTCCAGATTGGCTGATAAAAGGCAGAAATTAAGATCCCTACCACTGCTGCATTTACGCCCATTAACGCTCCATTAATTTTTTGATTACGCCGTAGAGTCTCCCAAAAAGGCAGGGTCCCAAGAATAAGCAGGAATGCCGGTAAAAAGATTGCGAGCGTAGCAATTAGCCCACCAATCCCCCCATTCATAACCGCACCTAAATAAGCGGCAAAAGTGAATAACGGACCAGGAACAGCTTGTGCCGCACCATATCCCGCAAGGAATACTTCTTTACTGATCCATCCGTTCGGTACAAATTCCCGTTCAAGCAATGGCAGTACTACATGTCCCCCGCCAAATACAAGGGAACCAGACCGATAAAAACTGTCAAAAACCGCAATCCAATGCCACGAAGTAATCTCTCTTACTAGCGGAAGAAGGATCAATAATGCAAAAAATAAGCTTAAACAAATAACGCCAAACCTACGCGATATAGGAAATTGATTTTTAGAATCTATATTTCCATTGTTCTTAGAGTAGATAAGAAAACCAAAAATGGCTGCAATCAAGATGACCACTACCTGCGTGTATGAGGTTTGCCATAATAACGTGGCAATCAATGCGAATAAGGCAAGCGCTTTTCTTTTTAAATCGGGCGTCAATTTTTGGGCCATGCCTAAAATAGCCTGCGCTACAACCGCAACAGCTACAACTTTTAAACCGTGAATCCAGCCCGAATTTTTAATGTCTATTCCTTGCAAGATCAACGCAAAAATAATCAGTGCCAATACAGATGGTAACGTAAATCCAAGAAAGGAGATAATGCCACCTAAAACACCCGCACGCATCACACCAATTCCAATTCCCACTTGGGAACTAGCAGGACCGGGTAAAAACTGACATAGAGCCACTAAATCAGCATAACTTTTTTCATCCATCCACTTTCTACGTCTAACATACTCCTCATGAAAATAGCCTATATGAGCAATCGGCCCGCCAAAAGAGGTTAATCCCAATTTTGTTGATACCAGCCATAGCTCTACTAAAGTCTGCATAGAAGTCCTTCTCTTGTCTTCTCTTACAGCTTCATGTTTCATTGATTCTCCCCCCTTTTATCCAAAATCCTCTTATCTCCATTGTAATTATAAGTTATTTTCCCCTGTTTTTTATAACTGTTATAACCTTATTTAAGAATGCCCAATTCTGTGGTGCTGGCAAACTGATTTGCCAAAAAGTGGTTCCAACTAATTGGTGAATATCAATCAATTTATACTTTTCAATATAGCTTCGAATGTCTTCAAACCAAACCACATGCTCTGCCGTGCCGATCCAATATCGATACCAGGGAGATTTCGATGTAGAATCAAATTGAATGGGTTCTCGAACGGAAATGGCTTGATTTTGTGCCGCAAGCACAGATAATCCTTTAGTAGCATTCGTGGCGACCACCTTGTCATAGCCATATAACGACATGGCAATCAGCAATTTTTGTGGGCTAACTTGTGTGATTGCGTAATTAATCACTTGTTCTACCCATTGAATTGGTGAGATTGGATCTGGAGGTCCGCCCGGATAGCCATAATCAATCGTCATGACTGCCATAAGATCAACTATATTTCCAATCGCCGCGTAGTCATAAGCCCCCACAATCCGATTCGTCGGCAAATCCGCGGCTTTGGCGTGGACGTTCACATTCAGAATCAGCTGTCCTAATTGTCCCTTTAATTCTTGTAAAAACGAATTAAAATCATTTCGCCTTGCCGGAGGGATAAATTCAAGATCGAGACTTACACCTCCAAACCCTCGGCTGGTTGTGAGATTGACGATGCTTGCGATTAAATTCTGTCGGTAGGTGGCATTTCCAAGGACCCCTCCTGCTAGCTCAGCACTAAACCCACTAGTGGTAAAGTTCCGGATCATTAATAATGGGATAATATTTAATTGTTTGCATTTCGCAATGATGGCAAAGTCATCTATTTGAGCGTAAGCGAAACCCTCACTGGTAAAGGCATAGTTCACGATCGCTAAATAGGTTAGTTGATTGGAAAGAGAATCTATAATGGGAAGGTTTGCAGTCGTTCCGGAAGGCACTAAGAATCCAAGCGTACTAAGGGTCAATTTGACTGGTGAGGGAATATTAATGACTTGACCGATTCGAAGTCGTTTCAAATCAATTCCTGGATTAGCAGGACTTATCGATGAAGGATTGGTTTTAAATCGCTCGGCCAATTCCCAAAGGGTGTCACCAGCTTTTATTTGATACGCCCGTATCGGCAGACTATTGTCCGGAATATAAAGAGCCAGACCGGGAACAAGGGCTGTGGTAGATGGTAACCCGTTTACACTAACGATGGTATTCATTGACACATTATACCTTTGGGAAATAGACCACAGATTTTCACCAGTACCAACGACATGTACCGTCATCCTCTCACCCCTTCCCTAACATCATATTAACGAGTGAAATTAATATACTGGTGTATGTAAAAGAAAAAAACGGACTTTTGTCACAAGTCCGTTTTTCTTGCCAATCAAAATCTTTCAAGCAGTTCAATTATTACTTTATATGTAGAGGTGGTATCTATATAAGCGTATCTTCCGTTGCCATTCCAAAAATTTCCCCTTTGAATAATTGGATAGCCCATATTCTCCATTAACTTCACTTTTTCGTCCATATCATTTACCAAAAATGAAATATGGTGGACCCCTTCTCCTTGTGTTTCCAGGTGCTTTTTCCACGTACTTGGCGAATCCCCTGGCTCGATTAATTCAAGTTGAAGTAAAGGGGTATTAATAAACATATATTTTGACTTACCCTCAGTTGGTTTTCCTTCAAAAATAACTTGAGTAAGCTCACTTGGACCGGACTGAATAACAGGAGGTTTTTCTACACCTAATAACTTACAGTACTCTTCTGCAGCAGCATCAAGATCTTTTACGACAATAGCAAGCTGCTCTATTTTATTCGTTCCTAATAACGGGGTGAAGACATCAGTTTTAGGAGCCGTATCTCTCGGTTCAGCACTTTCTAAGAGCTCCATTAGAATCTTATGACTCTTTAAGGTATCGACATATACATATCTTCCATCACTGGAAGTATATGCACCACTTTGGAGCAATGCATAACCATTTTCCTCAAAAACAGGAAGTTTATCTTTAATGGAATCCACGTCAAAGGCGAAATGGTGAATCCCTTCACCTACTGTATCTAAAAATTCACGCATGGTCCCAGGTTCTTGATCTGGTTCAATCAGTTCAATTTGCACTGTGGGTGTATTCATGAATACGAGCTTACTGCGAGAATCACTTGGCTGGCCGCGAAAAGTGACTTTTGAAACTTCACGATCACCTGTTAAGAACCAATTTGGTTTCGGTATACCCAGAAGTTGAGCAAATGCTTCTGATGCCTGCTCAATATCCCGAACAACAAATGCAATTTGATTAATGACGTTATTTCCAGCTAACGGCTTTTTATCAGTTAATGAGTGGGCCATTTTACAATCACCTCAGTTTGTCTTTTAGATCGTAATCAACCAAGCCCGCGAACAGCTAATCCTCCGTCGCTAGAGATTACCTCACCCGTAATAGCACGTGCCTGGTCCGAAGCAAGCAAGATATATGCCCCTACATGGTCTTCCGATTTCATCGCAATTTGCAGTGGATTCCGTTTTTTAATGCTTTTCTCTTTCGTTTCATTATCAACTATCTTTACGAAGGGCTCGAGCGGCGGAATAACATGTAATGCAGTTAAAGTACCTCCTGGAGCCACCGCATTCACTCGAACTTCAGGTGCTAATTCAAACGCAAGCTGACGCATTAAACCAATTTGAGCATGTTTGCTCGCGGTGTACCAGACTCCGCCTCCATCTGGATAGAATCCTGCCCCAGAAACAGTAAAAATCATATTCCCGGATGTTTCCTTAAGCTCCGCAACCGAAGCTTTTGCCCCATTAAAATAGCCCTTCACATTGATATCCATCAGCAGGTCATAAGCAGCTGACATCGCTTCCGGTGTAACATGTTCAAATTTGGCAAATCCATCAAAAACACCTGCATTGGCAACAAAGACATCTAACTTCCCAAAGGATTCTACTGCAGTTTCAACTGCACGAACATGGTCTTCATATACCGTTACGTCACCTTCGATACATTGAACCTTTTCACCAAATTGCTGTTTTAATTCATGTAATCCCTTTGCCGACTTATCAAGGATCGTAACAGCTGCGCCTTCTTTGATAAATGCCTCGGTGACAGCCCTTCCAATACCGGAGGCACCACCGGTCAAATAAATAGATTTGCCGTTAAGCTGAGCCATCAAGTCTGCCCCTTTCTCTTCAGCCATTAAACAAAAATAGCGAGATTTCTTGTATTTAATGTGGTTTGGTCTACAATGAACACGCGCTTCGACAGCTTCCATTCCCCAGCCACATACGTGAATTCATCCTGACGTTCCCCAGAAATTAAATCGTGATGGATATCTGTACTTCGGCTTCGATAAATTGTCAAATAACTGTTTACAGCGGCTTTTTCATTCGGAATGTAGTCAAGGAGCCGGACATTATTGACGGATCTTCGTGTCCGTGAAGGAGGAATTTCCGCCCAGGCGTAATCTGTTTTCAAACGGTCTACGCGGATCTTCAATAATTCAATATCATCATGAAATGCAAACATATCTAAGGAATAATCCGGACGTTCAATCCCTTCCTTATTGACTCGAACCGGCATTTGATAGGTAATGTCAGGGTGCAGCAAGCTAAACCAGCCATCAAAATCAATATCATCGAGCAGCTTAGCTTCTAAATACAGCCATTGTTCAAATTCATAGGTTGCCAGCATCTTTTCTAAACTCATCATGACTCCTCCAATCGTTTTAATAGAATCTCTCCGACTTCAGACAAAATCAAGAAGTCATGAGATCGAGCCAGTATCGATAAAAGTTCCGTTGATTGGCCTCTGTGAATTTATCATCAAAAACGACTCCTGGTCCAATAAAATCCGCTACAGGTTTCCGGTGTAAGCCCATCGTATAATTATAGGTAAGCCCTTTCACTAATGGCATCGGACCAGAGGCTGCAGCAGTAATATCTGTAAATACCTCGGTGTCATCCTGTTCAAAGATTCCTGAAGGACTGAATGTTAAAATAAACGACTCTCGAGAACGTCGTTTCCAATCATCTGAAGCGTTTTTCTCTACTAAAAACCAAGTAATGACCTCCATTTTATCCACATCAACCGGTCTCCAAAGGCGGACTGAGGTATTTGAGATCAACTGGCCTTTTACTTTCGTATGAGAAATTAAGAAAGATAGATTAGGAAAGATATTGCCAATCATATTTTTCAGATTAGATAATACCTCATACTGTTCTTCTGTTAAATTAGATTTGTACTCATCTTTAAGTTCTTCCGGAAAAGCAAAATCAGGATTAGGTGTACCTAGATTTAGCCCATGCCCGTTTTTTGTATAGATTTGATAGCCTTTTTTCGAATAAGTCGCACTTGGGACCATTCCCAATTTAACAATTGAACCATGAGTAACCATGGTATGATAGGAGTCACCTACAAAATTATCCGCACCAATTTTCCAGTTTGAGTGGATAATAAATCTTTGCGGCGGCCCGATAACTTCCATTTCAGCCCGGCCTGCTAAAATATCAAGATACCATTTAAAGTCACCTAAAAAATCTACTAAAGGCTCGGCTTCGTCATTCCAAGTGCCAAACATAAGACCTTTGTAAGATTCGATTCTGATTTTATGGAGCCCTAACCCAGATTTATCGAACCCCTCCCCATAAAGATCCCTTTGAAGAGGTACCCCAATACAATCCCCGGTATTTTTAAAATTAAAGCCATGATACGGACATGTAAACGATGATTTATTCCCTGCATCTGCCCGGCACAGTTTCATGCCACGATGGGTACACATATTATAAAGACCGCGGATTTCACCATCTGCACCTCTGGAAATAATGACGGAATAGCCTGCTAGGTCTCTTGTAATAAAATCATTTTTGTTAGGGATTTCTGATTCATGGCCAATAAACAGCCAGGTTTTTAAAAATACTTTTTTGTGTTCGATGTCATAAACCTTTGGATCACCTAAAAGAAAAGCAGGAATTGCGCCACTTTCAGGCTGCACGGATTCTTTTAAATAGTCAATCATGTCTGTTTGCGATATGTCTTCAAGCTTGATGTTCGTTTTCATCATATGCCTATTCCCCCTTACTATTAAATGTTGTTTCCTATTTACAGGAGAATATTGTCTAAAAAGATTGGGTTTCCCCTGTTTTCTTTACTAGAATACTAGAATGGCTATCCATATCTTCATTCTACCATCTAACCCACCTTAACAACTGCATCTTTATTTTTCAATACAGACAATACACTTAAGGCTGCCAAGTAGCTTGTTTTAGGATTATTGGGCATCGGATCATTTTCTACTTGAAGAGATAATGCTCCGAAAGACCCCGCAGCCTCTATCAAGTGACTATTTTTTCTCACAGCTGGATCGGAAATTATTTTTACACCTGTCTTATCCGGTCCCAGCCCTGCCAAGGACAAAATAATCGATACATTTATATTTTTAGGGAATAATTCTATGGCTTCTTTTGCAGTGCCTTCGAACATCACTTGCTCTCTATCAGCAGGAGCACCAGGCAATGCCATCGGCGGTTTCCTCGTAATAATCGAAACGGACTCAAGTTCGCCAATAGATTTCGCAGCTTTCAATATATCCAGTCCACCAATTGCCCCTGCCGGTAAATAAATTTTCGAGCGGGCTTCTTGGCATATTCTTTCTAGCTGCTGATAAAAATGGCCATCAGCTAAAGCACCCACACTGCTTACGACTAAATCTTTTCCACCTTTTAAAATAGCAGCAGCGTAGTCTTTTACTACTTGAATATTCGCCGCTTCTATGACTAAATCAATTGCAGCAGATTCTATTAGTGACTGAATATCTAAATAGTTTTCTGTATCAAATTCCCTAGCAAGCTGTTCGGCACTTTGCTGGTTGCGGGTATAAAGGCCAACAATTTTTCCGTCTGGAAGAAGACCATCCATATTGATGCTTTGAAGAAGGAACTTTCCAATATTTCCTCCGCCAATCAACCCTATTCTCATCAGGCATCCCCCTTTTTAGTTGGCCAGACCATATGAATCTGCGAAATACTCAAGCCCACAATGTCTGGTTTCACGGGACAGGCCGCTTTCTTTTAATCCAGGGAAATCAAGGTGAAGGTCCTGGAAAACCGTGTGGTTATTATGAAATACGGCTCCAGCTTCCAAGCGGTCGGCTAATTTCATCGCAAGTGTTTCATCCTCTGTCCAAACGGACGCCCGTAAACCAAATTCGCTATCATTTGCAAGCCTTACGACTTCATCAATATTTGAAAACGGCAATACTGGGATAACCGGACCAAATTGTTCTGTACGTACGATTTCACTTGTTTGGTCTACTCCAGTAATGATGGTTGGCATGATAAAATAGCCTTGATCCCACGATTCAGGATCGAGTTGAATTCCTCCAGTCCATACAGTTGCCCCTGATTCCGCTGCCCGTTTGATCAGACCGTTAACATAGTCATATTGGGATTTATTATTTAACGGACCCATTTCAACATCAGGCTGAATACCGTTTCCAACTCGAATTCGACTGAATTCCTTCTTTAATTTTCCAATGACTTCCTCATACCTAGATTCGTGAACATAGATTCTTTTAATCGCTGAGCATACTTGCCCTGCCGCACGAAGGATTCCAAAACGCAGGCGTTTGATCGCTTCTTCATCCAATTTGGCATCAGCCAGAACAATCGCCGCATCATTTCCGCCCAGTTCCATGTACAGTTTCTTTACCGTACCGGCTGCTGAACGCATGATTTCTTTACCGGTTTCCGTACTGCCAACGAATGCAATCGTACGAACCCTTGGGTCAGAGCAAAGAGAATCGCCAATGACACTACCGGAACCTGTTACCACATTAATGACTCCATCCGGAAAATAGGAAGCTGCCACCTTTAAGAAAGTCATAATCGTTAATGGACAACTGGTCGCCGGCTTTACGACTACTGTGTTTCCTGCCAATACTGCTGGAATAACCCGCTTAAATGTAAGAATCAGTGGAGAATTCCAAGGAGAGATAATGGCTGCCACACCGCGCGGCCGCTTTCTGATTTGCACTTTTTGGCTGCCAGGTAAACTTTCAGGCTGCCACCATTCTAATAATTCTTCCGCCCCTTGTTTCATAATATCTATACACCTGAGTAAATCCTTCTTCGCCTCAACTAATACCTTACCATTCTCGCGGACTAGTAAAGTAACATTCTCTTCAACGATTGCTTTAATTTCCTCGGCTGCAAGCCTCATCCGGTTTGCCCGGTCACAAATATCACTTTGCGACCAGCCTTCATAAGCCTTAGCAGCAGTGAAAACGGCTTGCCCTACATCATTTTTTGAACATAAAGCCACTTCACCAACAACTTCACTCGTATTAGCCGGGTTGGTTACTGCTGCTGTTTGTTCTGCTTGAATCCACTTTCCGCCGATCAGATATTTGCCTGAAACAAATGGATACGTTGAAATCACTATCTTTCCTCCTTATAATTTTTTTGGTCTAAATGCATCTGCTGCTCCCGGAGGTCCTCCAAATGGTTTTGCCATCGGGCCGACCGCTTCCATGTCTACAACAATCATCGTTGGCTTTTTGTTTTCTACAGCCTTCTTAAGATCTGTAACAAAGTCCGTTGGGGAACTAATTCGTGAGGCATCGAATCCCATCGACTTTGCTAATAGCACAAAGTCAGGGCTTAATAAATCCACGGCTACCTGACGTCCGTAAGCGGCACTTTGAATATTTCGGAGCACACCATAACCGGCATCATCAAACAACACAACAATCAAAGGCAGTTTTTCCTGTGCTGCGGTTGCCATTTCACCGACATTGACCATGAACCCTCCATCTCCTGCCATAAGTACCACAGTTCGATCTTTATCACTCATTTGCGCACCAATGGCTGTTGGCAGTCCTTGACCAATCCCGCCGCCCGACGCATGTATCGAGGTTCTTGGTTCATATATTTCAAACAGGCGGCTCCCCCATACATTTGCCTGAACAGTGACATCTCGGACTAAAATAGTGTTTTTTGGAAGCACTTCTCTCATGCCATCAAGAATCTGTTCATAAGGACCAAGTGTCGCTCTTAACTGAGTCCGCAATTCTTCACGGACTGACTGCACTTCATCAAGATAGGAAAGATCCGGAGTAATGGACTTATGGGATAATGCTTCGTTTAAAGCCTGTAAAATCTGTTTAGCATCCCCTACGAGTCCGCAAGTAGCTTCATAGTTACGATTAATCGCCAGCCAGTCGGCATCGATGGCTATATGTTCTTTTGGAACAGGAACTTTCCAATTCGATGTTTCATTTCCTCTGAATCGAACACCGATACTGATCAACAGGTCAGCGTTTTTCAGCAGGTTTTTCGTTAATTCAGAAGCGGCAAAGTGGCCAATGCATTGTGGATGATTTTCAGGTATACTTCCTTTTCCAGATTGGCTTGTGATCACAGCCGCCCCAATCATTTCAGCTAATGCCTCGACTTCTTTGGTTGCGCCAGAGGAAATCACTCCTCCTCCTGCCCAAATCACCGGCCTAAGGGCGTGACAGATTTTAGTTATTGCCTCTTCAGGCAAGGATGGAATAGTTTTATTAGTTGGAGCTGTTGTTATGATTTCTTCAATCGGATGATTTGGGATAATAGCAGATTGGAAATCAATGGGGATTTCAAGTGTTACTGGTCCTGCTGGATAAGCAAACGCGTCTTGTATGGCTTGTCTCACGACTGCTGCAGCTTGCTCGGGTCTTCTTAAGCGGACTGCTTTTTTACACGAACCTTCCATCATGGACAGCTGGTCTTTGCATTCATGGATATACCCTCTGCCAGTTCCTAAGTATGGAGAAGCTACCTCACCGGTAAGATGAAGAACAGGAACTCCTGCTGCCCATGCCTCAATTAAGGAGCCTGCTGCATTTCCTGCTCCTGTCCCAGTGCTCGTAATCACAACTCCTAATTTACCTGTGGCTCTGGCATATCCATCTGCCATATTGACCGCTCCGCTTTCCCCGCGGGAACAGACTAAATGAATACTCCCTTCACGAAGAATAGCATCATAAATCGGCATATTATGGATACTAACAATTCCAAATGCTACTTCCACTCCAGCACGAACAAGTTCTTTCACAACTGCATCAGCAGTCGTAAATTCCTTTTGATTTTGTTCACTCATCATTCATTCCTGCCTTCTCCAAAAATTAAAGCGCTTTCCCTAACGCTCCAGCTGTTTCTATTGTTGATCCCGATACATAGCTTGCTTGGCTTGAGGCTAAAAACAAAATAACACTTGCTACTTCTTCTGCTTCCCCTACTCTGCCTAACGGGATATTTCTTTTTTTAGCCAAATCGGCATAATAATCTTCTGCTTTCATATCGGGGGCATTTTTTAGCCTGCGCCGCTCCCATTGATCCGTTCGAATCAAACCTAAGCTTACAGAGTTGACTAAAATATTCTCTGACGCAAGCTCTTGTGACAGAGTCTTACTCAAATTCAATAATCCAGCTCTTGTTGCAGCTGTAGCAATCATATGCCTTTCCGGCTCTTTTGCTAATGTGGCATTAATATTAATGATTCTGCCGCCGCCCCGCTTGATAAAATAAGGATGAACCGCCTTGACTGCATAAATAATGGCAAAGTATTTTAACTGAATCTGCTGTTCCCATTGTTCGTCCGTTACATCAAAAAAGTAGCCCATCACACTTTGTCCGGCAGCATTCACAAGAATATCTATCCCGCCAAAGTTAGCAGCTGCTCCGTTTATAAAAGTGTTCACATCGTCCTTACTCGTTACGTCACATGTCGCTGCAAAAATGGAATCTTCTGTTCCAAATTTCAGCAGATGATCATATGCTTTTTCTTTTCTTTTCATATCTCTTCCACAAACTGCTACTCTGGCACCTTCCTGAAGAAACATCTCAGCTGTTTTTAAACCAACGCCAGATGTGCCGCCCATAATAACAGCTACCTTATCTTTTAATCCTAAATCCATGGTACCACCCCTTTTCATCCAGCCGCTAAACCAATTCTATTACATCCACCCAACCCGGGTCTGGCTTTCCAGCCATCGCTGCCCGTGTTTCCGGTTTTGGAGGTCCGGCAATTCCCCATTGGTCCATGAGATGCGGAACCCGCTTCCAGACACGCGCTCTCCATTCTGACTCATCTTCAATCGTTTCTAGATAACAGGTATACTCCATCACAAACTTCCCTGGATCTTGAAAGTAACAAAAAACATTATTTCCAGGACCATGGCGCCCCGGGCCCCAAATCTCTTGATAGCCTGCTTTTCTTACATTACTAATTCCCCTCATAACCTCATCCACTGTATCCACTTCATAGGCGATATGATTAACAGAGGCGTGTTGATCCTGATTGAAGGCAATGGAGTGGTGTTTCCTGTTACAGCGAAGGAAGGACATTTGGTGCTCACTCCAGTCGGTCACCTTAAACCCTAAGACATTAGTATAGAAATCAGTAATCATATCAAGGTCTTTCGTATTCATCACGACATGGTTAAGTTTGACCGGATCCACATTTTTCTTTTGCCAAATAGTGGTATGCATTTCCACCCAGGCGGATAATTCGATACAGCGATTTTCAGGATCGACAAAACGCAAACCATAACCCTTCCCCTCTTCATCTAGATACCCTGGTGGGGAGACAATCTTCACGCCCTTTGAAGCAAGAATTTCGGCTGCCAGGTCGACGGCATTTTTATCCACCATTCCAAATGCAATATGGTGCAATCCACTTTTTTCACCGGCATGCAGGCTTAAGATATGATTTTCTGGACCTGCCCCCCGAAAGTAAACTGATTGATCATCCTGCGAAACTTTATCTAAACCCCAAATTTTTTCATAAAAATCAGCTTGTTCTTTTAGTACCTGGGTAATTAAGCTAATATGCCGTAAATGTGTAATTCCTAACATCTCGCCACCTCCACTTTTAATAAACTTTTAAATTCAGGCAGGGATGATCCCGTATTGAAGTAGGAGGACCATCCCTGTCAATGAAGACTTTTTCAGGAATCAGGGAGTATGCTTAGTCGAAACAACTGCCTAATTTTAAAATTAGTTTCCTTTAATAATGGCTTCTCTTTCTTTTGCTCGTTGGATACGAAGTTCTTCTAAAGCACTGCCTTTTGGATAGGTTGGTAAATTTGGCTTCACTGCTCCTAACATAACCAGCATCAAAGCCTCTTCGTCACCATCGTTTCGAATACCACGATATACTCCCGGTGGGGAGCTAATACAATCTCTCTCATTTAAGATGATTTCATGGATTTCGTTTTCTCCCTCTTCCTGGATAAGCGCTGTCACACTTCCTTTGATGACAAAGAAAACTTCTTCCACATCGTCGTGTAAATGAAGCGGTCCCTCACATCCCGCTGGTAAAACCATCGTGCTTAAGGTAAAGTGTTCAGCCGGAATGACATTGGCATCGTTATTAGCTGTTGCACCACGTCCAATGTATCTCATTTGCGCTCTACGATAAGCCGGGTTTATTTCTTCCTGAAACTTCAACACATTCCAATCAAGAGAGCGATCCTTTAACCTCGCAACATATTTGTTCTCAAACGCTTCTAATGAAAATTTTTCCTGGGACATTCATAACACTCCTTCTATGTTTTATATATAAAACATTGTTTTGTTTATAAACCAATAATAAATCCCAATATTATAATTGTCAATTAAAAATATTGAGAAAATTTAATTTTTTACAACGGTGTTTTGTATACGAAACCAATACTCATATTTATATGTTTGTTAGACAGTTACATGATTAGGCGGCAAATTCTCCATTTTAAGCTCAGATGCTTCTTTTTTCAATGTAAACAGATAAGCAGCGAAACCTAGCGCAGCAGCAATAATTAGCATAACGATAGAAGGTCCAAAGTCCCCGCCCGAAACGTCAACCATCCAACCCATAATATAGCTTGAAAAACCGCCAAGGATGTTGGTGAATCCCATCAACCCGGCAGCACGTCCAGCTGTTTCAGGTGTAGAGAATTTGACGATAAATAAATTACTGATATGGAAAACACCGCCTTGCGATCCCATCGCTAAGCCCATGCAAACCCCGGCCATTACTGGCTGTGGAGATAATATCGCAGCAGTTAAGAAGGAAGCAGTTAAAAGAAATAAAATAGTCGCTATTAAACCAGGGCGCTTAGTTTTATCCGCTAAAAATCCGCAAATTAATACAAAACCTAAAGCAAATAGCCAAGATAAAGAGGTGATTCCAGTCATTGCCTCCCTTGTAAAGCCCTTTGCTCCGACTAAATAAGTCGGGAGCCAAATGCTAATACCAAAAAATAAGAACGACGAAACTAACATTCCAAACCAAACAATCCAATAACGGAAGTCTTGAGTAAAGTTTAGTTTTTTAGTAGATTCTTTGGAATCTGATTGCCGAATATAGGCTAATTCATTTTTATCTAGTCCTGGATGTTCTTCAGGGGTATCACGAGTAAGGAATATAAACATTGGAAGTACAATTAAAATATTAAACGCAGCTAAAGCGAAAAAGGCAGCCTGCCAATGGAAGGTAGCAATAACAAGCGTTAATATAACAGCTCCACATGCAGGTCCTAAATAGTTTCCTGCAAGCCAAGAAGATTGCGCCCGGCCAAGTTCACGCTGATGAAACCAGTTTGAAATGAACTTTCCGCAAATGGGGATCATCATACCTTCACCCATTCCAAGAACAATACGGCTAAAAATAAACATTTCATAAGAAGTGGATAACCCGCCAATAACCATGGTCAGTGCCCATACAGAAAGACCTAAAATTCCTGTCTTTCTAGCTCCAAGTTTGTCAATGATAAATCCCCAAAAGATATTAGACAATGCATAGGAAATGGTAAATACAAAGGTAATCATTCCAATCTTGGCATTCCTATCTGCTCCTGTTAATCCAAGATCACGTAAGAAGCCTTGATCGGTTTGAATAATAGAAATACCTAATTTATCAATTTGTCCAAAAAACCAAAAGAAGAATATAGGCATCGCAATATAGATCCATCGTTTGTTACCTTTCAGCATTAAAGAGCCCCCTTTTCAAATGAATACGCTTCCAAATTATTATTCATAGTATACTATAATTCAAAGGCTATAACTGACATTCACTCCTCCTTTTTTGAGTATTTGCAGCAGTCCAAGTGTTTTATATACAAAACACCGTTTACCACTAAGTCTATTTTAAAATTATTAGAAAATTGTGTCAACACAAAATATCAGTTTTGTTTTATTATTTAAAATACGTTTCATATGCAAAACATGCAGCACGTAATAAAAAGCTTGCATCTAGCTGCAAGCTTTAATTAATTTTTAGATGATAGCCCATAAAACCGGATAATATTTTAGAAACTTCAAGCACTTTTGGTAAAGCTACTTTTTCAATAAATTCACTATTGAACGTTTTTTCTGTTGCGACAATGTTAAGGGCTGCCATTACGTTACCGGTACGCTCGAATACAGGAGCTGCAACCGATTGAATTCCATGGTGAAACTCTCCCTTTGTAATCGCATATCCCTTTTGCCTAATTGCAGCCAATTCCTGCTGAAATTCCATGTAATCTGTTTGCGTTCTTTCCGTATATGGTTTTAAATTAGAGCCAAACAAGATTTGATTTAATTGGTCCTGAGGTTGATAGGCAAGCTGCACTTTCCCATTTGCAATGGCATGTGCAGGCAGCCTTAGCCCAATATTCACATTTACCGCCGAAACACCTCTAACAGGCGCACTGCCAACATAAACGACTTCCTGACCATCCAATATCGATAAATGACAAGAAGCCCCTGTTTCATCTCTTAATTTTTCTAAGTATGGCTGCGCAATTTCAGGGAGTTTCAATGTGCTTAAATACGCAAATCCTAATTCCAATACCTTTGGAGTTAAACTATAGCGTTTCGTATGTTCATCCTGGTGGAGGTATCCCAAAGTTTGGAGTGTATACAATAATCGAAATGGAACTGTCCGGCTCACATCTAGTTCCTTTGCGATTTCTACCAACGATAATGTCGGGCGCTCCTCACTGAATAACTTTAATATCTCCAATCCTCTTACTAAAGCGTTGGCATTATAACGTTCCTTTTCATCCTTTACCATAACTATTTCACCATCTCATTATCTTTAATTTACTTATTCTACTATATTTCATGAAGTTTAATCAAAGAGGGCATTACAGTGCGCATCCTTAACCTTGTCTAAAGAGGTTAGAAAGTCTAGGACAATTGAATTAAATTGATTGGGATCCTCTTGATAACACAAATGACCTGTCAAAGGGATCGTAACAAAGGTTGAATTTTTAATGGCATCATGGAAAATCTGTGATTCAGATACCGGCGTGACTTTATCTAATTCTCCACAAATGACAAGGGTAGGTACAGAAATGCGAGGCAGGATCTCCATTTGATTCAAATGAAAAAGTGAATAGGCTACTGATCGGAATCCCATCGGTCTTATTTGCGAATAGATTCTTTCTGCCTCCTTCTTTACTTCAGGCGCCGGCTGTGGAGAAAGAAGCTCCGTTACACGCAGGGCGGCCAGTTCTTTTGGCTCTAATGTTTCAATGTTGGTTAATCGATTGTTTAATTTCTGTTCATTCGCTTCCTTGCTCAAGGCGGCTGCCCCTCTTGTCGCATCAGAAATGATTAAGGCATCTACCATGTGCGGAAAGCGATAACAAAAATCAACTGCTATGGCTGAACCCATAGAATGACCCAGAATTGTAACAGATTCATATTGTAAGCTATCAATAAATCCTTTTAATACATCTGCAAATTGCTTGAATTCCTTTAACTCTACTGTTGGATCAGAACTTTTCCCATACCCAGGCGCATCCCAAGCTATAACCGTGTAATGCTCAGATAAGCCCTTTAATTGTTTTTTCCATGATTGAGAGTTGTTCCCCATTCCATGTAAAATAATTAATGGAGCTCCCTCGCCCTCGATTTCATAATGAATCTTTAAATCCTCTACTTGTAAATAAGGCATATACTCCCTCCACACAACCACGTTTTATTAGCGAAACAACGTTTCATAATTAAATGATAAATCAAATTCAGGATAAGTCAACGGAATTTTCTGAAGTTACTAAAATTGACACAAAGGGTTAATAACTAAATAAGCAGTAGCCCTCCTTTTTAGGACCACTGCTATTTCTATTATTCTTTTGTTAGATTTAAGTTTTTTTCTTTCTCCAGCTGTGCAATTCGTTCATCAATGGTACTGCTGAAGAAAGAACTCTTCACCTTCTGCTCTAGTCGGTCCATATAACCCTCAATCTCCTTGAATTTAGAAAAGGAAGGATTCGCGTAAGAATCAGCTTCTAACACCTGGTTCATTTCCAAGTTAGCGCGGGTTACATTTTCCCTGCCCATTAACTCCATCCGGCGAATCTGCATATCCTTCACTCTTCGCTTCATCTCTTCATACTTTCTTTCCAAGTCACCAAGCTGATCGGTCACTTGTGTGAGAGAGGCTTGCAGGCGCTGTGCCCGTTCCTCGTAATGGTGCTGCTCGGCTGCCGCAAATTGGTAAAGCTCCATTTCCCCAGCGGATGAGGCAACCTCTGCTTGGTGCTTTCTTTTTTCAGCCAATTTTATGGCTTCACTATATTCTCTTGTAAATTCATCTCGCAATTGAGATTGACGCCCGACTAACTTGCCGACCTTCTCAGTTTCCTGCTCGCATTCGCGCAGGTATTGGTTGAGCATGGCAATCGGGTTTTGATTTTCCTTTTTATTAAGGGCCTCATTTAAATCCGCTACAATGATGTCTTTGATTCTTGTTAATAAGTTTGTCATTGTTTTTCTCTCCTTTTAATAAAAATTATTTTTTAAATTCATTCCACTGCTTTTCAAAGTTTAAAAATGGGTCATTACCATTGCTTTTAGGTGCCTTTTTGCTCTTGTTCCATTCTTTATAAACTAGGTAAAGCACATAAGCAGCAGCCACTCCGATAAGAGCTGGGATGTGGTGGATTGTGGAAGACAGGACTATTAAGCCAATAACGACTAAACCAATCTTCCATGCAATCGAATCCGTTTTGAGAAACTGTCTAAAGATGAAGTAAAGCAATACGAGACTAACCAGTAATCCAACCATTGGGCCGATGGAGTGGAGCAATATAAGAGCAGCCAGCCCGCCTGCTAACAATAAACCAAACTTTTTCATTTTAATTCCTCCTTGGAATTGTTCATGTATTTGTTTCTTTATCTTGATATCATCTTACCTTTTTTCTTTCTTTTCCATAATTGCGCTAGAGCTTGATTTTTATATCAGACTTAAGACGTAGTTGAGATGAGACCTGATAAATTGGGCATTTAGGTGAATTAATTTTGCCCATGAAGGGTGAGTTTTGGTAGGAATGGTCAAAATAATCTTTTTTTATGACCATTTGAGTGATTTTCTGAGCGAAACGGGTACAATTAATCCTTTTTGTTACCATTTCTGANNTCTGAGTATTTTCTAGTGAAGCGGGCAGAATCCGCTCACTGACATTAACCCAGGGTGTTCCATTTAAACACAAAAACCCTACAAGCAATATACTTGTAGGGCTTTCGGTGTCAGGCACCATTAATAAGGTGATTTTGCACCTAGGTATCTAGTTTTCCAATAAGAAGAAGTCATATCAGAGATGACTACTCCCGTTGATGCCGCACTGATGAATTTGTTGTTTCCTAAATAGATTCCAACATGGGATGGTCCGACTTTATAGGTTTCAAAGAAGACAAGGTCACCCACTCGTGGCGAACTGACTGGTGTTGCCGCATCCCATTGTGTTGCTGCTGTTCGTGGTAGAGAGATTCCTACTTTATTAAATACGTATACGGTAAAGCCACTGCAATCGAATCCTGCTGGAGTATTTCCTGCCCATTTATATGGGGAACCGATATATTTTTGAGCCTCAGCGATAACTCCTTCAACAACTGAAGTAGATGCCGTTGCCGGTTTTTGTACTGCTTCAGTAGAAGTTGCTGGCTTTTGAACTGCTGCTGGATTAGACGCTGCAGTTGATTCTGATGTTGTTGGTGCTTTTTCTGGTGTTGCTGTTGATCCGGATGTTACTGGTGCTTTCTCTGATGTTGCCGGTGCTGCTGATGTTGCCGGTGTTGCTGGTTTTGCCGGTGCTGCTGATGTTGCTGGTGCTGCCGGTGTTGCTGGTTTTGCCGGTGCTGCTGATGTTGCTGGTGCTGCCGGTGTTGCTGGTGCTGCTGATGGTGCCGGTGCTGCTGATGTTGCTGATGTTGCCGGTGCTGCTGATGTTGCCGGTGCTGCTGGTGTTGCCGGTGCTGCTGGTGTTGCTGATGTTGCCGGTGTTGCTGATGTTGCCGGTGCTGCTGATGTTGCCGGTGCTGCTGGTGTTCCTGGTGCTGCCGGTGTTGCTGATGTTGCCGGTGCTGCTGGTGTTGCCGGTGCTGCTGATGTTGCCGGTGTTGTCGGTGTTGCAGATGTTGCCGGTGTTGCCGGTGTTACTGGTGCCTTTTCAGGTACTGTAGTATTTGAAGGTGTTGCAGTGCCTCCAGTTGTTGCCACACTTGATGTTGCCTTAGCACCTCCAGTTGTTCCCACACTTGAAGGGGTCGCAGTACTTCCAGTTGTAACTGAATCTGACTTAGCCACAGTGCTAGTATTATCCCCATTACTACTCACATTTAACGTCTGCCCAGCATAAATAGTGTCAGAGGTTAATTGATTCATAGATTTAAGCTGAGGAACAGTTACATTAAAACGAGCTCCTATCACTGAAAGCGAATCACCTTTTTGAACGGTATAAGAAGAACCACTTACACTCGTTTCTGCTACCTTCAATTGCTGGCCAGCACGAAGGAAACTTGATGTCATGCCATTTAAGCGTTTTAATTCACTTACACTTGTACCATTATCTCTTGCAATCGCCCAAAGACTATCACCTTTTTTTACCGTGTAAGTAAGTGATAGCTTTTGATTGACGTAGATTGTATCACCTGATAGAGCATTCCACTCTTTTAATTGATTTATAGTCACATGATTTGATTGAGAAATTTTCCAAAGGCTGTCTCCTGGCTGAACCGTATATGCGGGTTCCTGTGCACTTGCTGTGGCCCCAAAAGCAGTAAGAACGAGCCCGGCAGTTGCAGCGGCTGTTACTAAATTTTTCTTCACTTTTAATAATTCCTACCTTTCCTTTATTTACTTCAATAGTCATATTAATGCAATTTTCGACAAAAGAACATCCGACAAAAGTGGTAGTTTACTAGAAGAAATACTAAAAAGGTAGGACTTTTTATAAAGAAAACGCTTTTATTAAAAACTAAAATAAAAAGAGAAGTGCTTTGAACACTTCTCCCTGTAAAATCAACCATTATCTAGTTCGATACGAGACGAAAACATCTCCCCCAGATACTCGGCATGCGCCAAATACTGCTCCACAAATTCAGCTAAGGTGATTGGTATCCCGGTATCTTCTAACCAATAATCAAAACTTATGGCTATATTCTTTTTGATGATATCATTTTGGCTCCAGATTGGGGCAAGCGAATGATCAATACCGGTGAGGACCTCAGCAATTTCTTGGATGGTCGTTATCTACAACACCCTCTTTTCAAAAAATGGAAACCTTTTTATATAATGTATGTAAGAAACAAAATTTAACTCACATTGAACAAACCTTAGGCACCTATTTTTAAAAAGGCTGATAAAAGGGTCAAACCGCTGATAAATTCAAAAAAACCGCCGAAAAACCGACTCTTAGCTAAAAAAAGCCCAACAAGACTCATCATCTTGTTGGGCCATATCTTAGTTTTCTTGTTCTTCACGTCGATTTTTCTTAAATAACTTCGATAATACCTCATAAACAATCGGAACCACGAACAATGTTAACAACGTCGAACTTGTTAAACCGCCAATAACGGTAATTCCAAGTCCTTTCGAGATTAAACCGCCTCCGCCTGAACCGAGCGCTAACGGGATCAACGCACCGACTGTAGCAATCGCAGTCATCAGGATTGGACGTAAACGGGTCGCACCCGCTTCCAGTACCGCTTGACGCATCGTCAATCCATCACGTTCCATATGAATAATTCGGTCCACGAGTACAATCGCATTCGTTACGACAATACCAATCAACATCAAGAGACCCATCATAACCGAAACCGAAATCGTCTCACCGGCAATTAATAGACCGACAAACGAACCGATTACCGCGAACGGTAACGAGAACAGAATCGCAAACGGTGCGACACCTTCACGGAAGGTTACCACAAGAATGAAGTACACGATCGCAATCGCCGCTAGCATCGCAACACCAAGCTGCGTAAAGGTATCCGTCATGTCCGCCTGCACACCTGCAGTGCCGACCGTAACACCTTTTGGCAAATCAAGTTTATCCACTTCTTCCTTGAGTCTATCGGTTACCTTTTTAACATCCTTATCAAGGATAGTTCCAGAAACACTTGCATAGTACTCACCCTTGCTGCGTGCCAGTGTATTTAATGTAGTCCCTTTTTCCACTTTTACAAGTTGTGAAAGCGGCACAGTCGTACCCATCGCTGTTGGGACTGGAGTTTTTAACATTTCATCAATCGATGCCGGCTGTTTCGACTGCTCTTGCTGAACGATAACATCCAGGGATTCACCGTTTTTCTCGATCGTCGTTAACACATCCTGTGTCTTCGTCGGGTTCAACATCATCACAAGCTGACCTGTGGTTAACCCATATTTAATCAAATCATTCTGTGCTACTTTAAAGGTGTATTCGACATAAGGATCTTCTGCACTAGAAGTAACATCCTTAAGACCTTTATCCTTCTTCAATACCTTTTCAACCTTATCAACCGATTGGTAGAGTTTATCAAGATTTTCACTATAGATGGTGTAGCTGACTTCATTGGAACCAACGGACGTTGCACCAAAGTTTTGGCTCTTCCATTTACCTGATTGGCCAAGGTTCTTCAGGTAGTCCTCTATTTCATTCTTAACCTTAGGGAAATCCTTA
Organism: Bacillus sp. AFS037270; assembly: GCF_002585305.1. The sequence goes on along the minus strand of NZ_NUNF01000014.1, from coordinate 310,318 downwards.
GTATCCGGGTCAAAAATCAGATACATTAAGCCCCCGCCACCGCTGCCGCCAAACATGGCAGTGGATGTGTCCGCTTTATCGGTCACCGATATCTGAACAATATCAATATCGTCACGTTTCATCATCTTATCTTCAACGTATTTAACGTTCTCTAGAGTCTCATCCTTTAACTCACCTGCTTTAGGTGTATAAGTTAAATACATGACCTTATCTTCTTCACTTCCCATAAAGCTGAAGCCGATTAATGGCGTTAACGCCAGACTGCCGGCTAATAACACAACTGCAATGATGGACGTAATGACTTTATGATTAAGGGCCTTTTCAAGCGCCCACTTATACCATTTCGCTAACTCACCGACTTCTTTATGACGTTTTCCTGTCTTTTCCCCATATAACTTTTTCTTAAATAAGGTATGTGACAGTGCCGGTACAACCGTAATCGCGACGAGTAACGAAGCACCCAGCGCAAATGTCATCGTTAAAGCAAACGGTGCAAACAACTCACCAACCATTCCACCTACAAAAATCAATGGTGCGAATACCGCAACCGTTACTAATGTCGAAGATAAAATAGGTTTAAACATTTCAATCGTCGCTTCACGCACAAGGGCGCGGCCATTTAATTTCTCTTCTTTTAAATGCAAGCGGCGATAAATATTTTCTACGACAACGATTGAGTCATCGATGACCCGGCCGATTGCTACCGTAATCGCTCCAAGTGTCATAATATTAAGCGTAATATCGAGCCAGTGGAGAATCAGTAACGCCATGAAAATTGACACTGGTATCGAGATAATCGACGTAATCGTTGATTTAAAGCTTCTTAAAAATAATAAGATAATCAATACGGCAATGAAACCGCCAAATACAGCTTTTTCCACCATGGTGGAGATGGATTCTTGAATTGGTTTACCTTGGTCAAGAGTCACATCAATATGTAGACCATCGATTTTTGACTTTTGCTCTTTCACCAAATCCTTGACACTGTTAACGACATCAACCGTGTTGGCACGCTGCTCTTTCACGATTTGAATCGCAATTGCTTCTTTCCCATTGGTCCGGGAAACGGACTGCACTTTACCCACAGTTTCAATTTTTGCAATATCACTTAATTTCACAAATGGGGATGGACGTGTTTTAGTCGGTGTGACAGGAATGATCGTATTTTTCAATTCATCCGCGGTCATATATTTGCCGTCAATTGCAACAGCCTGCTCACCTTCTTTAAACTGATAAAGGCCTAAAGAAACCGCCATATTGCTGGCTTGAATCATTTGTTTCATTTTATCTTCCGTTAGACCAAATTCTTTCAATTTGGGTTGGTTATAGGTAAGGTCAACTTCATCGATATGCTGGCCTGTAATAGTGGCAGACGCCACTCCATCGATTTTTTCAATCTTCGGAAGTAGAATATCTTCTACGGTTGAAGTTAAATCTACAATATCTTCTTTTGAACTGCTCACACTGAGAGCCACAACCGGCATCATGTTCATACTGATGGCCGTAACCTTTGGTTCTTGTGCTCCATCTGGTAACTTCACGTCATCTAATGCTGATTTCAAGGCACGCTTTGCCTCGTCCATGTCGATACCGTATTCATATTCGACCTGAATACTTGACATGTTCGAATATGAATTGGATTGTACCGATTTTACATGATCAAGACCTTCAGCTGCTTTCTCGATTGGCATCGATACATCTTCCATTACCTTTTCAGGAGTGGCCCCCGGATAAACACCTGTCACCATCAAGTATGGAATCGATATATTAGGGATTGTTTCCATGTTCATGCGTGTACCTGAATAGATCCCAGATACAGTAATGATAATCGTTAGCAGCCAGACGGCCAGTTTATTCCCAAGTACAAAATTCGCTATCCCTTTCACTGTTACACCTACCCTTGATTGACTTACTTAGCTCAATTATTTATAATAATGACCAACCAGTCATTTGTCAATAAATGACGTTAGGAGCGGGTACAATGAAAAAACAACTAATTATGGAAAAAGCACTTGAACTTTTTGCTAAGCAAGGGTTTGAAGCTACCTCCGTTCAACAGATAACTGAACATTGCGGCATTTCTAAAGGAGCGTTTTATTTGTCTTTTAAATCGAAGGACGAATTGATTCTGGCGCTGATTGACCACTTCATGAATCAACTGACCTCTGATATTGACTATGTAGTCAGAAATACAAACAAGGACGAACTTTTACATAAATTTTATTACACCATATTCCAAACTTCTTATCAGCACTCAGATTTCGCGAAATTACTGATGAAGGAGCAATCCCACACCTTTAATAATGACCTTTTGGTAAAAATGCAATTCTATGATCGTTTAGTCGACCAAACCATTCTTTCAATGCTGGCTAAATTATATGGTGAAGCGGTCAGAGAAACGAAATATGATTTAATGTATTGTATCAAAGGATTCATGAACACCTATTCACAATTATTTTTCTTTTATCATGTCCCGCTCAATTTGGAATTGCTGTCTCAATCACTTGTGGAAAAAACAAACTTGCTTGCGCAGCATACGACTGTTCCGTTTATTTCGGAAGAGCTTATTCAGATGTTTAAAAGTTCGATAAATGAAGAGATCACTAAGGAACAAATCCTTGAAATTATTGAACAGAGAATGGAGGAAATGGAGGAATCAGTGGAGAAAGAATCACTACTTTTACTGAAAGAGCAGCTGGTGGAGCCAACCTATCGTCCTGTTCTCATCAGAGGGCTGATTGAGAATATCCGCAATCATCCGCATTGTAAATGGATCTCCTTTTTACTTGGTCGGTTTTATAATTTTTAAAAAAGCAGAACGCTTATACGTGTTCTGCTTTTTTATTGAGCTTACACAAAGTGTTATCATCATTTCTTAAACAAAAAATGACACAAAATGATTATTGACTCTACACTTTTCTTATTTTACTAGTATAATATACCTATAATTTCCTATTTTACAGGAGTGATGAGAAGGTGTATTGTCAGCAATGCGGTACAAAGATACATAATGAAGACGCCCGATTCTGCCCCAATTGCGGGACACAATTAGCAGTAAAACCAGTACCAGAATCAGTTGGAGACCAAGTAGAAGAAAGAATAAAAGAGAATCCCAACAACGACCAACAGGTACTCACTATGAATACAGCAGAAGAAACACGAGTTCAAAAACGGAACCTTAGTAAATCCGCCCTATTGTGGCCTATTGCCATTCCAATTTTTTCATTGGTACTCTCCGCTGGATCTGCTTATGCCTACTATAATCATCAGGTAGAGACAAATAAAAATGTTACCTCTTTAAAAGAAAAAGCGGAAGAGAATGCCTTAAAAGGCGAATACACCAAGGCACTATCTACACTAAAAAAAGCAAAGACATTAAGGCCGAACTATAAAGTTTTAATAGAAGATGAAGAAAAAGTAACAAAGGCCATTCAAGTAGAGAATTCGTTAAAGGAAATTTCTAATTCCCTGAAAACCCAGCAAATGGACAAAGCAGATTCACAGATTAATAAATTAAGAATAACCCTACAAACCTTAAAAGGTCCACTTTACACTCTACTGAATAAACAATTGGAAGAAAAGTCAACTACACTGGCAGTTGCAAAAATAAAAGTAGATATCAACCACCTAAATACAGTTGAGGAGCTAGCCGGAAAATTAAATGCTTTATCTTCCCTTAATTCTTCAGAAACGGATGAAGTCAAACGATTAATTTTAGCCAAAGTGGTTGAATTGACTACAAAAACTGCAGAAAATCAACTAGGTGAGAATAATTTTGCCGAAGCGATGACAACCGTCGATAAAGGCCTTGAATATGCAGCGAACGATACGAAACTGCTGTCTTTTAAAGACCGAATTAAAAATAAACAGACTGCTTTTGAGAAGGCTGAGCAGGATCGCATTCAGAAAGCGATAGAGGTGGCCGCTCAAGAGGATCTAAACAACCATACCGCCGCTGTTACAGTCGACAATTTAAATGTTTATACGGATGAGTATGGTGACCTGCATATTACAGGTAACCTAAAAAATGATGCTACGGTACCCATTTCCTCCATCAAACTCTATTATACAGTCTATGATATAAACGGAGATTCCCTTGGTTCGGATTATACATATGGTGATCCTTTTTATTTAGATCCTGGTCAAAATGGCAGTTTTGATGATTACCAATATGGCGTTTATCAGGATTGCACTGTCAAAATAACTAAAATTACTTGGGAATTAGATTAAAAGGGGAAATGATGATGAAATGGCTTATTAGTGTGGCTAGTTCGCTGCTTATTTTAGGAACTGGCGGGGGTCTGATTTTTTACTGGCATCAAGAAATTCCTGCCCAGTTAAAAAACACCTCACTGTTCGTACCGAATGTAGCAAAGGCCAAAGTGTCAGAGAAGAAGTTAAAGGATATTATTCATGATGTTCAAAAAGAAGTTGTCATGATCCAGCAAGATAATGGCACCTTGGGTTCGGGGTTTCTCTATAATAAAAACGGTGACATTATCACAAATGCCCATGTGGTGAGCGGGGCCAAAACGGTCAAAATTAAAACGGCGGATGCCAGGGAGTTTCAAGGAACGGTGATTGGAATTAGTCAGGATGTCGATGTAGCCGTTGTTCGTGTCCCAGGATTAGCTTCTGAAGGACCATTACAAATTAGCCAAAAGAAGTCCGATGTGGGTGAAGAAGTATTAGCCCTTGGCAGTCCCTTAGGCTTGCAAAACACGGTGACAACTGGGATTATTAGTGGCGTCGGAAGAGACTTTGACATTGAACCTTTTCATTATAAGGATGCTTATCAAATTTCCGCTCCGATAGCCCCTGGTAATTCAGGTGGACCCCTGATTAACCGCAAGACTGGTGAAGTCCTTGGAATAAACTCTGCAGGAACCGATCAGGGCTCCATCGGATTTAGTATACCAATTGTTAATATATTGTCGCTTGTAGAGGGTTGGTCTAAATCTCCACTAACGGAATTACCTGCCACCTCTGTTGAAACAGCAGCAGCAGATGTTAGTGAGGATGAAGAGTCTCCAGACGTGACAGCTAGTTATCTCGTTAACTATTTTTACGAAAGTCTAAACTCTCATGATTACGTCACCGCCTATTCTTTATTAGGAAGCTCCTGGCAGAGTAAAACAGAATTCTCCAAATTTCGAAATGGATATATCCAGACTAAGTCTACCACGATAGGCGATATCCAAACCTCTGTGGATGGAGATAACATTACCGTTTCTGGAATTATAACTGCTGTTGAGTTGGAAGATGGAAATGAAAGTTATGCTAAATATAAGGTTCAGTATAAAGTCGGTTATGAAAATGACCAATTAAAGATTATAAGTGGGACAGCCAAGGAGATTCATTAGAGGAACGTCTTATCTCTATGTCATTTGTCTCTAATCTGGGCAGAACACGCTTATGTGGTCTGCTCTTTTATTTATACAAAAGGTTAATTGTATTCGTTAAAGCAACAAATTTTGCGTCTTTTTTCTAATTAAACGTTTGGCCTCAAACCGTTTCGTCCTTCATCTGCCTTTTATAAGCCAATCCTTCGTAAAACCCGAGAACATCTCTCTCCATACAATTTTAAGAAACAAAAAAGACAGAGTGCAATCTGCATCTCTGTCTTCTCCAACAATTAAGCTGCTAATTTACTTTCATCTTTAATCTTATGACCTTCCCATTTTGAGATCACAACTGCAGCTAAAGAGTTACCAACAATATTTACACATGTACGAGCCATATCAAGAAGACGGTCAATACCAGCGATAAACGCAAGACCTTCAACCGGAATTCCCACGCTTCCTAACGTTGCAAGTAGAACCACGAAAGATACCCCTGGAACACCCGCAATACCTTTAGACGTTACCATCAAGACAAGCACTAACGTAATTTGGTGAGTAATGCTCAAGTGAATTCCATACATTTGTGCAATGAACAATGCCGCAATCGCTTGATAAAGCGTGGATCCATCAAGGTTAAACGAGTAACCGGTTGGAATAACGAAAGAAGTAATCGCCTTCGGACAGCCAATCTTCTCCATTTTTTCCATGATTTTCGGAAGAACGGTTTCCGAGCTTGCTGTAGAATAACCAAGTAATAACTCGTCTTTTAAGTAAGCTAAGAATTTAAAAATATTAACTCCCACAATCTTTGCAGTAATACCTAGGACAACCAAAATAAAGAAGAACATCGCGCCATAAACAACGATAACTAATTTTCCTAATGGAATAAGTGAAGATAAACCGAATTTTGAAACTGTCACGCCGATAAGTGCAAAAACACCCAGTGGAGCGAATTTCATAACTTGGTTAGTTACATAAAACATTGCATCGGCCGTACCTTTAAAGAAATTGATAATTGGCGTGCCCTTTTCTCCAATCGCCGCTACACCAAGACCAAACATAACCGAGAAGAAAATGATGGCTAACATATCACCATTTGCTAATGACTGAATGATATTCGTTGGAACGATATTAACAAACGTATCGGCAAAAGAATGAGATTCAGTGGTTTTCGCTGTTTCCACATACGTATTGATATCTGTCTTCGTTAGGTGGGAACGATCAACACCAGTTCCTGGGTGGAAGACATTAGCAAATATTAAACCAACCAGTATCGCAATAGTTGTAATAATTTCAAAATATAAAATGGTTTTGCCGCCTAATTTACCAAGCGATTTCGAATCGCCCACACCGGCAACCCCAACGATAATACTTGAGATAACAATTGGGACAACAATCATTTTGATTAAGCGAATGAAGATATTACCAATCGGCTGAAGAAAATCTGCTACATGAGTATTACCGTAAAAGATAGCACCTACGATAATACCTAGTGCCAAACCAATGAAAATTTGCCATGCAAGACTTATTCTTTTCATAACCTCTCCCCTTCTCCTTAAGAATGCAACTAAATTTATTACTATATAAATAAAAACATAAATTAGGTTTAATCAATATCATATCATGATACTACAATATAATTCTAGATATTTTTTTAGATATGCGCAACACTGAAAATAATGGCAGTACTCATTTTTAAATGATTTTATTACTATTGCGATAGTATTAAATCCCTGTAAACAAAGTTACAATTAGATATTTTAGGATAATCCTCATGGATATTTATTCCTATTTTGGTGATATTTATTAAACAAAACGGATTTATTCAAAAAAGATTTTTAATAGCAAGCCCCTGTAAGACTTTTGCATAAAATACGAAAAATCTGTCCATGCTTTTATTAGAAAAAGAAAATAGTTTTGGAGGTTATGCAAATGGGGAGAGATTTAGAGAGCATTTTTAGGGAGTTAAAAACAGTAAAAAGCAAGGAACTGGAAGAGTGTAATATGGAGCTCGACAGCAAAAATAACAACTTGGTAGTGAAAAAGGCATTATTAGTGTATAAACATGAACTTCTCGAGTGTTTAGAGATGTACGACCTTTATCTAGATAAAAAAGAAACTCTATTATTATAATGAAAGGCTCCTTTAGAAAGGGGCCTTTTTCCATTCCAGTTAATAATACTTCCCCCGGTTGCTGAATAATTATAAATAAGTGAAAGGGGAAATAAAATGGACAATCATGGTTTCTTTCAATTTGTACTATTTAAACTCATATCTCTTTCAGTCCAACTCATCTTACTTTATATCCTTGTCCTATTGTGTGAATGGTTTGCCGAAAAAAAGGGCTATAACCTATTCGAACGGTCGTTTTTAGTCACGCTCGTCTCACTGCCCATATTAACATTCATTATTTGGACAATCATTATCGCTAGATTTAAATTGTTTTAGAAAAACAAAATGATGCTAAATTCAGCTCAAATAGCAAAAGACGGCTCCAAATTTCACATTTGAAGCCCAAAAAGGCACTTAAAGCATCAAACTCGCCTCCAAATTCGAAAAAGTGGAATTCGATTTACCAAGCTTAACCCGATATCGTGGAGATGCCAGATACGTCAGATTCGATGACAAACGGCACCAATTTAGCGATGAAAGGGTGTTAGCAATGTTCAATCTTAAGTCAGGAAACATTGAAGGATTCGAACAGTTTTCGCAATTCAGTTCGCTTCAGGAATTCAATCACCATATCGAGATGTGGATGTTAGAACATAAGCAAGATTTTTCAAAAGGAGAGTTAATGGGATTAAAAAGATTGGTACGTTACGCAGCTAAAATCCCCGGCGTTTGCAATGCCAAAATTGGCACCATCTTAAAAGCCATCCATGAAGAATACATGGACCTCGGCATCTCTCGTTCTACTTTTAAACGGATGATCCTTAAAGCCACGAAATTAGGCATTTTCACTGTCTTCGAAACCGAAAGAAAAAACGGTTCACAGTCGAGTAATCTGTACCAATTTAATCGTTTTCCCTCAAATGAACCACCCAAAGAGGAAATAATGAACTACCCTAAAGAAGCTAGTAATCTTTTAAAAACTGAAAAAGATCAAAAGATAAAAGAACGTATAGAAGAACCGTCCAAATTAGATCATACATACGTGAGCGATCGTGTTCCACAGCCTTTTGTTCAGCAAGTTAAATACTTTTTTAACGATGCAAAATCCATCGAAGAGTTTTGGAAAACAGCAAAAATCACGGCCTACCGCAATTCATGGGAAAATGATCCTGAGGTCGTCCTTGATGTTGCCATTCAATCCTTTAAGCAACTGATTCGGAAGCTAAAGTTTGACCGAAATATCAAGAACCCATATGCGTATTTTTACGGGATAACAGAAATCAAATTTTGCAACCTTTTTCATAAAAAGCTCCATAATGAGTTTGGGTTGAACGATCAAGAAGTCGTTTTTAGAATCGTTTCCTAAAGAGAGCTTCCTTTGGGTTCCGCATTTTACTATAATAGAAGAGTTGAATGCCATGAAGAGGAGTGTAGCGCATGAAATCGATTTTCTTCGACCTAGATGATACATTATATGACCAACTCCAACCCTTTCAAGAAGCGTATACTAGAGTTTTTTCAACGTTCGCCGATATTTCGATTCTAGAACTCTTTAAAAAGAGCCGCGAGTATAGTGATAAAGTGTTTGCGCTGACAGAGTCTGGAGAAATGTCATTAGAAAAGATGCATCAATATCGCATGATCAATGCCTTTAAAGATTTCGGATATACGATTACGACTGATGAGGCTGATGCCTTTCAGAAGGAATATAAAGACCAGCAATACAAGGTCACCCTTATTCCAGAAATGAAAAATATCCTTCAATACTTAAGCAATAAGGGCATTCCTGTTTATGTAACCACAAACGGTCCTTCCACCCATCAGCGGTTAAAACTAGAATCACTAAATCTCTCACAGTGGTTACCAAAGAACAATATCTATATCTCTAGCGAAGTGGGCTATGCAAAGCCACACAAGGATTTCTTTGATTATGTTAATGGAAAAACCAATACATCTAGTTCCGATTCCTATATGATTGGAGATTCTTTTGAGAATGACATAATAGGAGCCCATAATGCTGGTTGGGGCTCTGTATGGATTAATAACAAGAACAAAGCAAGGACGATTGAACATATACATCCAACTCATGAGACAAATTCCTATCAGCAGCTTGAAGAACTGATAAAACTACTATTTTAAGCTCTTAAAGCTGATTAATGGAATACTTTACCGTTACCATTACCATACAATTTGAAAAATTAACCGGGTATCATATGTTATCAAGTCCTCTCCCTGATCCGAAGAGGACTTTCAAATGACGGAATTCACTGTTATTGCTCCAAATGGGGTGGTAATTTTTTAAACCCATTCGTTCTAAAGAATAAAAAGACAAACCCGATGATCAGCCAAATAGTCCCTATTAGTAGAGCTAGTCTGTCCATTCCAAACCAAACATAAGCGATAATACTAAATCCCAAAAGCGGAAGAATGAAATAGCGGAAATGATATTTTCCGGTTGGCAGCCAATTGGGTGAATAACCAAGACTTAATGGGGCTTCTCCCTTTTTCTTTACATAATATAGCCAAATAACCGAAAGATTTAAGGCCGCAAAACCAAAAAATGCTCCATAGTTTACTAGGTTGGAAATAGTACCTAAATCTACTGTATTTCCTAGAATGAATTCAACGGCTACTATTAGTAAAATATTAAAATGCGGTGTGTTAAATCGTTTATTAATCGCTGCAAAAATCCCTTTTGGCAACAGATTGTCACGGCCCATTCCATATAACAAGCGAGCCCCAGCAGCAGTTGCCACTAGATTAAAGATCGCCAACGAACTTAAATAACCGGCAGTGAAAAAGAGACCAAACCAATCTCCCCCAGTCATCTTAGACACTTGAAATAGAACTGTATTCATCCAGTTTTCATCATGTATATGACTTCTCCAATCAGGAATAACGAGCATGGCAACATAACCACACACCACCATTGTGACAAGTCCAAGACCAACACACATAAAGATTGCTTTCGGTATATCTCTTTTTGGGTTCGTTGTTTCTTCTGCTAACGTAGTAATGGCATCGAACCCTAGAAAGCTCAATACAGCCAGTGATGTTGCACCCACAAGTCCAGTAACATGATCGAAATGAAACGGTTGAGTACTAAATAACGTGCCCGTTCCTATCCCATCAAAATAGACCGCTTTGCCCCAAACTAAAATACAAGTCCATACCACAAACTCACCCAAAATCAAAAACCAGAGTCCCATTTTTGTCATTAATTCGACTCCAAATAAATTTAGCAAACCAATTCCAATTGAGAAAATTCCTAACAGAATCCAAAAGGGAACAGCCGGAAAATACTGTTGTACTAAATAAGCTGCACTAACAGAAGTGATGGTTGGAATGAGTACATAATCTAAAGTCACAACCCAGCCTGCAATAAATCCAAGATGAGGATTCCATCCGCGCCCGACATAGCTGTAAACAGACCCCGATAGAGGGTAATTTCTCACCATTGTGGCATAACTAAAAGCCGTTAATAGCATGGCAATCCCCGCAAGGAAAAACGGTAAGGCGACAGTCCCGCCAGAGGTTGATAGTAATACACCAAAAATGACTGCTGGTGCTAAGGGGAGCATATAATTGAGTCCGAATGCCGTTAATTGTAGAACATTCATGGATCCTTTTAATTCTTGTTCATACCCAAACTTGGATATTTTCGAGTCACTTGAGATATCTGGAGTGACCTCTTGCAACAACTGTTTATTTTGCATCTCCATGACTACTCTCCCCTCAATATCAAATTTTAGTGTTCATGCATATGACTCATGGTATCTACTTCTACCTGCGTATCCTCCTTTTGCAAAAATCCTGTAGTCCCAATCAGGCAAATGCTCAAAAGAAAGACTAGATAAAAAGTTGCTGGTTTACTTTTAAAAATATTCTGTTTTTTCACCATAGAATCTTTCGTTAGTAATAACATCATCAAACAGATACTCAGAAGATAAATAACATCCATCGTCATGACCATCAAAGTAATTTCATTCGCTGCAAGCATTACTCCCAACATCGCCCCCATCATAGCGCCCATTAAACTAGAAGCTTGGGATTCAATTATTCCACGAACACCAAACCGTGATCCTATTAAGCATGCGATACCAGCACTTACAATAATAGAAAGGATGGTAGTAACAGCGAGCATCTTAGGTAATAAAATGGCAATCACTAAACCTATTGTTATACTGCTCGTCATCCCTAGTATCATTGGGACACAAGTAGATAGTGTCCCACTCCTCTTCTCGGAACGAGAGCTAACAAAAAAGTAGGTGCTATACACAAGAACCATTATCAAACTAACCATTAACAACATGTTTTTCTCCCCCTAATTGTCTTTTTAAAAAGGAGGAGAATCAAATCTCCTCCTTTATTAGGCTATGAATAATGACACTGTGATCCGCTTGTAGAATGGCAGGCAGATGTTTTTGGTGTTGGACGAGGTAAATCAATAGCTGGGTTGCGATCGAAAAACCCTACTGGTTTCAGTTGGAAATTGATATAAGCGGTAGGCATAACCGGCCAATCTTCTGGTCTTGTAATATGGTGATGGCCCATGGTATACCAAACAACTAAATCTTCATTCTCAATATTACGGTTGGCTGCCGCATACTTTGGCAGCCCATCCCCACCTTTATGCTGGTTTGGATAGTTTCCGGTTGCATACATTTCTTTTGAATCATACTGCGTTACATACAAATGATTCTTGAGAAATCCAGCCCGCTTCATGACACTAGATTCATCACTTGCAAATGGCAGACAATTTTCACCTGGCATAATTTTATAACCAACCGGCTTCCCAACGGCATTGAGTGAATTTGGATTAATGATTTTCCATGTACGTTGTGAGGCCATGTCCAAAATCCGCTGAGCTTCCTGCTCTGTCTTAAATGTTTTGGTGTCGATATAAAACGCATTGTTATATGGATTATGCTGCCCTTCCGTCTCCGGCAGGGTATTGATCTCCACGACTGAATTTTTCATACCGTCTAGCATGGTATCTAAGCGGAAGTTAAAGAAGTGTTGATGATAAACTGCATTTAATTGCGGTGCAATCTCTGTTCCATATTTAGATGTGCCGCTTTCATCATAGGTACCCGTATTTAACATCCCTGTTAACTTCACTTCATTTTCTATGGTTCCATCTTGATAAAAGCTCCAATAAAATCCGTAATCATAGTTTCCAACCGTACAGAAGAAGGATAAGACTAATCTACGGGAACGGCGGACCTCCACTTGATCCGTTCTCCAGTCGGTATGTTTCCATGCAATCCCATAATCTTCTTCATGGAGACAAATCGCATTCGGAATCGTCCGGACATTACCTCTGCTATCGGTCATGACAGCATCAAAGTAACGGATCTCTCCAAGACAATCACAACCCAACGCTAAAGAGTTAGCCAACTGCCCAAGACCATATTCACCAGCATCAAAAGCATTTTGGCTGCTATGAGCGAAGCTCCCGTCACCATAAGGCACGACCATCTCTGATAGAGCTGCCCGATAAAGGATGGGGCGGACCTTCCCTTTATCTTCATATCCTACTTGGTGAAGCACCAATCCTTCCCGTGGCGTAAATCCAAAGCGAATGATCCATTTCTGCCATTTAATCAAATGACCATCGATTTCAAAACTTGGTCCTTCCGGTTGAACAATTTCTAATGGTTTTAGATCCGTTCGAAGGGTAATAGAATCGGATGTTTCAGGAGTGTAATTTGCATCTGTCGGAGGAAGGGATCTTACACCATGATCTTCGAATCGATGAACCTCCATTTTATTTAAATCCACATAGACGACAATCCCTGTTAAAGGATAGGCATAGCCATTGTCATTAGGAAATTTTCTTACCCAGCAGATCGCTCTGGCTAATCTTTTTCCTTCGTCCTCTTCGATCCCAAAATGACCTGCAGACCAAGGATCGACCATAACCAAATCGACGTCTGTAATCCCTCTCTTTAACAAAGCCTCCCTAAATTCGGGACTGTTCTTCACCACTTGTTCGCACTCTTCAAATTCATCCAGCATCACACCCGGTTGAACTCCAGGAACGTGCTCCCAGCTGACCACTTCACCTTTTGTGATAGAAACAACTGCCTCGTAGGTCTTCTCAGATTCGTTATCTAAGATCACCATAAATGCTTCTCGGTTAATTTCTTTACCAGGCTCAAAGCTTAGCACAATATCCTTTGCCGGCTCGTTTAAGACAACCGTAACAAACCTTGCAAAGTGATTTAAATTTTGCTTGGTTCTTAAAATATCAACAGCCTTTTTAATCTCTTCGGCTGTTAAGGGCTCCAATGGATGATTGACAGTACTAACTATCGTTTCATGTGCTTGCATGAACAATTCCTCCTTTTGTTTTGTGCTTGCTCTCACTATACATGTGATATTTCTAAATTTCATTGTAAAAAACGGAACAATGTTAATATTCAGAACATTTTACGTTAGTTTTTCTTACATGAAGTGTGTACTAAATTTTTGTTTGTACTATAATCACTGTGTGAATTTAGAAAAGTTGAGGGGTTTTAAAATGAAAACAAAAGGGTATTTTTTCAATCCTACACAACCAGAGATGAAGTCGCATTGTCACTTATATAGAGAGCACCAACCGGAGAAAACGTCTGTAAGAGAGGTTTCTTTATTTTACCAATTCAAAATAGACCGAGGCTCACCAGGAACCTTACCCATCATTCCAGACGGCTGCATCGATCTACTCTTTTGCTTTAATCCTTCCAACTCTTTTGCAGTAATAGGCACTAGCCCTCAACATCGTTGTTCCTACACCTTTAAAAAGGATTCAGAATATTTCGGGGTACGACTATTGCCAGAACAGTCCAGTTTTAAGTTTAAATGTTCAACCAAAGAACTGATTCAACAACAACAAATCCCTCTATCTGATGTGCTCCATATTGATCATTCCTTACTAGAGGAATTGGAGGCTCGATCAAGTTTTCAGGAACGTGTAATATATTTCGATGCGTATTTAAAGTCACATCGACCTGAAGGGGCTTATGAGCGAAACCTCATTACCTATTGCCTAAACAAAATTTATTCTACGGAGGGGCAGTTAAATATAAAGGAATTAGCATGTGAGACAGGTTATTCAGACCGTTATATTCGAAAGAAGTTTGAAGATTATATTGGGTTTTCTCCTAAACAATTTAGTCAGATTGTGAAATTACAACATTCTGTTCACAAACTACTAAACCATAATCTAGATCTAGACGACATCATAGAAGAACATGGTTTTTATGATACATCCCACTTTTATAAAGGATTCAAAAAATATATGGAAGTGACTCCGGAACAATATCGCTACTTATTTAATCATTCTTTTGCAAATAATGATCAAACCACTATATCAACAATCTCCTAAAATACAAAAACCTGAAAAATCGCTGTGGATTATTCAGGTTTCTTCTAGTCATTGTATATTTTTATATGCTTTATAAAGTTATTCATTACTATGCGTAATACCACTTTACCCTTGGGGGCTCAGACCCAATAAAATCGTAATTTAGTAACATGAAACTAATATATCAACAAAACTCTTGTAATCCTCTGCATTCATGATTAGAGAAACATTCCCATCTACAGTAAAAATGGTGGCAAGTGAATCCACTACCTCATGGAATATTTTCCTGTCATCCTTGCTAACAGAAAAAAGTAATACAACGTTAACCGTGAGATCACCCCACTTGATCCCCATATCACTGATTAGAACAAACATACCGGTCTTTTTCGCATTCATTTTGATTGCATGAGGAATTGCTATACGGCCAAAAGCCGTGGACGACATAGCTTCACGTTCTATTACATTTGCAAGGAAACTAGAATCAACAAACTCCTTTTGTTCCATAATTGTGCACATTCTAGTGAGGACTTCCTCTTTTGTCCCAGGAAAATCAACAATTTCAAATAGTTGCTGTTCCGTAATCGCCTCAATATTCCTCTTGAAAGAATCTTTCCTTTTCGATTCTTTAAGATCATTAATTTTTTGGGCCACTTTGTTTTGATCAACGCTTGTAAAAAATGGATTAATTAATACATATGGAATCTTCGGAACAGAATTTAGTTGGACAGCTGAGATAATTAAATCACAATTCAAAACGTTCAAATCGCCCTCGTTGGTTACTATATGTTGAATTAGAAGGTCTTCACCAAATTGCTTAGTCAACTTTTCAGTAATCTGCACGTTGTAATTATAATAAAACGGAAAAAGAATGGCGCAAGTAATTTTGGAATGAGCCTGCTTTTGCATCTCTAAAGCATAGCCTAAATGAAAGGCCACATAGGCGATCTCATCATCATTCATTGTGTATCCCGTCTCTTCCTTAATCGTATAGGATACATGAACGGCACAGTCATAGATAGAAGGACAATTCAGCTTAATCGTTGAAGTCAAAGGATTTTTACTCACAAAATCATTCTCTAAACGCATGATTAAATTTTTAATATGAAGGGTGAACCGCACCAAAAAATCCGGATCCTCAATCACAATGTAATAATTACTTCGCAAGTCTTCAATGATTTTCCCTACTAGATTTAAGCATCGTATTCCTGCTACATCCTGCAAATCCGACAGCTGCAGGTGCATGAAGTTAACACTCGTCCCACTGCTGGAAATAAGCAGAGCCAGGTCACGAATTTCTCCCTCGGAATACTCTACACCAAAGTGCTCCTCAAGTCTTTTGGCAATCTCATTAGCGATTTTGTATTCCTTTTCCAGACTGGCTTCTCCGTCCACTTGTTTTGAAAAAATAAAGCCGTTTTCCATTCGGTCAATGGCGATGGCAATGTGAAGGATGATGTTGGTAAGGGAATAATCATTAGTAAAATAGTGAAAAGTTGAAAAGACTTCCGCAATGACATCGCGGATAAAGTCGATATCATAACCCTCAAAAGATGACCTAAGCTTATCAATATCAAGAAAGTTATCATTTGTTTCACTATAAAGAATGGAACTCATTAATTTTCGTTTACTCTTTTCTGGTCCAACCATTTCAATAGAGTCACCAGACACCCTAAGTTCCAAATTATAATCCGCTAAACGTTTTTTGACCTTACGTAAGTCCCCTTTTAAAGTGACCTCACTGATATATAATTCATCACTTAAGTCAAAAATATTACGTGGACCATCAGCATTCACAAGACTTTTTAATAAATATTCCGCTCGTTCTTTTGGTGTTTGTGGTATCGATTTTTCCAACGAATTTAAAAATGGGGTTAATTTTTCTATTTCTACTCGGTATCCTTTTTTTGATGATATAATCAACTCTTTTTCCATTGAGTTAATATCGGCAATATAGGTTTTCACACTTCTTTTTGAAATACCTAATAAGTTAGCAAGCTGGGCTGATGAAGTCCAGTCTTGTTGAGTACTCAGATGACGAAGTATATTTCTGTATTTTATATTCATAAATCTAGCCTCATTTCATCTTAAAAGGTCGATTTGCACTACTAAATATATATATTTGCACCACCCCAGTGTAAAGGATTATTGGAAAGATTCCAATATTAATTTTATAGTAGGGTTGTAGAAAAGAAAACGCTATCAATTTATTGGAGGGGTTATTTTCATGGAAAAATTAAATGTATTACTAGTATGTGGATCTGGGGCAAGTTCTGGTTTTATGGCTTCAAATATTCGGAAAGCTGCTGCGAAACGTAACCTTGATATTAGCATTAAAGCACGCGGTGAGGCAGAAATTGAAAATTACATTGATGAGATCGACGCCTTAATGGTAGGGCCTCACTTAGCGTATATCTTAGACGAAATCGAGGATTATATTGGTGATGCGGATGTGAAAGTTTTATTAATGAAGCCTTCCTACTATTCTACCTTAGATGGAGAGGCTGCTTTAGAAGATTTATTGAAGGAATTCTAAAACTTAACGAATCGAGGTTAGCCATATATGGAGAAACTGATTAATTGGCTAGAAAAAGACTTCGCGCCAAGAATGAACAAAATTAACCATAATGTATGGGTCATAACGCTAAAAGACTCTATCATGCAATTACTTCCATTTATTTTATTAGGTTCTTTATTTTGTTTATTAACCATCCCTGGTGATGTATTCCACATTAAAAACTACCCTAATTTCTGGACACTGTTCGGTTGGACAATGGGGTTGTTATCGCTATTTGTTTCTTTCCTAATTCCATTTAACTTAATGGAAAAGAAACGTATGCGTAAGCAACGTATGATTGCTGGGTGTACTGGTCTTATCACTTTCTTAATTATTATTTCACCTCAAGTCATTGCAGATAAAACAATTGGTTTTAGTCATGCATCATTAGGTTCTGGCGGGATGTTCGTCGCTATCGTGGCAGGTGTATTTACCGGCTGGATTATGGGACTGTTCGGCTCATTCTCGTTCTTTAAAGAAGAGTCCGTTATTCCTGATTTTGTCCGCGCTTGGTTTGATGCGATGCTTCCTATTGCGGTTGTGATTGTGGCAGCGTGGTTAGTTGTAGACATTGCTGGCTTTGATTTATACAACACGATTTTGAAGATATTTATGCCTCTGGCAAAAGTAATGGAATCACCTTGGGGCTTCCCGTTGATCATGTTTATTACCTGTTTCTTATACACAATGGGAATTTCCACTTGGGTGCTGACTCCAGTAACAAAGCCTGTTCTTTTAGCTGCGATTACAGCGAATGCTACTGCTGGAGCCTCAAATCTTGTAACTTCTGAAACGATGTATTCGGCTTACCTGTGGGTGGGAGGTATCGGCACTACATTGCCATTAGTTATCATGCTAGCTTTTTCGAAAAATGCGAAACTCAAAGCACTTGGCCGAGCCAGTATTACTCCCAGTATTTTCAATATTAATGAGCCAGTCGTATTTGGGGCGATTGCCTGGAACCCCATCATGATGTTCCCAATGTGGATTATCGGAATTGTCCTGCCAATCATCATTTGGGTTTTCACAAAGGTCATTCACTTTGCTCCGATTCCAAAAATTGTATTTGATTTATGGTACGTTCCTTTCCCAATTTCAACTTGGATTACAACAGGTACAATATCTGGACTTATCTTAATGTTTGTCTGCGTGCTGGTCGCTTCCGTGATCTGGTATCCATTTTTTAAAGTATATGAAAAACAAGAAATGAAAAACGATGTGAAAGAAGTAAAAACGGAACTAAGAAAAGCGAAATAATGATTCTGAGGAGATTTGAAAATATGATTTCTGAAAAAACTGCTGAGAATGCCATGCAAATCATACTCCATGCTGGAGATGCCAGGGTTCATTGTATGAATGTATTAAAAGCCATTGAAACAAGTAATTTTGAAAAAGCCAAAGCAGAGATGAAACGAGCAAATGATGAGATCGTTAAGGCCCACCGTATTCAAACCGATGCCATATCCGAAGAAACACAAGGTGAAAAAGGTGATTATTCCGTCCTCTTTGCCCATGCACAAGATACATTAATGACGATTTATAGTGAGATTAACATCGCCAAACGAATGATTAAGATTTTCGAAATGTATGATGCTAGGTTAGCAAAATTAGAAAAAGCAGAAAAGGAGAACGACCATGAATAAAGTACCAACAGGTTTCCCTGAAGGTTTCTTATGGGGTGGCGCTATTGCCGCTAATCAGGCGGAAGGTGCATATGACATTAATGGAAAAGGATTAAGCGTAGCGGATATTAACGAATATCGCGCCGACATTCCGATTGAGAAAAAGTCAAATCTAGAAATTGATAGCCGATACATTGAAGAAGCTTTAAATAGCACCGACCGTATTTTTCCTAAACGCTGGGGCATCGACTTTTATCATACGTACAAAGAAGATTTGAAATTATTAGCCGGAATGGGACTTAAAACGTTTCGAACTTCCGTTGCGTGGACACGCATCTTCCCTAAGGGGGATGAATTAGAACCGAATGAAGCGGGACTACAGTTCTACGATGATTTATTTGATGAAATTATAAAAAATGGAATGGTTCCGATGATTACCATCTCACACTATGAAATGCCTTTATACTTAACAACAGCTTACAAAGGCTGGTATTCTCGTGAACTGATCGATTTATTCAATCGTTTTTGCAAGGTCTTGTTTGACCGTTACCACGAAAAGGTGAAACATTGGATTATCATCAACCAAATTAACCTAATTGTGCATGAGTCCTTTAACCATTTAGGTATTGCAGAAGATAAAGTCGATAACCTTCTTCAGGCAAAATATCAAGGTGTTCATAATGAAATGGTTGCTTGCGGACATGCCACAAAATATGCTCATGACAACTATCCAGATTTACACATTGGCATGATGTTATGTGGTGGACCAACTTATGCAGCCAGTCCAAAACCAGAAGATGTATTAGCTGCGGTTCGTCATAATCAAATGGAATACTTCTTTTCAGATGTATTGCTGCGTGGGTACTATCCTGGCTATGCATTCAGATATTTTGACGATATTGGCATTAAAGTGGAATTTGGCGAGGGTGATGAAGAAGCACTAAAAAATACGGCAGACTTTATGTCCTTCTCATACTACTACACTCGGATGTGCGATGCCGAAAGTTATGCAAATGGAAATCAAGAACATCGTAACCCACAATTAGATGCAAACCCGTGGGGCTGGTCAATCGACCCAGTTGGTTTGAGAACTTTTCTTAACCTCTTCTACGATAGATATCAATGTCCAATCTACATCACAGAAAACGGTGTGGGATACTATGATAAATTAGAAAATGGTGAAATTCATGACCCATACCGTGTTGACTACTTTCGCGCACACATCGAACAAATGAAGGAAGCAATCAAAGACGGGGTCGATTTACGTGGTTACTATGCTTGGGGCCCTATCGATATTGTCAGCTGCTCCTCATCGGAAATGTCTAAACGTTACGGTTTCATTTATGTTGATCAAGATGATTATGGCAATGGCAGCAAGAAACGTATATTAAAAGATAGTTATCATTGGTATAAAAAGGTTATTGAAACGAACGGAGAAGATTTAACCTAATCAATTTTATAGTTTTATAGACTCCTTTAAAAAGGGGTCCTTTTTTTGTGTCGAGTACTTTTCCCATTTTTATAGTTACATACAAAAATTTTTCACAAGGATAATAGCCTATATTAAAAGCCTCTATCAACTTTGATAGAGACCTTTTAAAGTTAATTCACCGACTTTTTTCTTAAACTCTAAGATTAGTCTGCTTTTTACCAGCCATAACCGAGCAAATTACTAAAATTAGCAGAATGCCTAAACAAACAAAAATACTTAATCGGTTTCCCTCGCTGAACGCAAATGCCACACAACTAATAATTAGCGTTATAGCCGTAAATCCCGTCACGTAAGGAAATCCCCATACATGAAAATGCGGCAGATTGTTATATGTTTTACGAAGCTTGACCTGTGCTAAACAGATCGCAATCCAAACCAATGAAACTGTAAATCCTGGTATTGCCATCAAATACCCAAACACACGGTCTGGTGAAAAGTACGCAACAAACGTCCCCCCGACAAGAACGACAGCACTCAAGATCACACTGTATACCGGCACCCCGTTCTTAGCCACAAATGAAAACTGTTTCGGCGCTTCCCCTTCTGCTGCTAAGGAATATAACATCCGAGTACAGCCATAGATACCTGAGTTTGCAGCAGACAATACTGCGGTAATAAGGACAAAGTTCATGATATGGGCAGAACCAGGAAAACCAACCGCAGATAACACTTGGACAAACGGACTATCCTGATTGCCGACTTCATCCCACGGAATTAACCCACAAATAATCAGGATAGGGACTGTATAGAATATCACAATCCTCCAAATGACTCCTTTAATTACCTTAGGTAATACCTTTTCGGCATCCTTTGTTTCAGTTAACGTCAAACCAATCAGTTCTGAACCACCATAAGAAAAGATGACAATTAATAGGGCAGAGAACACGCCTGACCAGCCGTGTGGAAAGAACCCCTGGTGCTGCGAATAGTTTTGTAGGTAATGAGTTTCATTGCTCGGGATAATCCCAAACAAAATACTTGCACCTAGGATAATAAATAAAACAATCATGGTAATTTTAATACCTGCGAACCAAAATTCGAACTCTCCGTACTTCTTAACATTCATAAAGTTGATAGCCACAATAAAAATAGCGCTAATAAAGCTTAATGACCATAAAGACATCGAAGGAAACCAGTACTGCAGGAAGCTTCCTGCTGCTATTACCTCAATCACACAAACGGTGAGCCACATGAAACAGTACAGCCACCCAATGACAAAGGAAACTCTAGCTCCAAATGCTAATCGAATAAATCCTTTCATATTCAGCCCAGGATAGGCAATCGCCATTTCGGCAATGGCACTCATGACAACAAGCAGCAATATTCCTGCGAAAAGATAGGAAAATATAACAGCAGGCCCCGCAATCGATACGGTTTCCGATGTCCCTTTAAATATACCTGTGCCAATCGCTCCCCCGATTGCCATTAATCGGATATGCCGAGGCAATAATCTTTTTTGTAATTCCAATATAGTTTCCTCCTATTTAATATAACTTTTTAAAGTGTCGCTCATTTACCGCGATGGGTAGCCGGGCACTCCCTTCGGCAATGAAAATCGCCCAACAAATACAAAAAGTCCCTACTGATCAAATCAGTAGGGACGACTTTTTATCGCGGTACCACCCTAGTTGCAGACAAAGTCTGCCTCTCGACTTTGTTAACGGTCCATCGACCGTCTTTCCCTCATAAAGTCCACTTTATTTCGAAAAAGATGCTCTGGGATCGAAGTTCATCCTTATCTTTGTACTGATTCGCACCTTCCATCAGCTCTCTAAAAACAGTGAGATAAGCACTACTAATATTCCCTTCATTGCTCAATTATGTAAATTTTAAAGAAGTAGTTCCAAATTTCAAGTATGTTCTGTATTATAGAATTTGAATTATTATTCTGTCAATAATTTTTCGAAATAATATATTAGGAAAGATTTTTGTCAGCAACTCCTATAGCTTACTACTAAAAAAGGTGTTAAAATGAATCAAATTCAACAAGAAGGAGCACATATAATGCAACAAAAAATATCCTTTTCAACCTATGCAGTCATCGGTACCATGCTGTTTGGAATGTTCTTTGGTGCAGGTAACTTAATTTTCCCAATCCAAATGGGACAGCTTGCCGGAACAAACTTTTGGCCGGCTTTAATCGGCTTCCTAGTTACAGCAATAGGCCTACCGTTTATGGGGATTTTGGCCTTTGGTTTATCCGGAAGTAACGGACTACGTGACTTAGCAGGCCGTGTCCATCCGGTATTTGGCGTCGTCTTCGCAATGGCTCTGTACCTAACCATTGGACCATTTTTCGCAATTCCGCGTACAGCAACCGTACCATTTGTAGTTGGTTTCGAACCATTTATTAATCCAGAGCACACCAGTTTATATCTCGGAATCTTTAGCTTTCTATTTTTTGCGATCGTTTATTACTTCTCATTAAATCCAGCGAAAATCATCGACTATATCGGAAAATATCTAACACCGGCATTTTTAGTATTTTTATTCTTCTTAATTATTATTGCGATCGTCAAGCCGATGGGACACTTCGATAAGCCGACAGGTGACTATAGCGGATTGGCTTTTATTACGGGCTTTAAAGAAGGATATAATACGATGGATGCCCTCGCATCACTAGCTTTCGGGATCGTTGTCATCAATGCCATTAAGGGACAAGGCATCACCGACACGAAGACGATTGCGAAAGCAACTTGGAAATCAGGTATCTTCGCTATGGCACTAATGATGCTGATTTACGGCCTCATCACCTATATGGGGGCATCAAGCGTATCGACCATCGGTACATTTGATAATGGCGGGTTGATCTTTGCTAAGGTTGCTCAGCATTATTTCGGACCATTCGGTGCGATTTTACTTGCGATTATTATCGTACTAGCATGTTTAAAAACTAGCATTGGGCTCATTACATCGTGCAGTGAATTTTTCAATAGTGTTTTTCCAAAAGTAAGCTATAAAATGTTCGTACTAATCCTATGCCTGGTATCATTTATTATCGCCAACTTTGGCTTAAACAATATTATTCAATTTGCAGTGCCGGTACTAATGTTATTGTATCCTTTAGCGATTGTTCTGATTTTGTTGGCGCTCGGCTCCTCATTATTCAAACATAAGCAAAGTGTCTATGCTGCGTCTATGTTCCTTACTTTTTGTGTTAGTTTCTTCGACGGTTACAGCACATTAGCAGCCAGCTTACCAGGAGCGACTAATGCATTGTTCGAATCAATTAAAGCTGCCTATATTGAGTATTTACCGCTTTACAGTATTGGGCTTGGCTGGATCTTACCAGCTGTAGTTGGTGCGATTATCGGGTATTTTTGGCCAACGAGTTCTAAAAAAGTGGCTGTTAATTAATAGTAATCAATGGATGTCCCAAAAGTATAACTTTTAGGGGCATCTTTTTTAGTTCAAAATAATCTTCACATTTAACCGTTGGCCTTTGTGGACGTTTTTAAACTAATAAAAATGTTTATTTTGCATGTGAAGATGAAAAGATCTAATTCGGGTTCTACGCAGGTCTTTATATCCACCTTTCGCTTGGTGTCCTAAAGAACTAACGATTATCACTGTTGAAAATAAGAGTAATAGCTTCTTCAATTTAGATGAACATTCCTTCTTTTTATCATATAGTTTAAAAGTTTACACCCAAATCTAGTTGCTATTCAATAGTTTTTTTGTGATTTATCTAAATAATTAAAACCTTCACACTAGACTGTCATCAATAAAGTGAAGAAACTCCCCATCTTTGTTAGAAGGGGAGTTTCTTTACGGTGGAGTAAATCTATTTTTCTGCTACTTTTTGTGCAAGGTTTGTTGCTGTGCTTGCGGCAGTCAAATCAACCTGCAGCTGCTCACTCAACTCATGTGGATGATAGTACCCCTTTGCAATCATATAATTGGTAATATTCTCATGGGTTTGAATGGCATCTCTTAACTGTTCCCTTAAAGCCGTTCGTAATTCTGGAGTAGCCGCTTCGGTGAGAGCAACTGTGTAGTTTCGAACCCCAGATTTAGCCGCCATTAAAAAGTCGGTGGCGATTACCTGATCGGTCATCCCGCCCATCCCCACCATATTTTGAATAAATTGATTCATTATTGGGCCTCCCGATTCGTTAATAATTGCTGTAATTGTTGAATATGCTGTTGTCCAGCAGCTGCATCATTTGTAAGTATGGTTTTTAGTTCTGGATCCTGTACTAATGCCCCCATCGTCGTTGATTTCGTCAAGCAGAGGTTTTTAAAGGTAATCAATTCATGAAGATCAAGAGTCTCATGCAATCCTAAGTATTTTACCATGCCATTCACTCCATTAGTATTGTATTTTGCCCTCTTATATTTTCATTAAGCAGGGACTAATATTCATTATTTTTTATTGATTTCATCAATAGAATATTAATTCTATGTTATTACATAAAACCTCGCATAAAACAAAAAGATGAATGGAGAAAATACCTATGTTAAGAAATGGAGGTGAGTAAATGGATCAGGAAAAATTAGCCTTACATGAAACATTAGAAACACATGAAATCATCAATTTTAAGACAGTATGTTTGCTCAGGTCCAAGTTAATGCAAGGTATTTGCTTTAATAATGAGTTAAAACAACTCATGGAAAAGGATGTAAAGCAATCAATACAGGATATAAATGAATTACTCCCATTTTATAAACAAAGCCAAATTATTCATTAAACTGGAGGTGAAAAAATGAAAGATTATCTAGACCCGCGAAATGCGGAAGGCATGCCAAATTTAGCGGATTCCACATTTGCAATGGATTTTTTACTATCCGTAAAAAATGGGATTCGCAATTATGGTTTTGCTATTACTGAAACGACCAACCCTGAATTAAGAAGAGTACTAATGAAACAATTAGAAGCCGCCATTGATTTACATGGGGAGATTAGTGAACTGATGATGAAGAATAAATGGCTCCATCCTTATAACTTTAAAGAACAGTTCCCAATTGACCTAAAAGGGGCAGAGACAGCTGTCCAAATCGCTCAAATGACGCTATTCCCTAATGACACAGACAGAGGCGGCATGTTCGCTACACCAAACCAATAAAAGGAGGGATACTTAGATGAAAGCTGTAACATACCAAGGGATCAAAAATGTGGAAGTTAGAGAGGTTAAAGATCCCACTATTAAAAACTCAGATGATATCATTGTAAAAATTACATCCTCCGCTATCTGTGGATCGGACCTCCATTTAATTCATGGAATGATTCCAAGTATGCCTACGGACTTTGTCATTGGGCACGAACCAATGGGAGTCGTAGAGGAAGTAGGACCGGATGTCCGAAACCTAAAAAAAGGCGATCGAGTTATCATCCCTTTTAATGTAAGCTGCGGCTCTTGCTGGTATTGTCAGCATGACCTAACCAGCCAATGTGATAACTCTAA
This sequence comes from Bacillus sp. AFS037270, assembly GCF_002585305.1. Next base: position 284,440 of record NZ_NUNF01000014.1, on the reverse strand, counting down.
TCCTCATGGTGACATGGGCGGTTTCTTTGGATATTCAGAATTAACTGGCGGTTATGCTGGAGGACAAGCGGAGTATATGAGGGTTCCTTATGGAAACTTTACTCCATTTAAAATCCCTGAAAATTGTGAAGTGGAAGATGAAAAACTTGTATTGATGGCGGATGCTGCCTCTACAGCTTATTGGACAGTGGACCATGCAGGGGTGAAAGATGGAGATACTGTTATCATACTAGGTTGTGGTCCCGTTGGCTTATTAGCTCAAAAATTCGCTTGGTATAAAGGAGCTAAACGGGTCATTGCCGTTGACTATATTGACTACCGTTTGCAGCATGCAAAACGGACCAACAACGTGGAGATTGTCAATTTTGAACAGCATGAAAACACGGGTCAATACCTAAAAGAAATCACCAAAGGCGGAGCTGACATCGTCATTGATGCTGTCGGAATGGATGGAAAGTGGACACCGATGGAGTTTCTGGCAAGCGGACTAAAGTTGCATGGTGGAGCAATGGGTGCGTTAGTAATTGCCAGTCAGGCGGTTCGAAAAGGCGGTACTATACAAGTAACTGGAGTATATGGCGGCCGCTATAACGCTTTCCCACTCGGGGATTTATTCCAGCGAAATATCGACATAAAAATGGGACAAGCACCTGTTATTCCATATATGCCTTTCTTATACGATTTATTTGCATCCGGAAAAGTTGACCCAAGTGACGTCGTAACTCATGTCCTTCCACTAGACCAAGCCAAACATGGATATGAAGTATTCGATACCAGAACAGAAGATTGTATCAAAGTTGTACTAAAACCATAAAAACAGATGCCCAGTTCGCAGACTTGATTAGTTTAAGACTGGGTTTTTTTGCGGAATCACAGAATTACGGGGACGGTTCTCATGCTTCGGAAGCATGAGAACCGTCCCCGTGCTCCCCAGTGCTCCCCTTTCTCCCCTGGATTAACCTGGTGTCTAACTGGGTAAACATTCTATACTTGATGATTTGATGACTAGGGGGAAGCAGAGCATGGAAAGAAACAAAACAATTATGCAATTTTTCGAGTGGCATCTAGAACCGGATGGCACTCATTGGACACGTCTGAGGGAAATGGCCCCGCAATTAAAAGAACAAGGCATCTCCTCTATTTGGATACCTCCCGTGACAAAAGCGTCCTCACCTGAGAATAATGGTTATGCTCCATACGATTTATATGATCTGGGTGAATTCAATCAAAAAGGAGCCACCCGGACAAAGTATGGGACGAAACAGGAACTAATCGAAGCCATATCCGCATGCCACAATCTTGGTATTAAAGTCTATGTAGATGTAGTGATGAACCATAAGGCAGGTGCTGACGAAACTCAAATTTTTAAAGCCGTTGAAGTCAACCAGGAGAACCGGACAGAAGAAATATCTGAACCCATTGAAATCGAAGGGTGGACAAAGTTTACCTTCCCAGGACGTGCGGGAAAATATTCTTCTTTTCAATGGGGGTTTGAACATTTCAATGGAACCGATTGTGACGAAAAGACAGGTAATCTAGGAATCTATAAAATCCTTGGAGAAGGTAAGGATTGGAGTCACCATGTCGATCAAGAATTTGGCAATTATGACTATCTGATGTTTGCGAATATTGACTATAACCATCCTGAAGTCAAAAAAGAAATGATCAAATGGGGCAAATGGCTTGCCGATAACCTTGATTGTGATGGGTATCGCCTTGATGCCATCAAGCATATTAATCATGAGTTTATTCACGAGTTTGTTCAGGAGCTGAGAAATCATCGAGGTGAGGATTTTTATATAGTTGGTGAATTTTGGAAACACGACCTAGAGGCATGCCAGAAATACCTTGACCACGTTGACCATAATATTTCTTTGTTTGATGTCGCCTTACATTATAAGCTGAACCAAGCCTCCAATGAAGGAAGAGACTTTGATTTAACCCGGATCTTTGAAGAAACCCTTGTAAGTTCTCACCCCGAGCATGCGGTTACCTTCGTTGATAATCATGACACCCAACCCCATGAATCCTTGGAATCGTGGGTCCAAGACTGGTTTAAGCCTAGTGCCTATGCACTGATTCTCCTTCGAAAAGATGGATATCCATGTCTCTTCTATGGAGATTATTATGGAATCAAAGGCCCAGAGCCGGCAGATGGAAAAAAGGAAATCCTCGATTCTCTGCTTTTTGCCCGCTACCATAAAGCCTACGGAGAACAACAAGATTACTTCGACCATCCAAATACGATTGGCTGGGTTCGGCTGGGTGTTAAAAATTTTAAGCATTCCGGATGTGCTGTTGTCATTTCCAACGGAGATGATGGTGAGAAAAGAATGTACGTTGGCGAGAGAAAGGCTGGCGAAACGTGGGTAGACCTGACGAACTCAAGGGATGAGCAAATTATCATCGAAGAAGATGGATATGCGACTTTCCCGGTTAACGGAGGAAGTGTTTCGGTTTGGGCTTGCGTTCCTAAAGAGTAAAATAAAGGGCTGTCACTTGAATTCCAATTTCAGGAGAACAGCCTTTTTATTTTTCTAACTATTTTTTACGCCGGATGTTTCCCTTGTTTTTATAGGACCTTTAAGATATGATCTCAAATTTGGCAGTGAAATGATGATGGTTCCAAGGATAATTGTTAATGCACCTATTCCGGATACCCAGGAAAGTGTTTCATGATAAAAAACCACTCCTAGCAGCATCGCAAGAATCGGGGAAACAAACAGCCAAGTCGAAGGGAAAACCGGATTTGTTTTTGATACAAGCCAGTAATAGAGACTATGACCTAGCATAGAGCCAAACACAATTAAATAAAGATAAGAGCCAATCGCTGCCGGACTTACCATAGCATCCCAATGAATATCTTCCGTCACAAAAGACAAGAGCATCAACAGGATTCCGCCATGCATCATTTGAGCCGCATTCAAAGCAATCGGGGATACCTGATCAAACTGATTGATTACTCTTTTTGAATAAATCGTTCCTGATGCATAAAAGACCTCACCTACGATAATTAAAAGACAACCCACCAACACAAAGGTAGCCATATGAAAAGTAAAGCTCGGTAAAAGGAGAAGAAAAACTCCCACGATTCCTACCAAACATCCAATAAAGGAACTTGAATCAGCCTTCATTTTTAAAATAAAGGTTTGGATGAGCAGGATCATCATCGGCCCTGTGGCTGATAAGACGGCTGCCGTTCCGGATGGGACGAACTGCTCTGCCCAATATAAAGTTGCAAACGTACCAAATGTTAATCCAATCCCCGAGAGCAGCATCTCTTTACGAAAAAACAAACCAAGAGTGGCCCTTCTTTTTATCACCATCAACGCAAATAGAATGAAACCGGCTATAAAAAAACGGAGTCCTGCCGATAAAAATGGCGGCACACCTGCATCAATCCCAATCTTGATGGCCAGAAAAGTCGTACTAAAAATCAAACACATAAATAAATAACCAATAATAACCAAAACTATTCCCCCTTTTGCTCCATTATAGGGCATGGTGAATAGAACAGATGAAGATGAGCAGACCAGATTGTAAGCAAAGGGACGGTTCTCATGCTTCGGAAGCATGAGAACCGTCCCCGTGCATCTTAGGAAACCTAACCTCAACCGTTGTTCCTTTATTCTCTATGCTTTTTATAGTAATGGTCCCATTATGCTGTCTGATGATTCTAAAGCATAACATTAAACCAAGACCGGTCCCTTTTTCTTTATTGCTATAGAACGGCTCTCCCAGTCTTTTGAGACGGTCTTCACTTATCCCCATGCCATTATCGATAATACTAATAAGGACATGCTTATTTTCTAAACTTCCAACAATTTGAATACTACCTTCATTCACCATAGCTTCCATACTGTTTCTAATGATGTTAATAAAAACCTGTTTGACTTGATTAACATCACACATAATGGGTGGGAGCAGATGGTCATATTCATGATAGATTTGAACATTTTTCAGATTAGCCTCTGGACGAAGCAAGGTCACAACATCTTGAAGAATGGATCTCAAGTCAGACTTTTTCAATTTGAATGGTTGTGGTTTAGCCAGGTTTAAAAATTCTTGAAGGATATCCTCAATCCGTTGAAATTCCTCAAAAATAACGTTAAAATACTCCGGCTTATAGATCCCTTGCTGGAACAGCTGGATAAATCCTTTTATGGATGTCATCGGATTTCGAATTTCATGCGCAACACCGGCTGCTAGTTCTCCTACTATGGCTAATTTCTCTGATTGTGCTAATTGCTCTTCTGTTCTTTTTTTATCTGTAATATCGCGTCCCACGATAATAAAATGGTTTATTTCACCATGACTGCCGAACACAGGTGTACCGATGCCCTCAATTAAGACCCAGTTTCCATTTGCATGTAAAAAACGCGCTTCCATTCGAGTGTAGGGGTTCTTATTTAGGATTTGCTGATATCGTCTCATGACTTCATCCCTGTCTTCGGGGTGAATTAAACGGAATGAGCTCCCTCCCTCGTAGGATTTTGTTGGGGTCCCAAGTACCCTGCCAAGTGAAGGAGATGCATATAAAATCTTCCCACGGCTATCCAACAACATAAGGATATCACTCATATTCTCCGTTATAAGGCGATACCTTGACTCGCTTTCTCGTAGAGAGATCTCTGTCTGCTTTCGAGCGGTTATATCAACACACGACCCAATGACCTCGATAATCTCTCCGCCTTTTCTAATAGGGCGTAAACTAGCTAGATATACAATGCCATTAAACTCGTCCTCATAATGAACATGTTCTTCCCCATCCCACGCCCTCTGGTAGTACGGGGTTTTATTCAAGGCAATATCCATAGGGAGAAATTCATCTAGTCTTTTCCCTACCACTTGAGCAGGGGTCAATCCCATCCGGTAAAGTAAATCGCCATCACAGAGGGTATGGACAAATTTCCCGCCTATTTTTTTATACTTAAAGATCATTCCTTGTTGCATTCGAACGGTATCTTCTAACTCTTTTTTCGCTTGATTCAGCAGCTCCTCATACCAGATACGATTCCTTGTACCCTCGGGCATACCGTATTGATTTACAACTTGTTGAACCTCAAAAAGTTTTTCTTTTAACTCAGTCGCCGGCATAGGTTTACTAAAGAAATATCCTTGCCCCTGATCACACAAGTGCTGTTGGAGAAATATGAGCTGTTCCTTTGTTTCGATTCCTTCCGCCACAACCTTTAAGTTTAAATTGTGAGCGATGGAGATAATCGTTTTAACAATCGCCTCATCATTCGGTTGGTGATGAAGTTCTTTTACAAAAGACTGGTCAATTTTTAATGTATCAATCGGGAATTCCTTTAAATAATTTAAGGAACTATATCCTGTTCCAAAATCATCAATACTGATAGAAATTCCAAGCTGCTTCAGTTGTTGTAAGGATGAAATGGTATGCTCCATATCAGACTTTAAACTCTCGGTTAATTCCAACTCTAGATAGTGCGGGTCAAGTCCTGTTTTTTTCAGAACTTCTTCAATCGTCTTAACTATATTTGAGTTACTAAACTGCTTTGGTGATAGATTGACAGAGACCACTGTGAAAAAACCTTCATGTTGCCAATTTACCATTTGCCTGCAAGCAGCTAGTAGAACCCATTCTCCAATCGGGATAATCAAACCTGTCTCTTCGGCAATCCTAATAAAACTTTCTGGTGAAACCATTCCCCATCTAGGGTGATTCCACCTAATTAACGCCTCTACTCCAACTAATTCACCTGTTCTCAAATCTAGCTTCGGCTGATAGTGGAGGGAAAACTGGTTCTGTTCAATCGCTTTTTGCAGCTCGATTTCAATTTCTTTATCTATTAAAAAATTTGATTCATTCACAATTTATACCTCATTGGATGTTGATAAAATCAAAAAACTTATTGTAAGTTTATCACATTTTTAAAATTAAATGGCTTCCTATTCCCCTTAATTGAACAGTACAAAAGTAGGAATTTACTAGGTCCTTAATAACAGATTAATAGATAAGAGGCATCTTAATTTTCGCTTTAAGCGGTGAGCCCAGATACAATAGAAACATGCTAAAAATCATGAGGAATGAAGGGAAGAAAATGAGGAAAGCTGATTACCTTTTTAATCAAATTTATGATTATGTAGTAAACCGCATCGAACTGGGTGAATGGAGAGAAGATGAAAAGCTCCCCTCGATTAGAAAACTAGCCGCGGACTTGAATGTTCACCGCTTAACCATATTAAAAGCTTACCAGCTTCTGAAACAGGAAAATAGAATCTATTCAAAAGATAAATCCGGCTATTATGTGCAATCCGGTGAAAAGGAAAATTTTGAAAACCCAATTGTCTCTGCCTATGTGCAAAAAAATCATTTATCAGAAATTCATAAAGTACCAGTTTCCTATCAATTTTCACAGGCATTAATTGACCCTAATTTGTTGCCGAATCGCTATATCTCTGATTATGTAAAAAAAGTGTTTGACCTCTACCCAAAGGTACTGTCCACCTACTCGACCGTTCAAGGTGACGAAGAGCTGCGTCAATCGCTTTCTGACTATTTCAATCAACACTATAAAACAATGACAAATCTTGATCAGCTATTGATTACGGCTGGTTCTCAGCAAGCCATTCATCTGATTGCTCAAGCGTTTGTGAAAGCAAGAGACACAATTCTTTTGGAGCGGCCCAGCTACAGTTCAGCCATTGACGTATTTAGAGCCCAAGGAGCTAATATTGTCACGATCGACATTCATCCCTACGGGTACGATTTAGAACAGATTGAATTCATCATGAAGAAACACAAACCACGTCTGTTCTATTTAAATCCAACCTTCCATAATCCAACCGGATACACGGTACCAGCAGAACAACGGAAGCAATTGGTCCAGTTAGCTGAGCAATACCGATGTCTCTTGGTGGAAGATGATGCCTATTATGACATTTATTTTGACCAAGAGCCGCCGCCGCCCATGTACACCTATGATACCTCTGGTATGGTGATCTATATTAAAAGCTTTTGCAAATATATCTCACCTGGGTTAAGGATTGCCTTTTTGATGAACAGTCAACCTTCTGTAATGAAATCACTGCTTTCTGTAAAATCGTTAGTGGATAACGGTTCGCCGCTGCTCAATCAAAAGATTTTCCTTCATTACTATTCGTCGTCAAGGCTGCAGCAGCATGTTGAGAAACTACGAATTGCCTTACAAATACGGAAAGAAATCATGGAAGAGGAGTTGTCAGCGACGGATTGGCAATGGACCAGCCCAAATGGCGGCTTGAATTTATGGGTACAGCTGCCAAACCAGCTTTCAACAGACGACTTACTGGCAAAGAGCTTAGAGCACTCTATATCATTTGTTCCCGGCCAAATTTGCGATCCGTTAAAGGAGCCATCCTCATGGCTACGGTTAAGCTATTCATTTGCTAATGAAGAACAAATTTCGGTGGGAACTAGGAAGTTTATTGATTTGGTACACTCTTCCCTGTGACTAAAAAACCTCTTTCATCACCGGAAAGAGGTTTTTTAATTCTTATTAATAAAAATTCAACATCCGCCCCAACAAAAAATAAAAAAGCGTTTCTGTAAAATCAGAAACGCTCCTGGTAAAAACATGTTCTCTTTTATTATTTGAATTACTTAAAAGGAATCTCTCCTAAAAATAGACTCCCTCTATGAAATTAACTAATCTCTCCGCCCACCGCTACAATATCAGTTTCATTTAATACAGCAGCTTCAATGGATAGTTCCAATCCCTTAACAATCAATTCAAGACTCATGCTTGGGTGTCCGGGGTTGCGGATAATCTGTTCCGGAAGGAAAGGAATATGGATAAAACCTCCTCGGATATCCTTGTCGCTGGTATCAAGATAATTCATCAGCCCATAGAAAATATGGTTGCAGACAAATGTGCCCGCAGTATTCGAAACGGAAGCAGGGATTCCGTTTTCATTCATTACTTTCACCATTGCCTTGACCGGCAGTTTGGAGAAGTATGCGGCTGGCCCGCCTGGAACTATTTCTTCATCGATTGGCTGATTATTCTCATTATCTGTGATTCTGGCATCGTCGACATTGATGGCTACCCGTTCAGGCGTGATAGTGGAACGCCCCCCTGCCTGTCCAACGCAGATGACCATGTCAGGATTAATTTCGTCTATCGACTCTTTCAGACTGCAAATTGCCTTTCCGAAAACGGTTGGTATTTCCCTTGTGACCACTTCGTACTCTGTAATTTCTTTTCCGTTTAACAGCTTCACTGCTTCAAGCGCCGGATTGACGGGCTCCCCTCCAAACGGCTCAAAACCGGTAACAAGTATCTTTTTCATAACAGTGTCCCTTTCTACTAGTTATTAGAAATGATATACCAAGAAATACATCAATAAGATGTTGATCACCAAGAGTGGTATGGCAATCGGCAGCTGTGCCTTGATGACTGCGTTTTTATCCTTAAGATCCAACAGCATGGCTGGCACAATATTGAAATTTGCTGCCATCGGTGTCATCAACGTTCCACAATAACCTGCGAACATGCCTATTGCCGCCATGATGGCCGGATTTCCTCCATGCATGTGCACAATCAACGGCAGACCTATTCCGCCTGTAATGACGGCAAAAGCGGCAAAAGCATTACCCATAATGACTGTAAACAGCGCCATACCAATACAATAAGCAGCAACCGCGACAAATGGAATATTGGTTGGAAGGACATCACTTACCATTTTTGAGACGACCTCTCCAACGCCAGCCTTGGCAAAAATGGCGCCAAGCGCTGCTAGCATTTGCGGTAAAATGATCGCCCAGCCAACAGCCTGCATTAACCGGCTTCCCTCGTGCAAAGCAGTAGATGGTTTCGCTTTTGTAAGCAGCTGAGCGACAATATAAGCGAGAATGGTGCTTAGACCAAGCGCGATCAACGTAACCATCGCTGGATCAACCAAATGTATTTTTCCGAAATGAATTTTTCCAAGAGTTAAAGACCCGATGATCGTGAAAACTGGGATGACCAAGGCGGGAATGAAGACCTTGCCCTGTAATCGTGAGGCATGCCGATCCCTTTCCTCTTTCGGAGCCTCGTCCTGGTTTCCACTTTTCACCTTACCGATGGCAGCAATGACTACCATAGCTAGTACAAGGTAGCCGATTACAATCGGAGGAACAAGCTTACCAAATAAGAATGTGAAGGCAAAGATTCCCCAAAACAAAGTAGAACCAATGCGGCTCGGATGTTTTTTATCCATCGCTACCCGGAATGCTACAAATGCGGTTATAATACCGAGCAAATAATAAATATATTCCAGTGTAATAATATTCATTGTTGGTCTCCTCCCTAGGCGATCTTGTTGTTCTCTTTCTTTGTCATTTCACGTTGAATTCGTCGATCCATCCTGCGGAAACGCCACCAGGAAAGACAGAAAGCTGATATCGCGGTAGGGATACCCCAAAGAGCCATATCCCAGACGCCCACATGCATGCCTACTGAATCGAAAAACCCCTTCATTAATAAAATCGCTCCGGTTGCAATGAAAATGTCCTCCCCGAAAAACCAGCCAACATTTTCAGATGCTGCTGCATGCGCTTTAATGTCGTCCTGGAGTTTTTCCGGAAGTTCCCCATGTTTTGCTGTTGCTGCCCCTTCTGCCATTGGTGCGACAAGCGGCCGAACCGTTTGCGGATGTCCGCCAATGTTAAGGCCAAGCGACGCGCTCAATTCGCGAATGAGCAAATAGGACATTAACACCTTACCGGCTGTTGCTCCTTTTGCCTTTTTAATAAGTACTTCTGCCCTTTCTTTCAGACCGTGACGTTCCAACAATCCGATTACAGGTAAACTGAGAATGATAGGCAAAGACATATAACGGTTATCGATAAAAACCTGGCCAAATTGAGTCATGACCTGATTAAAGGACATGTCAGAAACTAAGCCTGTAACCACACCGGCTGTCATTACAACCAGCAGGGTGTTCAGACGAAAACCGAACCCAACCGCTACTAGTAAGATTCCAATCAGTTTTATCATAGTATCATCTCCCTTAAGGTAAGTTCTACTTAGTGAAACAAATCCGCACTCGTCACCTGCCTGCGGCCTGTACGTTTACATCAGAATTGATAAGTAATTCTCGGATTTGGCGGGCAAAATTTAAGGCATGCGGGCCATCACCGTGAATACATACCGTTTCTGCTTGAATCTTTACCTCTACCCCTTGTTGGGACAGTACTTTTCCTTCTTTTACCATGCGAATGACCTGGTCAATCGCTAATTTGTCGTCCGTAATCATTGCGTCCGGCTGCCGTCTTGGTGTCAGCGAACCATCTTGCTGATAGGTTCTGTCAGCAAATACTTCACTTGCCGTACGGAGACCGATTGCTTGTCCGGCTTTCACCAGTTCACTGCCCGAAAGGCCGAATAAAATCAAGTCGGAATCTACTTTGTAAACGGCTTGTGCGATGGCGTCCGACAGCTCCCTGCTTTTTGCAGCCATATTATAAAGAGCACCATGCGGTTTTACATGCTGCATTTTGCCGCCTTCTGCTTTAACAAATCCATAAAGTGCGCCAATTTGATACACGATCATGTCGAAGGCTTCCTGGGGGGAAATGTCCATATTCCGGCGGCCGAAACCAACCAAATCAGGCAGTCCTGGATGAGCGCCAACCGCAATGCCCTTCTCCAATGCAAGCGTAACCATTTTTCGCATGGTAGCCGGGTCACCTGCATGAAAACCGCAGGCAATGTTGACAGAAGTGACATAGTCAAGAATTTCCTCATCCGTCCCCATCTGGTATGCTCCAAAGCTTTCTCCCATGTCGCAGTTCAAGTCAACTCGATACAATCTAATCCCCCTCTTGTTTTTTTAGTTATCCCCCTAATTTCAGACTTACCATAACAAATCCACACAAAAAGAAATCTAGTTCCGAATTAAGGAATTGTAGTTTTAAAAATTAAATTCATTCTATCATAAAATAAAATATCTGAGTAGACAGTAATTCCTAAATGTTCAAAACAGTCTTATTTTTAAGATTTACAACTTGTTTTTTATTTTCTGACAACTATAATATTATTATAATCCGTTTCTTAAAACATCGGTTCCGAATATTGAAACAATTGGAGGTTTTAGAATGAGTTGTTCTATCACTGAAGCGATCATCAAACCTTTAGGTGATTCGGCACTGATTGTACAGCTTGGTGATGAACTAAACCCAGCTACTCACCAAAAAGTTCAAGCTTTATCAGCATTGTTAGATCATCCATTTGATGGTTTTGTTGAGGCAGTACCTGCTTTCACTAATATAACGATTTATTACAATCCAGTAGTTGTACATCATTCGCTCATGAATAACGATAAAAATCACCATTCACCTATGACTCCTTTTCAAAAGGTTAGTTTGGTTGTGAATGACTTACTGCGGCAAATGGACGAAAAGCAAGTTTTTGGAGGAAGACTTGTTGAGATACCTGTCCTATATGGCGGAGAATATGGTCCGGATTTGGATGATGTAGCCTCTTTTCACAAGATGTCATCTGAAGAAGTGATTCGAATACACACAAAAAATGAATGTTTAGTATATATGTTAGGATTTGCTCCAGGTTTTCCATTTATGGGAGGAATGGATGAAAGAATTGCAACGCCTCGAAAGAAGAGTCCAAGGTCCTCCATTGTACCCGGTTCCGTAGGAATAGCCGGAAAACAAACGGGGATTTATCCACTAGAAACACCAGGAGGCTGGCAAATTATTGGCCGAACTCCATTAAATTTATTTCAGCCTGACCTTACTCCGCCTACTTTGCTTAAAGCCGGAGATAGGATTAAATTCTTTCAAATTTCCCCAGAACAATATAAGGCATATAAGGAGCAAAATAAATGACTGTTAGAGTACTTCATCCAGGACTGCTAACCACGATACAAGACTTAGGAAGATATGGTTTTCAAAAATATGGTGTTATTGTCAGCGGAGCGATGGATCAATATTCATTCAGGGCAGCAAATTTACTAGTAGGAAATAAAGAAAATGAAGGTGCCCTAGAAATTACATTATTAGGCACCTCTCTTTTATTTGAGCAAGATATGTTAATCGCCATTACAGGTGGAGATTTATTTGCTGTCATTGATGATAAAAAAGCAGCAATGTGGCGGCCGATATTGGTTAGAAAAGGATCTATCTTACAATTCAAATCCCCCTTAAAAGGCTGCAGAGCCTATGTAGCTTTTGCCGGCGGTATTGCTGTTCCAGAAGTAATGGGAAGCAAGAGCACCTATCTTCGGGCAGGGATTGGCGGATTGAAAGGCAGGGCTTTACAAAAAGAGGATATCATCGAAGTCAATAAAACGAATGAATTCAGTCAATCCTTATTCCATAAATTGAATGATTTAGGAAGCGATATTAACTGGTCGGTAAATTACAATAATCTGATCAATTTACAGCAAACGAAAACGATTCGTGTAATTAGAGGAACGGAGTTTGACCGTTTTGATCAAAATAGTAAAAGAAGCCTGTTCAATGAACCATTTAAATTAACAACTCAAGCCGATCGGATGGGATACCATATGAAAGGTCCTATCCTTTCTTTAACAGAGGAATTTCAATTATTGTCTGAAGGTGTAACACACGGAACTATTCAAGTACCGCCAAGCGGTAATCCAATTATCTTAATGGCAGACCGTCAAACCACAGGCGGCTATCCAAAAATTGGACAGATTATTTCTGCAGACTTACCAAGCATGGCACAACTACAACCGACTGCAACGATCCATTTTAAGGAAGTTTCACATGAAGAGGCAGAAAATGAATTATTAAAGAAAGAAAGAATATTAGAGGAGATAAAAGTAGGCTTTCGCTATAAAATACTCTACTAAGGTACAAATCCACTCGGAGCATCACCAATTCATTACTACGATAGAAAGTAGGAGCATGTACACCTAAGTTTATCCATGGAACCTGCCTATTTGAGATGGAGGAAAGTTAAAAATGAAAACATCCCCTATTTACTCCTGAAACAGGTGTATAGAGGATGTTTTTTATGATGGAATATATCCTAAACATTTTGATATTTTTTCGGCTGCCGCTTTTATTTTCTCTGCAAAAATAGGGATGTTTTCGTTTTGATAATTAGCTTCGATACCCGCAATACTAAGACCAGCAATCACGTCACCTTTATGATCGAAAATCGGTGCAGCAATGGCAGCTGTATGATCCTCTAACTCAGAATAACTAATCGTATAACCATTTTCTTTAGCTTCGCTAATTGTCTTATATAAATCTTCCTTATCCGTAATCGTACCTTTCGCAAAAGGTCTTAACTCAACCGACTCCATGTATGTTTGAATTTCTGAATCAGGTAAAAAAGATAGAATGACACGAGCACAAGCACCAGCATACAAAGGGCTTCTTCTGCCGATTCCAGTATATAGGCGCACTTTTTGGTTGGTATCGATTTTTTCAATATAAATCGCTTCATCCCCTTGTTTGATAATTAGATTAATAGCTTCACCAATATCATCATGCAGCTCTTGCATAATGGGGAATGAAATTTTCCGTATATCAAGTCTAGATGAAACAAGATGGCCAAACTTAAGAAAGATAATACCTAATCGATATTTAGAGTCCGGCCCTTTCTCTAAAAACTCCATTTCCTCTAAAGACATTAACATGCGATAGACAGATGTTTTCGGAATACCTGATAAATCAATAATCTCTTGAAAGGTTAATTGTGCATGATCTTTAAATAAATTTAAAAGATCCATAGAACGGACAACTGTTTTATTTTTATGGTTCATACCTTGCCTCCTTCTGCAGATGATGCACTCTTTGAATGTAAAGACTGAGTCGCTTAACGGGTTTTATCAAACTTCTTTTTTAATTCAACTTCATAAAAAAACGAAAAGTTTGACCAACACTTTTTATACTATAATATCAAATTTGTGACAGACATAACAGGAGAATTAATTTGGAAGCAAGGGGACGGTTCTCATGCTTCCGAAGCATGAGAACCATCCCTTCGCTCCAAAAAAAGAGATGGCTCAAACCACAGGTTTGAGCCATCTGCCAAAGGTTAAACAGTCATATTTACGTCTGCCTTTTTTGTGTTGGGGTACTTGATAGGACGAACAAAACGGATGACAGATAGCGAAGCAAACACGGCCAGCCCGCCTGCTAATAAAAAGGCTGACGTGAATGAACCAGATTGATCCACTAAGTAGCCTGTTAATGCCGGTCCAATGATTCCAGCGGTATTGGCCAAAAAGTGCATAAATCCACCCACTGATCCAACACTTCCTGGCTCGACAACGTCCTGGACGATGGCCCAGTAAATGGCACCTGTCAAGTATAGGAAGAAGACCGAAAGCGCTACCAATGTTACGGCACTGACAGTCGTTGTGACAAGGCCGGCACATCCGATACAAACAGCTGAAATAAATAAACAAGTAACAAGCACAACTTTTCTTGAGAATAGAACACCTTTGTTGGTAAACTTTTTAAAAACAAAATCTGAAACAAATCCGCCAGAGGCAAGACCGATGAATCCTACAATCCATGGAATCATGGTAATCACACTCATCTCCTTCACATCCATATGGCGGGCATCCACCAAATAACTTGGGAACCAAGTTAAGAAGAAGAACAAGATATAGTTATAGGAAAAGAACGCAAATGCCGTAAATAAAACTGTTTTTTGTTTTAGATAAAAAGTTAATGGGCGTCTTTCATGTAAAACCTGATCCGCTTTTACCACTGCCGCCTTTTTCGCAGTCGCAGCTGGCTTTTCTTTTACAAATTTCCACCATGACACCGCCCAAACAAGACCAATTACCATGATAAGTAGAAAGGAAATCTTCCAGCTGAAGGTAATCGCGATGAAGCCGACAATCGGGCCAGAAATCGCACCGCCAAGTGGTGTGCCACTATTCGCCAAACCAACCGCAGACGCACGTTGGTCAGCCGGGAACCAGTTATTGACCATTTTGCTGATCGTTGCCGAAAGCGGGCCTTCCCCCATTCCGAATAAAACACGAATGACAATTAAACTAGTAAATCCCACAGCTAAGGCAATAGCGCCGCTAAATAATGACCAAACAATCATCGCAACGAACAAAGTAAGTTTCGCACCGTATTTATCAGAAGCCATTCCGCCAATAAAGTTAAAAATCGCATATCCAACAGAAAAACTACTAAAAATAATTCCCATTTGGGTGGCCGATAAGTGCAAGTCTTCCTTTATAAACGGAGCACCGATCGACAATGCAGAACGGTCTAAATAATTAATGACGCCGGCTAAGAATAATAACAACAGGATAGGCAATTTATCTTTCGAAAACATTTTGGCTAACATTCATATACCCCCTAGAATCTTGTCAACGCTTTCAAATTTCCTTTTTAAAAATAATCCAATCCCTGTGCGAACGACTCCCCAGTCATTCGCACTCTCATCTTTGTTCATCAGCAGCACTTAAACTCCCGAATAGGCTAAAAAGCCTCCATCCACCGGTACCGTGATCCCTGTGATAAACCCGGAATACTCTTCATCTAAAAGCCAGAGCATGGTCCCTATTAAATCTTCCGGTTTCCCAAACCGTTTCATAGGGGTTCCGGTAATAATTTTTTTCGAACGTGCGGTATAGCTTCCATCCTCATTAAGCAGCAGGTTTTTATTTTGGTTTGTCAGGAAGAACCCCGGTGCAACCGCATTAACTCGTAAGCCCTTTTCGGCAAAATGAACCGCCATCCACATCGTAAAATTATTAATCGATGCTTTCGCTGCACTGTATGCAGGTACTTTTGTCATTGGAGCATAAGCACTCATTGATGAAAAATTGATAATCACCGGTGCCTTTGCCTCAAGCAAAGATTTTCCGAATACCTGACTCGCTAGAAAAGACCCAATAAAGTTACTGTCAAACACCTGAGAAAAACCCTTTGGATCTAATTCAAAAAATGACTGCCCGCTTCCGTTTTCTTCATAAGTCTCAGGACCGGTTATCGCGTCAGGGTGATTGCCTCCTGCACCATTGATCAAAATATCAACACTGCCAAACGATTCAAGGATGATCTCTCGAGCGTTCTCAAGGGATACCTTATCCAAAACGTTCGCTGCAACCGCTATGGCAGTGCCGCCTGACTGAACAATTTCATCCACTACCTTTTGTCCTTTTTCAGCCGTTCGATTTAAAATCGCTACTTTCACGCCATGGCGGGCAAGTTCACGCGCCACCTCTGAACATAAGACACCACTTCCTCCTGTAATGACGGCCACCCTGCCAGTTATATTTTCATGAATGGGGAGCATTGAAGTTCACCTGCTTCCTTCCTGAGATTCGTAGGCATCCCATAAACCATGTAAATACATGATGCCTAGGGCACGATCATACAGCCCATATCCCGGGCGGCAGACTTCACCCCAAATGTGGCGTCCATGGTCTGGTCTTACATAGCCCTGATAATTCTGCTTGTTCAATTCTCCCACAACACCTTTAATATTAATAGAACCATCTTGTGTATAATGGGAGGTTTCTACAAAATCACCATTTTTGTAGATTTTTACATTACGAATATGGGAGAATGGTGAGCGACTCGCGTACTTCTTGGCGATTTCCACCATATCATTGGCCGGATTGGCTCCCATCGATCCCGTACACAAGGTAAAACCGTTTGCCGGAGAATCGGAAATGCTAATCAGTTTTTCATAGCTTTGTTCACCGGTAATGATTCTTGGCAATCCAAAAATGGACCATGGCGGATCATCCGGATGAATCGCCATTTGAATGCCGGCCTCCTCCGCAACAGGGAGTATTTCCTCTAGGAAAAAGGCTAAGTTCCCCCATAGGGCTTCCTCATCTACTTCTTTATAAGCATCAAACAATTCCGTAATTCGGGCAAGCTTTTCTGGTTCCCAGCCTGGCAGGGTCATGTCAGACGAGGCCGATACGGTCCGAATAAGCTCCTCAGGATCTAGATTGTCAACCTTCGCTTTTTCATAAAATAATGCCGTTGAACCGTCCTCCAAAGGGTGAAACATTTCGGTCCGCGTCCAGTCAAAGACCGGCATGAAGTTATAACAGATAACCTTCACGCCAAACTCGCCAAGATGTCGGATGGTTTGCTTGTAATTTTCGATATACTTCATTCGGTCCTTGTTACCTAGTTTAATAGATTCATGGACATTGACACTCTCAACGACGTCTGTATGGAATCCAAACGATTGAATATAGTTGACTTCCGCTTGGATCTCGTCCTTCTCCCACACTTCCCCAACTGGTTTGTGATGCAATGCCCAGACAATTCCTTTCACGCCGGGAATTTGTTTCACTTGATCCAAGGAAACGGTATCATTATCCCGCCCATACCATCGAAATGTAATATTCATAACACACCTCCGCCTTTAATCAAACGTAATAATTGCTTTCCTAACCAGGTCAGGATGTTCTTCAATAAACGTAAAAGCTTCCTGTACTTGTGCAAGCGGGAAGGTATGGGTAACCAGCCCATTATGACGGAGCTCTCCTTCGTTTAGCAGCTGAACTACTTTAGGAAATTGATAGGTTTGTAGTCTTGAACCGGTAATCGTTACTTCTTTCTTAGTAATAGGAAGCTGTGATATTGCGGCTGGTTGTTCATCAAAACCAAGAACGACCACATTTCCGGCAGAAGAAACGGCCTCAAGTGATAATGCAAACGTACTTGGAAGGCAAACCGCATCAATGACTTTGTTTGCTCCTTCCCCATTCGTCCATTCCTGCACAGCCGTTAAAACATCTTCCCGCCCGGCATTAACGACTATATCCGCTCCATTTTCCTTTGCAAAGGATAGTCGTTCATCACTCAAATCCGTAACCATCACCGTGGCACCATGGAATTTTGCCATTTTGAGGATACAGATCCCAATCGGTCCGGCGCCTTGGATTAGAACGGTGTCGCCTTCTTCCACCTGTCCGCGAAAAACAGCCTGTGCGCCAATCGTGTAAGGTTCGGCTAAAACAATTTCTTCCCAAGGGAGATCGGAATTCACCTTATGTAGTTGTTTTTCAGGAAGAACAAACCATTCGCGCATCCCGCCATCTTCATGGACCCCAAATACCGTTAAGGATTGGCACACGTTCGGCTGTCCCTTGCGGCAGGCATAGCATTCGCCGCAATAACGGATCGGTTCGACGACGACATGATCACCAACTTGCAGATTCGCAACATCTGATCCAACTTCGACCACTTCTCCTGCCACTTCATGACCCACAACTCTCGGTAATGTCGCCAAAGGGTTTGTACCATGGTAAATATGAAGGTCAGAGCCGCAAATACCAACACGTTTTACTTTAACTAAGACATCCTTTGAATTGACAATGCGCGGTTTTTCAACATCTTGAATGGTTAGTTCATGTGGTTTACTTACTTGTACCGCTTTCATTTTTGTCCACCTTCTTTATTAGATTTCATCTGTAAGGATTGGGGGCGGGACTAGGACTTTCATCCTCCTGCGAATTTATTGCATACTAGTATACAAGTTAAGCTATAAAAATAAGTACGTTCATTTTTCATGATTCTGTTGATTAAACGTACTTACTATTATCCTATTTTAGTCTTTGAAAAAATGAGGATATTTTTCAATAAGTGTCTGCGTACTATCCTCCAGCCAACGGATATGGCTGGTTAACAGTTCTTCCGTCTTCCTGGCATCATTCGATAAAATCGCTTCAAAGATCGCCTTATGCTCATTGACCAGCTGCATAAAGTGTTTGGTCTCTTGTAATTCCAAATATCTAAGGCGATTTAGATGGCCCCTCATTTGATTGATAATGGAAATTAACGTGGCATTGCCGGTGCTTTCGAGTATGGTATAGTGAAATTGTTCATCGAGTTGCAGAAAGAGTTCGAAATTATGGTCTTCCGCCATTTTCTTTTGGTTTTCTAGAATATCGACGATTTGCTTATGAAGGTTTTGGTAAATAGGATTATTTTTATCCCATTTTTTCGCCACTTCCTTAAAGGCACTCACTTCCAAGCTCACTCTGACAAAACGCGCCTCATTAATTTTCTTTTTTGATAAGTAAGCAATCCGATTCCCGCGCTGAGGTTGGACTTCAATTAATTCTTCTGCCAATAACCGTCTAAAGGCTTCTCGTATCGGTGTGCGGCTTACCCCTAACTGATTTCCTAGTTCCGCTTCAAATACCTGCTGCCCTGGTTCAAATTGCAAAGTGACGATAGCATCCCTTATGACCTGATAGGCATGATTGGATAATGTCTCTCTTCCTGTTGATATATTTTGTAAGTTCATGTCCCACCCAACCTTTTATGTAACCGCTTTAAAGTGATTATACTAGTATCTTGTATACAAGTCAACAGCGTATCTATTATATAGAATAAATATATATTAAAATGACATTCTAATCTGATATTTTAGGGGTTTTGAACCCTTTTTATCTAAAGGACTCTTTTTTCCTCTGCTCGGTCGTCATTGGGGTCGTCTATTGACTACTCTGGGGGCTCTTTTTTCTCTTGTTCGGTCGTCAATGGCGTCCGTTGTCTACCCTGGGGGCCCTTTTTTCTATTGCTCGGTCGTTAATAGCGTCTATTGACTACCCTAGGAGCTCTTTTTTCCTCTGCTCGGTCGTCAATAGCGCCTATTGACTAGCCTAGGGGCTCTTTTTTCCTCTGCTCGGTCGTCAATAGCGCCTATTGACTACCCTAGGGGCTCTTTTTTTCCCCGCTCGGTCGTCAATGCTGTCCATTAACTACCCTGAGGGCGTATGTTTGGAGGCGCCTCTCCTTCTAGGTTGATTCCTCTTCATAACAGAAAGAACTGCCGCCGCAGCTCTATTCTATAAGCAAGACTAATCCGACTTGCAATTTCCATGATTCGAGAAAAACTTTTTAAAAGGTTCACAACTTCTAGAACGGAATTCCGATAAAAAAATATTTAGTTTGACTGGTAAACAAATTATTGGATCTGTGCTATAATTTTTCAGATTAGTTATTTTAGCATTTTTCATTACTAGAATTCATACCTTAAAAAAAGTCTTTTCTAATTAGGAGGAAATTATGGAGATAGGTTTTCTATCCATCCTAGCTTTAGGATTTGTTCTCGGAATCAAGCATGCCATCGAGCCCGATCATGTTATCGCTGTTTCTACCATTGCCAGCCAAAGTAAAAAATTATTCAGATCCACTCTAGCAGGCGTTTTCTGGGGAATTGGCCATACGGCGACATTATTTATCATTGGGGTTATTCTCATTTTAATGAAGGGGGAAATACCCGAAAAATGGGCGATGTCATTAGAATTTTTAGTAGGAATCATGCTTGTCTACCTTGGTTTAACCACTCTACTCTCTTTTAAAAATATCCACCTTCACCAGCATGAACATGACGGGGACGAGCATAAACACCTCCACTCCCATTCTCATAACGGGAAGCATCAGCATAACCATCAACATCAAAATGTTTCATACCTCAAATCCTTGTTTATTGGTTTAGTCCATGGTCTAGCCGGAAGCGGCGCAATGGTCTTACTAACGATGAGTACAGTCAAGAGTGTTTGGGAGGCGGCTGTTTATATCCTAATATTCGGTGCAGGAACCATTTTGGGAATGCTTTTCTTTACAACGATTATCGGGATACCCTTCGTTTTTAGCTCTAAAAAACGTTTGCTAAATCAAACCCTTACCCGGCTGACAGGTGTCATTAGTATCGTTTTTGGGATGTATTACATGTACAACTTAGCAGTAACCGAGGGATTATATAAACTTTGGTTACAGTAGTTCATAAGAAAAGCGCAAGCGCCTTGGTCAGCCCCGACACGCATAAGACGAGCCGGCCGAAAGGTAACGGGTTCTGTTTTGAAGTATAAAAATCGGAAAAGTAAGCAAATAGCAGACGGAATAATATTAAAAAACACCGTGTTTTCGCGGTGTTTTTCTTGTGTTCTAAATAGAGATACTTGTTCAACTAAAACCCCCTTTAGTTCAAGAAGAAATTGCGATTTTATTACTGAGTTTCTCTTCTATCCGCCGTGTAGTCTAATACGAAATAAAGGATGTACATTGAAATAAAATAAACCACCGCCGAATAGATTATATTCCATTCACCATAATGTAAAACTCTAATATAAACTGCATACAATTCAAGTAATACAAGAATGCAGGTCCATCCCAAGATATATATAAATTTCTTAATGGCATTAGATTTCAGGGGAAAATAATTATAAATAATAACCAATACAGCAATCTCACCAAGGGCTACAACTAGGTACAACCACTCTATTTTTTCTTTATCAAAATACCAGTAAAGTTTGTACTTTAAATCAAGATACAAATCAGTTACAAAATTCATTAACAATGCAAACTGTATTGTAGCTAGTAACTCGTGCCTAGTTCTTTTTCTGGGCATTTTGAGGGCAACTAAAAGAACTAATATAACCGTCACTATAAATAGCTTCACCAAGAGGAACACCTCGTTTTTAAAAACAACAATATCAACCATATTATCATTATTTATTTGATGAATTATTCTTCTTTAACTCCCTCAGTTTAATACGAATATCTCTAACCTGCCCCGATAGTTGAATATCTTACGTTTTCATTTCTATATCCAAGGCAATAATTCCTCTAATACAACGATCAAGGAGGGATTATTTTGTTATTATCAAAAGCCTGGGAACTATATGAATCGGAAGAGAGGATTGAAGGATTTTCTCCGCAGACTTTAAGCTCCAATCTAAGCTACTTATCCAATATTTTAACGATGTCAATATTGAATCAGTAACAATCGAACAGTTAAAGGGATACTTAACAAAATCAAGCGAACACTTAAAACCATCGAGTTTAGCTCACCGAATTCGATTCATTAAATCAATATTTCGTTGGTCACACGAGGAAGGGCATTAAGCTAAAAATCCTGCTGCGAAAATCAAAGAACCTAAACAAGGAAAACGAATTCCTAAATTTTTAACTGAGAGGGAAATTGAACCAATTTGGATTTAAATAATATCAATACAGCATTGAACTTACCGACATTATAAAAAATTTACAGGAACAGTTTAACACTGACCAAATAAACTGTTCCTAATAAACCATTTTGAGTTTATTTGGCAGAAGTAAATAAGGTTAATACTTCTTGCATACTCGTATTTGTTTTACCCTTTATAATGAAAACAATTAATTGACTATTTTTATTATGAAAAGGTAGGAGCAGGTAATTCATCAATTTTGATACGAAGTAAACTATAAGGTTTTTGTCGTAGGTCTTTTCCAAAATGAAATCTTGCTTGCCGATGTAATTGGTTCACAATGACATATAAATATTGATCCAGACCAATGGAAAAAGTATCCGCCCATAAAATTCTCGGATCATGTGCGATTGTTTCCATTGTGCCATTCGGCAATATCTTTCGAATACTATTGTTTTCATAGTCTCCAGCATAAACAGTTCCTTTTGCGTCGGTGATCATTCCATCAGACGCCCCTTTTTCCCCCCAATACTCAACATGATATAGTAAGTCCGTGTCCGGTATATTTCTGTCTCTTAGGGCCTCTGTTGAGATTGAGAACAGATGACGACTGCTTAGTGGACAAAAAAATAAAACCTTTCCATCGGGAGAAATGGCTATACCATCAGAAGCCAGTCTAAATGGAGAAGTTGAACCATCTTTGTTTCGATTCATCAAAATTTCACCTTCTACTTTCGGTAAAAAATAGGGATCGGGTGAGGTTGATTTTGCTCCATTTAACCGTCTAAACGCAATTCCATTTTCTAAATCTACTACTATAATAGCTCCTGGTCCTTTAGAAGAAGAATCCGTGATATATGCATAACCTGCTTCTCCAACACGAAAATCAAATCGGACATCATTCAGATAAGTTGTGGGCAGGACAACATCTTCTGTAAAGGTATATATTTTTCTTATTGTATTTGTTTTTAAATCAACAGCGACTAATTTTGCCCCCCCTTTAATAGGTTCAGAAAAATTTGGTGCACCAGTATCTAATACCCAAAGTGTACCCCTTCCATCAGCAACTACACTTTGGACACTAATGAATGACATTGTGACGCTCCCTTGGTTTACCAAATTGGTTTCTAAACTAGGATAAGGCTGCAATTTATCCTCAATAATTTCCGCCACCGTAAATTTAACATCGTCTCCCCATTTCGGAAAGCAAATGAAAATACGACCAGTTTCCGAAACACTAACACCTGTAGGCATAGCGCCATAAAATGCATAAACTAGTTCTAACTCACCGAAATATTTTTCAATAGGTAGCATAGGTTTCATGATATCCTCCTCAAGCATTCAAACGGGATATCTCCAATATATTATTTATATTTTTTCTAGTGCATGTTTCTTAATAAGTTTTTCTATACGAAAAGACAGTAAACCTATAATAACCCCAGGAATTACACTTAACATAGGAAACCACACAGTCCCTAACAATATCCCAAAGATTTTTACCGTCCCACATCGCAAAAAAGTAAACACATGGATAAAACATAAGCCATTGATATTTTGTATGGTCAATGGCGTTTTCAATTTCACCGTTAAAACTAAGCATGATTAATTCATTAAAATGAGAGCAACATTAATCACAAATTCTAATGAAATAAAGAGAATCCCTTTGAGGTATTTCCCATTAAGTAATTAACCAAACCCTGGAAGGGCTATACTCCATATTAATTTTTCTTTTGGATTCACATTTGTCTAACCTTTTTCTTTTGGATTTTAAAAAAAACAAATGTTAAATTATTACTAAATTTGGAAAGGGTTACTCATCGTTGGCTAACAAATTTCTATCAACTGCAAATGGTGGTTGTTCCATCCAACCGTTTTCTATCATTATTTTTGCTGCTTCTTCAACAAATTGTGCTATAGTCATTAATGACTTTGTATACATGAGTCCAATATCGTGTCTACCGTCTACAGCCGCAGAGTTTCCATAAGCCCTAATTTTCATGGAAAACATATCCGCCTTATGGAATAACATTATTTTATCCGAAAAAGGAGAAAATGTTGATTTGGTGACCAAATGGTCAAGAAATGATGGTGTAGGTAAATCTTCTTTATGTAGTTTTGCCATGTAGTTTTCAACGTGTTTATGAGTAAAATCCTTGCCTTTTAAAAACAAATTTCGTATCTTTTCAGATTTAACCACTTGACTAAATGCCATTATCAGTGCCTTGCTTGTCACATTATTTTCAATATTATCGTAAAGATGGGTAATTTCTAATGCATGTAAGGGTCTTACATCTCCAAAAAAACCATTTAAAAATTGGTGCTTTACAAATTCAACTTTGTCGGGAACGGGAATAATAGGTGGTTTAATGATTAAACCTTTATTCATTAATATTTCTTTGATTTGTTTCATCAAGTCCATCGTGGAATCCATACAATAAATAAAAAACTCTTCTACATCCCTCCTATAAACAAGTGGTATAGCAACGTTATAAATACTCATTCCCGCTTTTGCAGCATACTTTAAATAGTGTACATAATATTCATCTTGAAATAACCGAGGGGCACCAAGATTAACGTCTTCTTGTTCCGAAAAACCTTTTGGTATTGGGAAATCTTCTTTCTTGAAAATCTCTTCCGTGGTTTTTAAGAACTCTGTGCTTAATTTTAATGCGTTTTCTAATAATGCTTTAATATCTTCATCCTCAACATGTTGAAGGTAATACTTTATAATGCATTTTGCCATGCTGTTTCCCATATAAGTCGCCCACAGTTTCCCCATTTCGGCTGCGGTTAGTTCTTCTTTTAGGTCTGATTTTGTAGAACCAACTTTAATTGGTTTGATCGTGTCCATAGAAAAATCTCCCTTTTATTGTTTTGCATAGTATTTTCCTTCAATCGAAATCATATTCTGCCTAAAATTTTTCGTAAAATTGTCTTTCACTTTATTCAACTAAACTGCCATTATATATAGTATGATTTTTGACTGTATTCATCGTAAATAACGAAACAACAACAGCATATTTTCTAACTTTATTTACTTATTATATTTAGTAAGTAATTATAGTTTTCAACGTAAACTGAGATAGGACTTTACTTGGAGGGGTGGGTATGATAGGCTTGCATGCCTGATGAAACAACGGCTTCAGCCTTTCAAGATCAATCATGCCCACAGAGGCTCCAAGTCAAGTCCTTAAACGCTCTTCTATGGTTACATATAAACAATGATAAAGGGTGCACCATATCAATGTTTTGAAAAGGATACTGTATATAATGGGCAGTTAGTTCAATAAGGTGGCATTCTTAAGTGAAGCATTTAATCTATTACTTAATCCTTTGTAATCCAAATCCCCATAGTAGCCAAATTGTTTTTAGTCTTTTAAAAATACCCATTTTTATTCATTCTCCTTTTTAGTTAAAATAGTTTTTTCCCATTGATCTAAAATGTTAGCATTTTGGTTTGTTACTGGAATTTGTGAACCTACTAGTGAGGTGTCAATAAACTGCTGCATGGAAGTAGCTTTTGACTTTTTTCTAAGCCATCTTACTAATAGAACAAGAACAGCTAGTCCAATAATAAGGAATAACCAAGGAAATCCGCCGCCATGGTGAGCACCATCCATCATCTGGTGGCCTCTGCCAAATCCGCCGCGCTGTCCCATTCCACCAGGACCATGTCCACCCTGTGGACCTCTAGCATACGTACTGCTTCCTCCTAATAGAAAGTGGAGTACGTTGATCACCAATACGGTAGAAGCAACCATTACTCCCCAGAAAATACCCTTTTTTGCTTTTGTATTCATTTCTTTTATCTCCTTTCGTTCTCTTATGTAATGAATATTAATAGAGTTTAGTGAAAACTTGGTGAAAAGGAAGCACGGGGACGGTTCTCATGCTTCCGAGGCATGAGAACCGTCCCCGTGCTACTTGTAAAGGCTTTCAACAAAAGGTTCATATTAACGTCACATTTATTGTGAAAAACTTCACAATCAAGTGATATACTAACATCGTCAAGTTATTAATTAATAATTACATCATGAATTTAGCTTATATCATTTTATTAATTTCATATAAAAGGGAGAGATCATCATGGAAAACAGAAATAAGAAAGTAAATCGAGTAGTTTTAATTGGAACAGGTGCAGTCGGATGCAGCTATGCCTATTCAATGATTAATCAAGGAGTAGCTGAAGAGTTAGTTCTGATAGATGTAAATGAGGCAAAATCAGAAGGCGAAGCAATGGACCTGAACCACGGAATCCCATTTGCTCCATCCCCTATCAACGTATGGAGCGGCTCTTATCAAGATTGTGAAACTGCGGACTTAGTTGTTATTACAGCAGGATTGGCGCAAAAGCCAGGTGAAACCCGATTACAATTAGTCGAAAAGAACACAAAAATCTTTAAAGAAATCGTAAAAAACATCATGGCCAGTGGCTTTGACGGCATCTTCTTGGTCGCAACAAACCCTGTCGACATCTTAACCTATGTGACTTGGAAAGAGTCTGGTCTGCCAAAAGAGCGAGTAATTGGTTCTGGAACTGTCTTAGATTCTGCGCGTCTCCGCTTTGCGCTTGGCCAGCATTTTAACATGGACACACGGAATGTTCATGCTTATATCATTGGTGAACACGGAGATACAGAACTTCCGGTTTGGAGCCGCGCCTCAGTAGGTGTGGAAAGACTTGAAGAACTTCCAGCCGAAAAACTAAACAAAGAATGCCTAGAGCAAATTTTCGTTAACGTCCGTGATGCGGCCTATCATATCATCGAACGAAAAGGCGCTACCTACTATGGAATTGGAATGTCTCTTGTTCGAATTACAAAGGCGATTTTAAATAATGAAAACTGTATCTTAACGGTATCTTCTTATCTAGATGGCCAATATGGACAACAAGATGTGTTTATCGGCGTTCCAGCTGTCATTAACCGTGGCGGAATCCGTGAAGTTATCGAAATCGACTTAAATGAAAAAGAAAAACAGCAATTTAATCACTCAGTTACTGTATTAAAGGAAACAATGAAACCTGTAATTTAAATAGACCCTTTGCCAGAGATAAAATCTCTAATGAAAGCAGATGAAAATATGGAAACGATAAATCATACCAAAAAAGGTTATTTTATGATGGCAGTTTTATGGCTGGCCTATGTAACCTTTGCCATGAACTGGGTGGCGGGTTCTTCCTTAACACCCCAAATAACCGAAACATTTTTCGGTGGACCGGTCGATCCGATTATTTCTCAATTAGTGAACTATTCGATTACGACAGCGCGTGTATTTGCCAACATTTTAGCAGCGATCGTACTCATGAAATTAGGACCAAGAAAAGCAGCAGGCACGGCGATTGGCCTGTTAATGATGGGGCTTGTCGCGATTTATCTGCCTAATTATTGGGCTTATACAGTCGCTCGGATGGTCATGGCCGTAGGGGGCTCGATGGTGATTGTCTACATGAACCCAATCGTTGCCCACTATGTAAAAAATTCAAAAACAAAGCTGCGCATTAATGCCGCCAATACGGTCGCCTATAATGCAGGTGCCTTTATTGTGGCTGTATTATTCACGGTTTTTGCCAAGCAATTGGTAGCCAATTGGCGTGTAACGTTAACGTTTTTTGCTTCTTTAACGATTTTGTTTTTTATCGGCTGGCTTTGGAAAGCGGAGAACTTTGAGACAAAAGAAACGGGTGAAAAAACAGAAAAGTATGGTTACAAAGATGCGCTCAAGGATGGATTCCTCTGGCGCTATGGCCTGGCGTTTGCTTCCTTTTTAACTCTGTATGTATTATCGCTCGTGAGCTTTAAAGCGATTTTTGACCAATATACATTATTAAATGGATCTGTGACGAACCTGTTAATTTCAGGATTTGGTATTCTTGGTACGTTTGCCGGGATTACAATTGGGAATAAAGGGGTACCGCGGAAGCCTACCCTTCTGTTCTCAGGAATTGTCATGGTAGGAACGTTTGCTCTTGCGATTGTTTTCGCTAATAAAATTCCGCTCTTATCTTATACGCTTATTTCGATTTCTGGATTTGCGATGTATATCCAGTACCCAATCTTTTTGAATCTACCTCATGAATTAAAAGGGATGACTCCACAAAGATTGACAATTATGTTTGGATTATTTTGGGCCATTGCCTACGCAGGCCAAACCATCGCAACAATTATTTGGAGCTTTATCCTAGGCTCTTCCGGATACACACCAGCAATGATCTTCTTCATCGCTGCCTCAAGCTTATACATCTTCCTAGTCGCGACCTTCCCGGAAACAAGACAGAGGGAAGCCGCTGCAAGGAAAGCAGCATAAGTGGGTGGGAGCATGGGAGCATGGGGACGGTTCTTGTGCTTCGAAATTAGACGCCCAAAAAGAATAAAGGAAGTTAAATAGCAAAACCCCCTTCGCCGAATTAGCGAAAGGGGGTTTGTTTTTAACTTTGGAGGAAGCAAGAGAACCGTCCCCTCGCTTCATATTCCTTTATTTTATTGATACGATTTGCGTGCCTGCCGCCTTCGAAAGGGGTTGTTAACCATATTTTCGCGATATCGCGGGCTAAGCCTGGACCGATGACACGTTCTCCCATCGCTAAGATATTGGAATTGTTATGCTCTCTTGTTGCCTTAGCACTAAACGTATCGTGCACCAGTGCACAGCGTATTCCCTTTACTTTGTTTGCCGAAATACTCATTCCAATCCCCGTTCCACAAATTAAGATACCTCGTTCTACTTCACCACTTGCTACCTTTTCCGCAACAGGAATAGCATAATCAGGATAATCAACAGAGGTGTCACAATCACACCCTAAATCTAAGTACTCAATTTTCATCTCTTCTAGCAATGAGATGATCTCATTACGGATATTTATACCACCATGATCAGATGCAATCGCTACTTTCATTTTACTCTCCTCCAACAGTCCATTAACGTTAATCTTCTTTCTTCTCCTCGGAACAATCCTGACACTTTCCATACCACGTTTTAACGCCTTCTGTACTTTCAACAATGTCAATTACTTTTTCACACACTTGACATATAATCGTACCTTGTTTTTCAATTAGTTTCTCGCCCATCATTCGCTTCCCCCTTAACTTTTGTTAAATAAAAACTTATTGATCCACACAACAATAAAGGGATATACTTTTCTAACCTAAAAGCTTTTCTAGTAAACTATATTTATCCTGCTTATCCGTTATCTCGGAATTTACGTAGCCAAGTTCTTTATGAATCATTTTATTTTCTTTCATTCCAACAGCTAGACCCGAATATCCATTCATCAACAGTTCCACTGCCTTAACGCCCATATTACTTGCTAATACCCGATCAAATGCAGATGCATTTCCCCCTCTTTGGATGAACCCTAATGAGGTAGTTCTTACACTAATGTTTAACTTCTTTTCAATGTAGTGCTGCAAGTCCTGCAAATCATACATTCTTTCTGTAACGATGACGAGATTATCATTTTTTCCACTACTCATTCTAAAACGTAATTTTGAACAGATGGAATATAAATCTAATGGTCTTTCTGGAGTAGAGATGATTTCTCCTCCACCTGCTAAAGCAGAATATAAAGCTAAATCGCCGCAATATCTTCCCATTACTTCGACAATCGTTGTTTTATCATGAGAATAATCAGTATCTTTAATTTTACCGATACACTCCAATACCGTATTTAAAGTGGTATCAAATCCTATTGAATAATCTGTATAAGCTAAATCATTGTCAATGGTTCCAGGTATTCCGATCACATTTATACCTAGTTTATGTAACTTTTCGGCTCCTTTTAAAGATCCTTCCCCACCTATGACAATCAAGGAATCTATATCCAAATTTTTCAATATACTAAATGCTTTCTTTCGTCCTGTTTCCTCCATGAATTCTAAGGATCGTGACGTTTTTAAAATCGTTCCGCCACGATCGGCAATATCTTCTACCTCTTGGGATGTTAATTTATGAATTTTACCATCAATTAAACCTTGGAATCCGCCCTGTATCCCCATTACTTCCACATGATAGTGACTTGCTGCTTTTACGACTGCCCTTATAGCAGCATTCATTCCCGGGGCATCGCCGCCACTTGTTAGGACCCCTAGTTTTTTCATGACCAATACACCTCATACGCAACTTAAGAATTTTATTGAATGTTTAAATCCTGTAATGACAGATTTTCTTAACTAGATTTTTTCAATTTATATTCGATACTCTTGCTCTCTGCCTTACCTGACTGCTTTACCAAGGAAACAACAATAAGAGAACTTATAATCATACTGACACCTAAATAAATCATACTAGTATGAAAGGATCCTGTTGTATCCTTAATATAGCCCACAATGTAAGGTCCAAAGAATCCACCAAGATTTCCCACACTGTTGATGAGAGCAATCGCTCCTGCTGCTGCAGTTCCAGTTAAGAAAGAAGGTGGGATTGCCCAAAATGGAGCGTATGCCCCAAATACTCCACATAGAGCAATGGTTAGAAATACAAATGAAATCGTAACGTTTGTATTGGAAATATAACTGCTAATAATCATGGCAAACGCACTTATTGATAAACATACGGCAACATGCCAGCGTCTCTCGTTTTTCTTGTCTGAAGAATTCCCAACTAGAATCATAGTTATCATGGCACAAACATACATAAGTCCTAAAATCCAACCAATACTTTGATTACTTAATGCAGTAGCCTCAGATAAACCTTTTGAAATCGTTGGTAAAAACATATTAATTCCGTAATAGCCAACCATCCAGCAAAAATATCCTGCAGATAAGATAAGAACATCACGATCTTTTAAAGCCTGTAAGAACGTATAGTGTTTTACCTGCTGTTTTTCAAGTCTCTCTTTTGTTGTAACATCAATTAACCATTTTTTCTCGTCTTTGTTCAACCATTTTATATCTTCAATTTGATCATCAAGATAGAAAAAACATATAATACCTAAGATAAGTGCCGGAATCGCTTCCAAAATAAACAGCCATTGCCACCCAGCCAAACTAAACCAGCTGATACTCAGCAAATAGGTTGAGAGTGGAGCACCTAATGCATTCGCACCAGGAATCGCCAACATGAATCCTGCGATCGCTTTTGCATGATGTTTCGTTTGATAAAAACCACTTAAATAAGCAACCATACATGGATAAAAACTAGCTTCAGCAACTCCCAACAGAAACCGTACAATATAAAATTCCATAGGTGTTTTTACGAAAGCTACTAATATAGCAAGGATGGCCCATGTCACCATGATTCTACTAATCCATTTTCTTGCTCCTACCTTTGCCATCATTGCGCTGGCTGGTACTTCTAAAAGGAAGTAACCAATAAAGAAGATTCCTGCTCCAAATCCAAAAATAGCATTTGAAAAGCCTAAATCTTTATTCATTTGCAGGGCAGCAAACCCAATATTCACCCTATCAAGTATAGATATTGTAAAACAAAGAAACAGAAATGGAATTAATCTTAACGTAACTTTTTTAGTAGTTGAACGCTCTAGTGCAAGTTGATCCAAAATAATTCCCCCTTATGTTGTTGTCCCTTCCTTATTCCAAGCCATCATCTCATTAAAGGTTACAGGGAATTAAATTCTCCTTTAATAGATAGTTCCCCTAAGAAAGATTTAAAATTACTAGTATTTAAACTTTTGTAAACCCATACATCAAACGCTTCCAAAAAAATTCAACTGACTTCGTCAACACAAATAGATATGGCGACTCTCATATTCTTCTATTATATAAATAGAAAATTTCTGCATAGTCGCTCCCTATACCTTTGTCTACTTGTATACTAAGTTCCCTTTTTTGCATTAAGTATATCCTTGCATGTAAGGGTTGTCAATACGAGTTAGGATTGAAAACTTAATAGGTCTAATCCTTCCAATACCGGTCATATAAGTTTTTCATATGCTTATTCATGACTTCGACTGCTTCTTTTGCGTTGTGATCCTCAATGGCTTGTATAAGTAGTTGATGCTCCTTAAAATTAGTGTCTCGATAATCCGGTCGTGTGACAGTACGATCTCGAATAAATTCCCACATTTCTTGTTGTTTCATTGCATTACTTATAGCTGCCATAATGTTAATAAATAAGTCATTATGAGAGGCCTTTGCAATACTAAAATGTAATTTGTGATCTGTTTCTGGTACATAAACACCAGCCATGGTTTCTTTCTTCATCTCTTCGATCGTCGAATGAAGTTCCTCAATGTCTTCATCCGTTGCTCTTTCAGCTGCAAATTTTATAATGAGCGGCTCTATTGTCATCCTTGCTTCCACAATATCTTCTGGGGAGATCGATTTAAAAAAAATAGCAGATTCAGAATGATCAAGGGTTATCTGATTATTTTTTACATAAACTCCTTCGCCCTGACGGGAATAGATAATCCCATTCAATTCTAATGCACTTAGGGCCTGGCGAATGGGAACACGGCTTACACCAAATTGTTCGCACAGCTCTCTTTCGGCAGGCAGTTTATCACCTTTTTTAAATGAACCCAATTCGATTTCAGAAAGGATTTGATGATAAATTTGCATATATAATTTCTTACTGGCCACTGGATTAAAATTAATATCAACCACTCCTCTGTAGTGTTCATTGAAATTACACAGGCATTCCTAACTGGAATGCCTGTACAGTAAGGATAAAATTAATCCATGTGTGACCCGCCATTAATATCAATTTCTTCTCCTGTAATGTAGGATGCTTCTTTTGAAACTAAGAAAGCAATAGTTGCCGCAATCTCTTCAGTCTCACCTGGTCTTCCCATTGGAATTCCGTCGATCACTTTCTTTGCTTCCTCTTCAGGAAGGGACTTCCAAATGTCTGTATTAACAAGACCTGGTGCCACACAGTTTACGGTGATTCCATCAAGAGCAACTTCACGAGCAAGATTCTTAGAAAATCCTAATACGGCAGCCTTTGAAGCAGAATAGTGCGGTCCACCAAATACTCCGCCTCCTCGTTTGGCGGAAACGGAGGAAAGACTTACGATTCGGCCATACTTTTGATTTTTCATCGTTTTTAGTACGGCTTGGGTGCATAAGAACAGTCCAAACATGTTCACATTAAATACTCGGTTGATGTCCTCTAAGGTCATATCTTGAACTGTTACTTTTTGTGAAATTCCAGCATTATTGACAAGGATATCAATTCTGCCATAGGTTTGTAGAACTTTTTCTACCATGGCTTCATTCGATTCTTTGCTGGTTACATTTAATTCAACTCCTAAAGCTTTTCCGCCAGCTTCTTTAATCTCATTAACGACATCCTGAATTCCGTCCATATTAAGGTCAGCGATAACCACTGCTGCCCCCTGTTTTGCTAGGGTTAAAGCAATTGTGCGTCCAATCCCCTTTTTCGAACCACTGCCTGTAACGATCGCTACTCTATTTTCTAATTCAAACATGTTTCTTCTCTCCTCGATAATTTATTAGTTTTTGACTAAATTTTTTGCTGTAGTGACAATATTTTCGATTGTAATACCATTAAGCTCTAACAACTTTTCATATGGGGCCGACTGCCCGAATTGATCTTGAACCCCAATTCTTCTCACGATCCCCATGCCTTCTTCAGCAACAACTTCGCATACCGCACTTCCTAGACCATTTAAAATATTATGGTCTTCAACTGTAATGATTTTTCCAATATTTAAACAGTCAACGACCGCTTCTCGATCAAGAGGCTTTATTGTGTGCATATCCAGTAGTTTTACGGATATACCTTCTTTTTCTAATTGCTTTGCTGCTTCTAAGGCAAGATAAACGGTGTCACCATTTGCAATAATTGCGACATCCTTTCCGTCCTTGATCTGCTTTGCTTTCCCAATCGTAAATTCTTCATTTTCATCATATAGAACCGGAACTGTATCTCTAGTAAAACGAAGATATACCGGACCATACATTTCAGCGGCTTGTTCTATTAATTTCCTAGTAGAATAATAGTCAGCACCCATAATGACCGTCATATTTGGAATAGTTCTTAGAACACCCATATCTTCAATACTTTGATGACTTGCTCCATCATTCGCTGGAGTAAGTCCGCCATGAGAACAGGCTATTTTTACATTTAGGTTGGGGTAACAAATTTCTTGTCTGATTTGCTCCGCCATTCTTAGTGAACCAAATACTGCGTAAGTGCTTACAAAAGGGATTTTACCTGTTGTCGCAAGTCCTGCCGCTAATCCAGCACCATTTTGTTCAGCTATACCAACATTTACATGCTGATTTGGAAATTGCTTTGCAAATTCTGTCGTCTTGCAAGACTTACCAATATCAATATCAACCACATAAATATTTTTGTTCTTTTTCCCCAATCGTACAATTTCATCACCGAAGGCTTCTCTGGTAGCTTTTTTAACAACAATATCTTTTTCCATTAAGCTCATTATTTTAACCCCCCTGCTACTTCTTCAATTGCTTTCAGAAACTCGACATCATTCGGAGCAACACCATGCCATCCAACGGAATGTTCCATAAAAGATACTCCCTTACCTTTTACCGTGTTAAGAACAATACATTTTGGTTTTCCGTTTTTAGCTTCGCGAATATAATCTAATGTTTCAACAATCTCTTCCATAGAATGTCCATCAATTCTTCTCGTTTCAAAACCAAATGCCTGGAATTTCTTTTCTAAATCTTGATTTGGCATAATTTCTTCGGTTGTACCATCAATTTGCAATCCATTGTCATCCACGAAGACAACTAAATTATCTAACCGATATTTAACCGCACTCTGTGCAGCCTCCCAAATTTGGCCTTCTTGACACTCTCCATCTCCTAAAATAGCGAAAACTCGATACTCCTTTGAATCCCTTTTTCCTCCCAGTGCCATACCAACTGCACAAGAAAGTCCCTGTCCTAAAGACCCTGTAGAAATATCAATACCTGGACACTTTTTCATATCTGGATGTCCTTGGAATGGAGAACCAAACTTTCTTAACGTGTAAATGGTGTCATAAGGTACATAACCTCGTAAAGCTAAGGCTGAATATTGGATCGGACAAACATGCCCTTTTGATAGAACGAACCGATCACGATCTTCCCATTGGGGATTATTTGGATCAATATTCATTTCCCTAAAATAAAGTGCTGCAACTACATCTGCCGCAGATAAGGAACCTCCCGGATGCCCGGATTGTGCCTCGTGAATCATTGTGAGTGCAGTTTTTCTAAGCTCAATCGCTTTTTCTTTTAATTCTTTAATACCAACATCTTTCATACTAGTCACCTCATTCAATTTTGATAAGCTTGCCTCGTTATCTTCTTGTCTACTTGTCTACTAAGTTAACTTATGGACTCAGTATATCACCTATCTACTATTTGTCAATACGGATTTTTTATAAAATTAATAAATTAGAAAATTCATATAAACTGACCTTACATATAAAAAAAACCTTCGGGCAACAAAATATTGTTATCCGAAGGTTTGAGTCAGCTAGAAGACACAGATTAATTAACTATTTAACTAGACTTTTCCAATTTATTTTCGACATTCGGCCTTAAAACCTTGCCTGACTGTTTTACTAAGAAAACAACAATACAAGAGCCTACTATCAAACTTACACCTAAGAAGACCATGCTCGCATTAAATGATCCTGTTAGATCTTTAATATATCCAACAATGTAAGGTCCAAAGAATCCACCAAGATTCCCAATACTGTTAATAAGTGCAATAGCCCCTGCTGCTGCTGCTTCAGTTAAGAAAGATGGAGGAATCGACCAGAATGGTGAGTATGCGCCAAATGCTCCACAAAGGGCGATTGTTAAAAAGACAAAAGATAAAACAATACTAGTATTGGCAACCAAGCTGCTAATGACCATTGCAATTGCACTGGTTGTTAAGCATACGGCAACATGCCAGCGCCGCTCGTTCTTTTTGTCGGAGTGGTTACCAACTAGAATCATCGTGACCATAGCACAAACATACATGAGCCCTAAAACCCAACCCATTGATTGAGTACTAAGGGAAGTTGCTTCCGTTAAACCTTTTGAAATGGTTGGTAAAAACATGACAATTCCATAATAGCCAATCATCCAGCAAAAATATCCGATAGATAAGATTAAAACATCACGATCCTTTAAAGCCTGCAAGAAAGTGTAGTGTTTGACTTCCTGTTTTTGAAGTTTCTCTTTTGTTGTAATATCAATTAACCATTTTTTCTCATCTTTATTTAACCATTTTACATCTTCAATTTTATCATCAAGATAGAAATAGCATATGATACCTAAAATCACAGCTGGAATCGCTTCCATAATAAACATCCATTGCCACCCCTCCAATCCTAACCAGTTGACTCCTAGTAAGAAAGTGGAAAGTGGTGAACCTAATGCATTCGCACCTGGTATAGCAATCATAAATCCTGCAATTGCCTTTGCATGATGTTTGGTTTGATAAAAACCGCTTAAATAAAATACCATGCATGGATAAAAACTAGCTTCAGCAACTCCTAAAAGAAATCGTGCCGTATAAAATTGCATGGGCGTTTTTACAAAAGCCATAAAAATGGCAATGATAGCCCATGTAACCATGATTCTACTAATCCATTTTCTTGGTCCAATTTTGGTCATAATGGCACTGCCCGGGACCTCTAAAAGGAAATAACCAAGGAAAAAGATACCTGCCCCAAATCCAAAAACCGCATTAGAAAAACCTAAATCTTGGTTCATTTGAAGTGCTGCAAATCCAATATTTACCCGATCTAGTATCGATATTGTAAAACATAAAAATAAAAACGGAATTAATCTTAACGTAACCTTTTTAGTAGTTGAACGCTCTAATTGAAGCATATCCAAAACAATTCCTCCTATCATTCCCTAGAATTTTTGCAACCCCTTACATAAGACGGTTTAAAAAACTTTTAATTCTTTTTTTCTCCATAAAAGATTGAAGCTACGATAATATAGACATTTAAAATTTCAATAAAACCTTTATAACATTCTCTAATTTTTGGTCAACTATATTCATAGCATCCTTGATATCATCGATTGGTATAACCTTTGTTATGAACAAAGAGGTATCAAATAAATTAGCTGCAATTGCCTCAAGCGCAATCTCAAAATCCTCTCTCACATACATGTTGGAGCCAATTAATTCGATTTCTTTATTTTGAATGTAAGAAATATCAATTTCTGGTTTTTTTCCAAAAAGAGCAACTTCCGATACTTTACCGCCTCTTTTTGACGATCTTGAAAGAATCATTCAGGACGGATTGAATTCCAACAGCAATAAATACTGTATCTACTCCTTCACCATCTGTCTCTTCCACTATTCTTTCAACTGCATCCTCATCATTTGTATTAATTGGAGAAGTGGCACCCAGCCTTTTGGCAATTTCTAAATTATAATCTAGAGCATCTGTTATGTAGATCCTGGATACACCTGCGTTTTTGGCAGCAATCATTAAACCCAAACCTATAGGGCCTGCTCCGAGAATAGCTATTTTATCGTTGGGACCTACTCCAGCCTTTCTAACAGCATGAACGCCTACTGCAAGGGGTTCGATTATAGCTCCCTGTTCATAGGATATATTATCTGGCAGCTTTACAATTGTGTTTTCCGGAACAACGATATATTCACCGAAAGAACCGATCCATTCTTGTGTACCTAACACTCTTTTTTCTTTACAAATATGATAATTTCCAGCTTTGCAAGATCTGCAAATACCACATCCATAATGAGGCTCCACTGTAACTCGATCCCCTACTGAGACCCCCTTGACTTCTGACCCTGTTTCTACAACCACCCCTGCAAGCTCATGTCCTGATATGACTGGTGGGATTCGAAAAGGATGGGTCCCGTGGTAAGCATGAATTTCTGAGCCGCATATTCCAGTGACGACCACTTGAATTTTGACTTCATTAGCATGCTTTATTACCGGTGAACTAACCTTTTGCAAACGAATCGAATATGGTTTATCGATGACTGCTGCTCTCATAATCTCCTCCTTTTTTAATGTTTTTCATTCCTATTCACTTGTCTTCTTGTTCACTTGTCTACTAAGATGTTATGTATTTAATATACTTTTCTTAATTTTGTTTGTCAATAAGAAAAGTAAGCATTATGAATAAGAAACATTAGATTAATTGAAAATAAAAAAATTCCCCATCACTATTTTTCATGGGGAATTTAGAGTATTGGTACTATACAGTTTGAAAGGTTAATTCATCTAATCCTTCCAATACCGATCATATAAATTTTGCATATGGTTAGTCATAATTTTCACTGCTTCTTTTTCGTTACGCTCCTCAATCGCTTTAATAAGTAATTGATGTTCTCTAAAATTAACGTCCCGGTAGTCTGGTCGAGTTACGGTCCGATCACGAATAAATTTCCACATTTCCTGTTGTTTCATCGCATTGATAATAGCAGTCATGATGTTGATAAATAAATCATTATGAGAGGCCTTAGCAATACCACAATGTAATTTCTCGTCTGTTTCTGGTACGTATACGCCAGCCCTTGTTTCGTCCTCCATCTGTTTTATGGTTGAACGAAGCTCCTCTATGTCTTCATCCGTTGCTCTTTGGGCTGCAAATTTAACAATAAGCGGCTCGATGTTCATTCTTGCCTCAACAATGTCTTCAGGGGTGATTGATTTAAAGAAGGATTGATCAGTCGCAAGTTGATTGCTTTTCACATAAACGCCTTCGCCTTGACGGGAATAAATAATTCCATTTAACTCCAAAGCGCTAAGAGCCTGTCGAATAGGGGCACGACTTACACCGAACATTTCGCATAATTCCCTTTCAGCTGGCAGTTTATCACCTATTTTAAATGAACCCGATTGGATTTCTGACAGAATTTGATTATAAATTTGCATATATAATTTCTTGCTAGATACAGGATTAAAATTCATAATATTCACCTCTTTTTACGATTTGTACGTTGTATTCTAAGTGAGTAATTAGACATGTTTAATTATAATGATATTTATTCAAAAGGGCAATGAACTTAATATACTAAAGGTTTAATCCAATTATTAATTTGCCAATTTTTATGCGATTATTCTATCATTGTTAACAAAGTATTCAAACACTAATTTAGTAATTTTTTGTAAAATTGATGTGGAGTAGTATTTTAATTATGGGAAAGGAAGTCTGATATGCCTCCTTATAAAAAGCGATTGAAGTCACACGAATTGAGGGCCCTGGACTCTTTAAACGCACGAATGGAGTTATCTTCAAAAGACAAGCAGCATTATGCTTACCTAGAAAAAGGATATCAGGGGGAACTGGTCTTTGACCAGTTAACGTCAAGGCTGCAAAATGATTTGTACATTTTAAATGATTTGTGCCTTGAGCATAATAAATCATTTTTTCAAATTGATACCTTAATCATTTCTCAGCAAACGATTTACCCATTTGAAGTTAAAAACTTTGAAGGTGATTATAGATATGAATTAGGAAATTTCTATCCTAAGTTATCTAATAAGGACGAAATAAAGAATCCTTTGGATCAATTAAAACGCAGTAAATCCCTTCTCCGCCCTTCACTTAAAAATCTTGGTTTTCAATTACCTATTGAAGATTCCTTAACCTTTGTAAACCCCAATTTCACTTTATACCAAGCCCCATTAAACGAGCCGATTATTCACCCCTCTCAGCTTAATAGCCTTATGAAAAAATTAAACGAAGTCCCGTCACAGCTAACTAATCGCCATAAATTGCTTGCTGATCAGTTAATTTCAATGCATAAAACATACTCTCCCTATACTCGCTTACCTCCTTATACCTATAATGGATTGCAAAAGGGTTTTATTTGCGCAGTGTGTCACTCGTTAATTTGTTCGATGGAAAGAAGGGAGAAGATTGTGTGTGAAACATGCGGTCATGTGGAAACGGTTGATTCCGCTGTCTTACGGAGTGTAGAGGAGTTATTGCTGCTTTTTCCTGATATGAAAATCACTACTAATATAGTTTATGAATGGTGCAGGGTGATTGAGTCTAAAAAGCAAATTAGTCGAATCCTTAAACAAAACTATACTTTAATAGGATTTGGTCAATGGTCTTATTATGAATAAAAAATGATCTTATATTCTATTAAGTTACTTCGATTGACTACCCTGTCTGCTCTTTTTTTCTTTGCTCGGTCGTCAATAGCGTTGATTGGCTACCCAGGTTGCTCTTTTTTCTCTTGCTCGGTAGTCAATAGCGTTGATTGACTACCCAGGTTGCTCTTTTTTCTCTTGCTCGGTAGTCAATAAGCCTGATTGACTACCCAGGTTGCTCTTTTTTCTCTTGCTCGGTAGTCAATAAGCCTGATTGACTACCCAAGTACCTCATTTTTCACCTGATCGGTCGTCAATAAGCCTGATTGACTACCCAAGTACCTCATTTTTCACCTGATCAGTCGTCAATACCGCCGATTGGCTACCCTGCGTATTCTTTTTTCTCTTGCTCGGTCGTTAATAAACATGATTGACTACCCAAGTACCTATTTTTATACCGA
Source organism: Bacillus sp. AFS037270 (assembly GCF_002585305.1). The sequence goes on along the minus strand of NZ_NUNF01000014.1, from coordinate 244,108 downwards.
CCCAGTCGTCAATAAAATCTATCAACTAACACTATGCTCTCTTTTTATTCTTTTACAATATCATTCTATATGTGTTTAAAATGTAAATCCATCACAAAAAATCGGGCTGTTTTCATTTCCGAAAACAGCCCAATCAATGCGAGATAATTGCCATACTATTGTGGTTGGTTATCCCTTACTACTTCAAACTCCCACTAACTGTGGACCAAATTACATCTTTCGCAGCAAGAAGTTGATTTGGTAAATCCATATCCAAGCTAAACGGTAGACTTATAAAATTAAGGGCAAAAAAGTAGCCAGCTAAAACGGTCTGTCCAAACAGAATAATTCCCAAAACAACTGCTGGGATAAACTTCGTTTGAACCAGTACCGCCTTCCTCTTCGGATTGCTTCTCGACATAAAAGCTTGTCTACATACCTGAACCGCACCAATCATAGATTGAAGAAATAGAACCGATGCTAGGAAAATACCAATATGAACGAGTAACGTTTCGAAATTAATATTAACAGGTATAGCCAAAACCGTTTCATAGCGGAAAAAGACCGGCAAAGCCAGCAAAACCACAGTTGAAAGTCCCCAAAGGACCCCATAGGCATTGCGAATCCACAACAATAAAGCAACAACACTAAGCCCTAAATATAGATAAATCACCAAATGATAGTGGCCTTTCAATACTAAATAAAGCAATCCAATCGCTGCCACCGAAGCGCCCGTGTAACCTGCATACGAAATAAGCGCTCTTTTAAATGGTAAAACAGCACTCCCCGTTGTCTGGCCTGAACCATCCCGATAAAGATGAATTTTACCACCTTCCAAGCAAGCACTGATCACGAGGTTAACTAAGTTATGGAAGTGGGCAAAATAGGACCTTAAAAAAGGAACCATGCTCCCCACCAACGCTACACCCAAATAAATCAAAATCAACGTTGTCGTACTCAATGTAAATCCTCCTCTCTTTGCCAGATAGAAAGAAAAGCACCAACCCTATAAGGCGGTGCTCCTCCCTTGAATTATAATCCGGCCACTTTTTCCTTTTCACCCTTCAACTTTTCAAGTTCCTTATTTAGTTCTTCATCGCTCACATAATTGTCGTATGCTGCATCAAACTGAGCTAATGGAGTCGCAAACTGATTGCCTGCCTGCACTTCCGCTTCCAACATGAGGATTTTCTCTTCAGCACGGGCCACTCCTCTTGCGATATCATCCGTATTGAAAGAAACCGTTACTTTCTGGATTTGTTTCATCGACTGTGCCACATTTGCACGTGATGCTAGCAAGATTTTCTTCTGTTGCATTTGGTTATAGTTTTCCTTGAACTGGTCCAATTTTTCAACAAGGATTTGAGTTTGCCCCTTAATCGAAGCTAATTGGTCAACATATACTTGCAATTGGTTTTCTTTGCTGAGCTTTTCTTGTACTGCTAGTTTTGCCATTGCCTCGTCACCCTGCTCAAGTGCCAGCTTCGCCTGACGAGTACGCTTGTCCACTACTAATTTGGTCTCAGAAATGAGTGCTGCTTGTTTTTTCTCTACAAAAATTTGTCGAGCTAGAGCATTCTGACCTTTGACAATTTCCTGTTCCATTTCCCTTGAATACTCATTCAGCATTGCAATTGGATCTTCAATCCCATCTAGTAAACCGTTAATTTCCGCCATTGTAATTGTTTTTAATCGTTTAAAAATACCCATTTTTATTCATTCTCCTTTTTAGTTAAAATAGTTTTTTCCCATTGATCCAAAATGTTAGCATTTTGGTTTGTTACCGGTATATGTGAACCTACAAGTGATGTGTCAATAAACTGTTGCATTGAAGAAGCTTTCGATTTCTTTCTAAGCCATCTTACTAAAAGAACTAGAACTGCTAGTCCAATAATAAAGAATAACCAAGGGAATCCTCCTCCATGGTGAGCACCATTCATCATTTGGTGGTGACCAAAGCTGCCTTGCTGTCCCATTCCACCAGGACCATGTCCACCACGTGGACCTCTAGCAAATGCGCTGCCGCCTCCAAGTAGAAAGTGGAGTACATTAATCACTAGCACCGTGGAAGCAATGATGACTCCCCAGAAAATACCCTTTTTTGCTATTGTATTCATCTCTTTTATCCTCCTTTCGTTACCTGATGTAATGAATATTAATAGAGAATGGTGAAAACTTGGTGAAAAGAAAAAACTATTTTTAAAATGTGATAAAAAAAATAAAAGAAGACTGTTTTCACAAAGAAAACAGCCTTCTTTTAATAGACTTACCCCTTGATTCATCAATACACCGTTACAGTTCTTGTTGCGCTTACCTTTCCAGATGCATCCTTTGCATATACAGATAGTTTAGTTCCTGCTCGTTGCTTTGAAATAGTCAATTTATAATCTCCATAGGCATTGGCCGTTGTGGTATATGTCTTCGTGCCGATTTGAATCACTACTGTTACATTTTTCTCCGTTTTCCCCGTCACGGCTGTAGAAAAATATCTGACAGGATTCACAGTCGGCATGTTCGGCGCAACACGAATGACTGCAGCACTTCTTGGGGCACTTACACGGCCTGCTGTGTCTTTTGCAGTGACGGATAGACTTGTCCCTGTATTTTGTACAGGTATGGTCACTTTATAGTTTCCATATTGATCGGCCTTTGCCGTGTAGGATTTTCCCGCGATTGCGACCGTCACGGTTACATTGGCTTCTGTTTTTCCCGTCACAGCCACAGCCTTATTATTCACTGTATTCACACTTGGCATATTCGGAGCGGCTTTTACAACTGTAACAGTCCGAACTGTCCCGATATTTCCCGCACTATCTTTCGCTGAGACCGCAATGCTGATTCCAGCATTTTGAACAGGAATAAGAACTTTGAATATTCCATTTCCGTCCGCTTTTTGACTATAACCCTTTCCAGCGATTGTCACGGTCACAGTTGCATTGGCTTCTGTTTTCCCAGATAGTTCTGAAGACTTATTCGTGACAGAATTCACTGTCGGGGCTGCTGGAGCTGTTTTATCAGCTACTGTAAACGTTACAGAAGGACTTAGCGCATTTAGTTTATCCTTATACGATATCGTCAATTTGGTTCCAGCTTTTTGAACAGGAATTTGAGCCTTAAATGAACTGGTTGAATCAGCCGTTGCACTGCCGATCAACTTTGTTCCATTCATGATTTTTACTATGGCATTTGCAGGTGCTTTCCCAGATACAGCTGCATCATTATCATCCACAGGACTGACCACAGGGGATTCTAGTTTTTTTATAATATAAGCAGAGGGAATATAACCAACTAGTTTTTGGTCCTCCGTTTTGACAGGGTACCAGACAAATTGGTTTACTTTGCTTATATCTTGATCATATTTTAAATCTCCATTAATGATTAGCGTTGTATTTTTTGCTAACTCTTTTAAACTTGTAGAGGTCGTAGTTGGTTCTGACCTTAATTTTGCCCCATCTATTGTGACCACTACCTTGTTCCCCGTTTGAAAAAGAGACAGAGAAGCATGCATCTGGTCAGTAAGAGTATACTGTAGCTTATTAAATAAAATATTTTCAGCACTGTCTGATTTATATACAAAGTCAGCTGTACTGAAAGGGTACTGCCCTAGTTTGGTATTCCCTAAGAAACTATCTTGTTCAATTTTGGTAAAGACTTCTTCCTGGTATGCGTCCGCATTTCTACTCCCATCTTTCTGAACCAAAGGACTGTTTACAGGCTTTGTGCCATTGTAAGCCATAACTGGAAAGTACCAATTCTCAATGACCTCTGGGCCAGCTTCTTTTATTTTAGGAAGATCTTTACGCTGGTACATGCTGCTTAGAATATCAACGCCAGCCTGGATATTGTAGGTGATATCATCTTTCAATCTCTGCTCATCATAGCTTGATTGATTAGTAATTTGCATAATCCCAATTCCGCCGTCCGAGGTAATTAAAGGCTTGCCACTATCAAATTGCCGCCAGCCGCTTTCTTGTGCAGCGACTGCTTTTACTACTTCCGGAGGAATGTTTGCTTGTAGAGCTGCATTCGTCAGCAAGCAGTTGATGTACTGAAAAGATGGATTTTGATTAGGCGTAAACACTCCAAATGATGCACATTTAGATGGCCATGTCATCTCCGCAAAGGCTTCTTCATGAGTCCAAACCGGGAGTATTACACAGGTTAAAAGGACCGCTTTTAATAAGATGGATTTCATTCTTTCATTCTCCCAACTATTTATTTCCAATAGACATATACTTCATTTTACATGATAGATTATCACTTTGGTATAATTTAGGTAGAAGTCTATTAAAAAGAAAAAAAGAGAAGTGCTGATTACACTTCTCTAAACAGAATTAGATTAACTTTATCCCACTAACAAAAATCAATACCGCCACCACCGCCCGCAGCGGTCTCGTCGGAACCTTAGCAGAAATCGTACTCCCCACTAGCACTCCAGGAATCGAGCCCATAAGCAAATTCCCTACAAGCATATAGTTAACCGTACCAAAACCAATGTGAAGCAAGCCTGCAACTGTAACTAGAAAAAAGGCATGCGTAATGTCCGTACCAACCATCTCGGAGGTCTTCATTTTATAAAGATAAATCATCGCCACAGCGAACAAAGAACCTGATCCTAATGAAGTAAGTCCGACAATAAATCCAAAGATGCAGCCAATGAGGATTGTTAGCCCCTTTTTCTCACTCAAAGGTTTGGCTTGTATGCGATTAGGTCGTAGTCTTTTTTCAAAAAACGTTTTGATGATGATAGCTACTGAAACAAATATGAGAACATATCCAAGGGCATTGCGAATGATCTGTTCTTGATTGTGGTAAGAAGCTTCAAAGAAATGAAGGGCCCCTATCGCAATCGCGGCACTCGGGATACTTCCAATCGCTAAATACTTAACCATCTGGAGATTCACCGTTTTTTGTCTCCAATGTCCAAACACACCGAACAATTTTGTAATCGAGTTATAAACAAGGTCTGTCCCAACCGCAATCGAAGGATTAACCCCTATTAAAATTAGCACAGGGGTTAGAAGTGCTGCCCCGCCCACTCCAGTTAACCCTACCAAAAAGCCGACCAATAATCCCATTAATGCAATTCCTATACTCATATCTATCTCACGCCCATTCTTAATTCCAAGTATTTATATAGGATTATATAGTTTTATTGTCATCTTGTAAATACAAACTTTTTACTAGATTCTGATAATTTTTCCCTAATGAACGAACAAATTTTGGTTTGCATTTTTTCGAACAATAAAAAAGGAACACAGTCTGCCCTAGTCTCCACTTAAAACTTATTCTCAGTGCCGGTCTGACCCCCTAAAAAACAAGTAAATTAGGCCTAGTTTAAATAAGACAAGGTATGAATATAAATTAACGAATCCCGGATTTTCCATATATTATAAGTTTTTATTAGGAGGTCAGAATGATTGTATTTAAACAGGTAAATAAGTTCTATGGAGATTTTCAAGTCTTAAAAGATATAAATCTGACAATCAATCAAGGGGAAGTCGTAGTAGTAATAGGCCCTTCTGGTTCAGGAAAAAGTACCTTGCTCCGCTGTATCAATCATCTGGAAACAATCTCTGACGGGACACTCACCGTCAATGGGGTATCAGTAAGGGATAAAAAAACAGATATCAATCTGCTAAGGCGCAATATAGGAATGGTTTTTCAGCATTTTAATTTATATCCCCACAAAACCGTTCTTGAAAATATCATTCTTGCTCCCATGAAAGTTTTGGGCCAATCCGAATCAGAGGCTAAGGATACAGCCAGACATTTTCTCGATAAGGTAGGTATTTTAGATAAGGCTGAAGCCTATCCTTCTCAGCTTTCCGGAGGACAGCAGCAGCGTGTAGCAATAGCCCGCGGCCTAGCAATGAAACCGAAAATCATGCTTTTCGACGAACCAACCTCGGCTCTTGATCCCGAAATGATCGGGGAGGTTCTAGATGTGATGAAAGCCCTAGCGAAAGAAGGTATGACGATGGTCGTGGTAACCCACGAGATGGGCTTTGCTAGAGAAGTGGCAGACCGAATCGTATTTATGGATGAGGGGCGAATTTTAGAAGATGCAGTTCCGGCTGAGTTTTATGAGAATCCGCGTGAAGAACGGGCTCGTTTATTTCTCAGTCGTATATTAAATCATTAATTGGAGGTAATGGAATGTTCAAAACAAAAACTTTCGTAAAAATGGCGGTAGTATCAATAATGGCTGCCATTTTTCTTGCTGGCTGCGGCGGGGACAAGGACTCTAAGGGCAACAGCAAGGATGTTCTTGCCCAAATCAAGGAACATAAAAAAATCGTGTTTGGAGTAAAAAATGACACTCGTTTGTTTGGATTGAAAAATCCTTCGACAGGTGAGGTGGAAGGATTCGATATTGATCTTTCCAAAGCATTGGCAGAAGAAATGTTTGGCAAGGATGTTAAGCCTGAGTACGTTGAGGTTACTTCAAAAACCAGGGTCGGCCTCCTCAATAATGGTAAGGTTGATGCGGTAGTCGCTACAATGACCATCACGGAAGAACGTAAAAAAGAAGTCGATTTTACGGATGTTTATTTTCAAGCTGGTCAATCCCTACTTGTGAAAAAAGGCAGCAAGATTCAAAGCATTAAAGATTTGAAAAAAGGCACGACGGTGCTTGCGGTTAAAGGCTCGACATCGGCAATCAATATTCGTGAGAAAGCACCTGAAACAACCGTACTGGAATACGAAAACTATGCCGAAGCCTTTACAGCCTTAAAGGCAGGTAAGGGTGATGCCCTGACAACAGATGATGCCATTCTTTATGGGATGGCAGAAGAAGATCCGTCATTTGAACTGGTCGGAGGAACGTTCACAGAAGAGCCTTATGGGATTGCTGTTAAAAAAGGCAATCAAGAGCTTGTCGATGCACTTAATAAAGCATTAAAAAGCCTGAAGGATTCAGGAAAGTATGATGAAATTAAGGATAAATGGATTAAAAATTAAGGATTGATACCGGGTTTCTCGTCAGGATGGGCAGTGGGTTTACAGACCTGCTCATCCTGATTTATGAGGAGGAGATCGCTTGCTGGATTTCTCGATACTAACAACTAATATAGATTCGTTTTTGCAAGGATTAAAAATAACCATTATTTCCAGTTTGATCGCTTTATTATGCAGCTTTATCTTGGGGACACTTCTTGCTGTGATGCGGATCGCCCCGTTTAAATCTCTTAACTGGATTGGGACGGCATATGTTGAATTTATTCGGAATATACCTGTACTCGTTATTGTGTTTTTCACTTATTTGTCTGGAAACTTTGGCGGGATGGCTGCAGGAACAATCGGATTGACCATCTATACAGCGGCTTTCATAGCTGAAGCAATCCGTGCCGGAATCATGTCGGTTCCAAGCGGGCAAATGGAAGCAGCCCGCTCAACAGGACTTAGTTACGGCCAGGCAATGAGATTGGTTATACTCCCCCAGGCTATCAAGATCGTAATCCCTCCTCTTGGCAACCAATTTATCAATTTAGTTAAAAATTCATCATTGTTAGCAGTAGTCGCAGGCGGGGATTTAATGTATCAGGGGGACCTAATTTCTGCAAAGACATACGTAACCTTTGATACCTATGTTTTTGTTGCCTTATTTTATTTAATTTTAACGATCCCTTTAAGTCTTGGCGTAGGATTTTTAGAAAAACGAATGGCTAGAAGTAATTGAGGAGGTGCCTAGATGGATGTTCTAGCACCGTTCATTGAAGTATATAAACTGGACAATTTTAAATTTTTGCTCGAAGGATTTGGTGTCACCCTTAAGGTTGCTGCCATTTCAATTGTGCTCAGCTTCATTATTGGCGGTCTTATTGGCACTCTCAGATATGCGCGGATCCCTGTTGTATCTCCATTACTTGCCGTGGTTGTCGAGACGATTCGTAACCTTCCTTTGCTGCTGATCATTTTCTTCGCCTATTTTGCATTGCCCGAAATCGGGATCGAAATGGAAATAACGACTGCTGCCATCGCAGCGTTGACGGTTTTTGAATCAGCTATGCTGTCAGAAATTATCCGAAGCGGTTTAAACTCGATTGAAAAAGGACAGATTGAAGCAGCACGGGCGTCTGGGCTGAACTACATCCAGACTTTACGCTATATTATCGTGCCCCAAGCTCTGAGAAGAATGGTTCCACCTATTGTCAGTCAATTTATTTCTCTGCTTAAAGATACATCGTTAGCTGTCGTCATTGCATTGCCGGATCTATTGCACAATGGACAAATTATTTACGCGCAAAAGGGATCGTATGTGATACCAGTTTTTGTGATTGTAGCGTTACTATATTTTATCGTGAATTATGCCTTGTCACTAGTTGCACGAAGATTAGAAATAAAGCAAACATAAAAAATCCGGCTCTTTAATTGGGCCGGATTTCTTTCTCCTATTTTAATAGTAAAAAAGTCAAATATACGTCTGGTTTAGAAAAACTATTCTAGCTCTTTACGGACTGTGTCTATTTGGTGATCCATATTCATTTCTTTATCTGTCCGATGATCTATACTAATATTGGTCACAATCCTTTCTGGACCATTTGATATAGCTTTTTGATGGATCTCTTTGGCAACTTCCCATAAATGGTCAATATCGCCTTCTACAACTGTTGAGGTAGGGGTCAACTCATACTTTAAATCTTTTTCCTCAATTATACGAACAGCATTTGTAACCTGTGTACTAAAACTGGGAGAATCTGTTCCGATTGGAACGACACTAATTTCTAGTAACGGCATTTTGTTCACTCCTAAAGTTAGTTTCTTTTCAGGAATCCATTCAAATAGAAACTTTGAACTTTCTAAGAAGTGCTTTATTTATTAGGTTCGGATGGAACCGAGATATCTTTAAGGGCTTCTCCAGCCTTTTCACTCGACTGATTATTTACAGCTAAATCACCAAGAGAGACCATTCCCACCAACTTTTCATTTTCCACTATAGGAAGACGGCGAATTTGTTCGTGAGACATAATTTTTGCAGCTTCCTCAATAGACATGTCTTTGGTACCTTTTACTACCAAATTTGTGATTAATTCAGAAACGGGTGATTCATCCGAAAGGTCATTTGCTAATCCCTTTATGACTAAATCGCGGTCGGTAATGATTCCCACTAATTTTTCATTTTCACAAATTGGAATCACACCTACATCAAGTTCTTTCATCTTAATCGCTACTTCTTTACAAGTACTTTCAGGAGTACAGCAATCAACGTCGTTTGTCATTACACTAGCAACATTCACTTTAATTCCTCCTTTATTACTTCTTATGTGATTACTACCCGTCCTATTTTATTGTTAAACATTGGGCATAATTGGCCCAGGCTGCAATACTCTTTTTAAAAGGAGGAAAACAGGGGGTATTCTACGCAATTTAGCGATGATCTACAAAAGTACGAGTGGATTCTACGTAATAAAGGAGAAATTCTACAAAAGCCCGAGGGAATTCTACATAATAAAGGAGAATTCTACAAAAGTAAGTGAGTATTCTACGAAAATCAGAACTAATTCTACAAAAATTGGAAACAAAACCCCAATACAAAAAACCCCCCAGCTGGGAGGTTTCAAGATTATGCTATATGCTTGCTACTTTCTGCGTTTTCATTCTTATCTTTCATCCGGCTAAAAATATTCGCCAAAACCGAACCAGATAAATTATGCCACACACTAAAAATCGCACTAGGTACAGCCGCTAATGGCGAGAAGTGCGCCGTGGCGATAGCTACTCCCAAACCAGAATTCTGCATGCCGACTTCCATTGCGACAGCCTTTTGTTTCGCAAGATCCATTCCGCATAAACGGGCAAAGAAGAAACCAAGCAAGAATCCAAGCACATTATGAAGGATTACCACTCCAAAAATAAGCAGACCGGTTTCGGCAATTTTAGCCGCGCTGCCTGCTACGACAGCAGATACAATCAACACAATCGCAACAACGGAAACAAGCGGCATTGCTTTGGCACCGGCTCTCGCCTGTTTTCCAAAGAACTTTTTAATGATAAACCCAAGCGCTAATGGGACAATCACAACTTGTACAATCGAAAGGAATAAGGATGCTACACTAACATCAACCCACTTACTTGCAAACAGAAGGATGAGCAATGGTGTAACAAATGGTGCTAGAATCGTAGAAACAGAGGCAATCGCAACCGCCAGCGCCACATTTCCTCTTGCTAGAAACACCATAACATTCGAAGCCGTTCCGCTCGGGCAGCATCCTACTAAAATAACCCCTACCGCAACTTCTTTTGGTAAATCAAGACCGACCGCCAATAAAAACGCTAAGAGCGGCATGATGATAAAGTGACCGACAACCCCAAGCGCCACTTCCTTTGGTCTTCTAAAAACTTCCTTAAAATCCGATAACTCCAGTGTCAGCCCCATGCCGAACATAACAATTCCTAATAAAGGAACAATATATCCTCCCAGCCACACAAAGTGACCTGGAAAATTAAAAGCAACAACAGCAAAGATTAATACCCATAATGTAAAGGTTTTTCCGGCAAATCCGCTGATTTTCTCGATAACTCCCATAATAGTACCCCCCGAAACAATTTTTTCGCTTTTCTAAATAATTAATCTTTCACTATACTAGAATAAATTTTCAAAAAAATCAATGTTTTCTATACAATAATTTTTTTCCACAAAAACACTGCAAAAATGCAAAGGCTTACAGCTTAAAGAGGGATTTTAGAATATGTTCCATCTATGCATTTTTCGAAAATTTTATATATAATTAAAATTATATTTATTAAAGGAGCAGATAAAATGACAAAAACACTCACTAGAGCACCTTTTAAAGCCGACCATGTCGGAAGCTTCCTGCGTCCGGAACGACTTAAGCAAGCACGTCTTCAAAAAGAAAACGGAGAAATCACAGCGGAACAGCTTCGTGCCATCGAAGATGAAGAAATCATTAGATTAGTAGAAAAACAAAAAGAAGTAGGTCTTTCAGCTGTAACAGATGGAGAATTGCGCCGTGCTTGGTGGCATTTCGACTTCCTAGCAGGACTTGAGGGCGTTGAGCTTTATGAAGCCGAGTCAGGTATTCAATTTAATGGTGTTCAAACAAGAGCACACGGAGTAAAAGTAACGGGTAAACTAGACTTCGGTCAGCATCCATTTATCGAAGACTATAAATTCTTGGACGGCATCAAGGGTGACCATGTAGCGAAATTCACGATTCCAAGTCCAAATATGCTCTTCTTTAGAGGGGTTATCGAGGAAGCGGCATATCCAAACAAAGATGAGTTCTTTGATGATTTAATTAAAGCCTACCAAAAAGCTATTCAGGCATTTTATGATGCAGGCTGCCGTTATTTGCAATTAGATGATACATCTTGGGCAGTTTTCTTCTCAGAGAAAGGCCAGCAGCAAATTGCCGACAAAGGCTACACTCCAGAAGAGTTAATTAAGATTTTCACTCGTGCCATCAATGAATCGATTGCCAACAAACCAGAAGATATGGTCATCACGATGCATATCTGCCGCGGAAACTTTAAATCTACTTATACGGCTAGCGGCGGTTACGATAATGCTTCAGAATATATCTTTGGCGAATTAAAGGTAGATGGCTTATTCTTAGAATTTGATGATGAGCGCTCTGGCGGGTTTGCACCGCTTAAACACGTAAACCGCAAAGATTTACAAATTGTTCTTGGACTGATTACATCTAAGTTTGGTGATTTAGAAGACCCAGAATTAATAAAAGCACGTATTGCAGAAGCTGCTAAATATGTAGAATTAGATCAACTATGCCTAAGCCCGCAATGTGGATTCTCCTCTACCGAAGAAGGAAACCTTCTAACAGAAGAACAGCAATGGGATAAAGTTAGACATGTCATTTCTATTGCGAAAGATGTGTGGAAATAAGCTTCAAACGACAACAAGCCCACTAATATGTGGGTTTGTTTTTTATAAAAGCTTTGCAATATTTCGTACAGTATTCACAATGTTGGGATAGGCATTTTCAAGTGCATTATCAAGTGTTGTAACTCCAGGTACAATGCTAAAAACGGCATCAATGCCACCATCATAAACAGCTTCATAGCCGGCACCAAGGGAACCTGCTAACCCGATTACACGAATGTTATGTTTTTTTGCGACCTTTGCCACACCAATCGAGGTTTTACCATAAATGGTTTGACTATCGATCTTCCCTTCTCCCGTTACGACAAGGGACGCATCACGAATATGCTCCTCTAAGCAAGTAGCGTCAACGACGATCTCGATTCCTTTTTTTAACTTGCAAGGAAGAAAGGCTAATAAACCTGCACCCAAGCCACCTGCAGCTCCTGCACCAGAAACGTCAAAAACACGCTTCCCTAAATCTCTTTCTATCACTCTTGCAAAATGTGCTATATTCTCATCTAGAATCTGAACCATATCTGCTGTTGCCCCTTTTTGCGGACCAAATACGGAAGAAGCACCAGTTAGCCCAAGCAATGGGTTCTCGACATCACAAGCAACCTCGAAAGTAATTTCAGATAAACGTACATCCAACCCTTCTAAATTAATAGAGTTTAAGCTCGCTAATGCTCCGCCGCCAAATCCAATTTCACAGCCGTTGGCATGTAGTAATTTCCCTCCTAACGCCTGAACCATCCCTGCCCCTCCATCATTAGTAGCACTTCCCCCGAGACCTAAAATGATTTTTTCTACATGATGGTCAAGAGCAGCCAATATTAGTTCTCCTACTCCAAAGGTTGTGGTATGAAGCGGATTTCTATTTCCATGCGAAACCAAATGTAATCCAGCAGCAGCGGCCATTTCAATGACAGCCGTTTTTCCGTTATGAATCAACCCAAAGAAACCAGTCACTTTATGACCAAGCGGACCGGTTACCTCCTGCTGAATAATGTGTCCATTTAGCGAATCCACTAAGGATTGAACAAGGCCCTCTCCCCCATCAGCCATGGGAACCTTAACAAACTCAGCATGAGGAAAGACTTTCAGAAATCCTTCTTCAATGGCACCCGCAACCTCTGTCGCCGATAAACTTTCTTTAAAAGAATCTGGTGCGATTACAACTTTCATAGGTTTCATTCCTTCTAACTTTATTTGGTCGAGTAAAATTGACTCATAAAATCAGCAAAATTCTCTTTAGAGCAAAGCTCATCCACTAATTTTTTATTTTGGACCAACCGCCATAAATGATTAAAAAGGTGGCTGAATTCTTCTTTATCCTTTTCATTCAATGCCAGTAAAAAGACCAATTGAACCGAATGCTCTCCCCATTTTATTGGTTTCTTTAGAATCCCAATGGCAATACAGGACCCTAACGCATTCGGTTTTAAGGGGTGGGGAATGGCCACAAGATTACCGATTGCTGTAGGTGAGATTTCCTCCCGCTCTAGCACAGATTGCTGAAAAGAATCATCGACAAATCCTTTAATATTTAGAATAGTTGTTAAGGATTTGATGATGTCCTTTGGATTTTTCTTATCAATCTCGGTGAAAAACAAATCCTCATTAAAGAGATTTTGCAGCTTTTTTAATGATTTATTCTTATCTTCATTTAGATACTTGCTTGAAATGTGTTCTTTAACCCTTTCAACATCTTGTTCCGTTAACATCGTGTTGATATGAAGGATCGGAATCGGGCCTTCTTCTTTAACAGGGATGGTACTTAAGATTAAATCGGCGGCCTCTTTTTTGATATTCTTAATAGAATAGGACGGATAGGTCCCCACAATATCAATCCCAGGAAACTTACTCTCGATACTAGCTGCTAATAACTTAGCCGTGCCTAATCCGGAAGCACAGACGATGGCTACTCGTCTCACTTCACGCCGTTTTTTATTCTTCATCCGCTCAACAGCAGCTTCCAGATGAATCGCGATATAACCGATTTCGTCCTCATTTACAATAAGATGGCTGTTTTTCTGGATGATTTCAGAGGCAAGAATCCCTAACTCAAAAGAAAACGGATAATGATTTTTGATTTCCTTTAACATGGGATTCCTTAGGTTCATTCGATATTTTAAACGGTTCATGGCAGACCGCAAATGAAGCCCTAAGCCATAAATGAGCTCTCGATCCTCCCGCAAATCGATGTGGTAAACCCTATTAATTTCCGAAAGAATATCAACCACTAATTGATAGTGGCTCTCCCCTACCATCTCAGCAAAATCGACCTCTTGTAAATTCTTATCTTCAAAATGTTTGGCTCCAAGCAAATGAATCGCGATATACGCCACTTCACCTGCAGGGATTTTTATTGAAAATGTTTCTTCAAGGGACGTGACCATTCTATTGGCTACCACGGATTCCGCTTGCGTTTCAATTTGATCGAGCTCAATCGTACCGACCTCAATATTTTTACCCTTTTTAATTCTCTGGATGGCAATCGCAATGTGCATCACTAAATTATTGAGCGGAAGTTCAGCCATACGAAAGGGCAACTCTTCAATATGTTTCATGGTAATCGTCTTAATGACTTCCACATTTACATCTGAGATAATCTCATTTTCAAGCTGGGCTTGTTCATTTCTCAAATTCACCAAGCTTTCAGACAAGCAAAAGCGAATATTCATTTCGTTTCCGATCAATTTGATTCCATAGTTTTGCTTTTTATACAAGGTTAAGTCATATTTTTCTAAAAGTTTCTCTACTTGCTTTAAGTCGTTATCAACGGTGGATTTACTCACAAATAAATCATTGGCAAGCTGTTCCGTTGCAATGAAATCCTCCGCCGTAATAATGCTTTTTAAAATATACAGTACTCGTTCCTCTGGCAGTACAGGGGCGTTGCCTTGTTCCTCTTCCTGAAGCATAAAAAGCTCTTCGATTATTTCAGTAACCGGCTGTCCAAGGGTCTGATCAATAAAATAGCCAACACCTCTATTCGCTTCGATTTGGACACCAATTTTTTTGAGTTCAAGATTTAATGTTTTCACATCATTTCTAATTGTCCGGGAAGTGACACCTAGTACTTTTGCTAGGTATTCACTTGTCACAGGCTCCTTCTGTGATAGAATTTCTTTGATCAATGACTTAAGACGGCTGTTTAAAACAATCATATCTTACACCCCTGCTAACCAAGTAAGAACTTTTTATGACAAAACGGCTGTTTTTATTTGCGTTCGAATTTTTCCAATAGCTTCTAAAGCTTCTTTTAAACATTCATATGAAAAGGACGTAACGAGGGCAATGGCTTCCTTTTGTTTACCAGCCTTATTCAGGACAGCCGCCTCTTCTTCAGTATCACGAATTAACTTCAACCATTTTTGCTCTAAAAGGTCAAAAGTTTTTCTAACAATTTCCTTATTCTTAGTAAATAATTTTCCATTTTCATCGCCTTTTAATTCATCAAGCAAATCCCGGAACATCCACCAATATGAATCTTTTGCCGATTGATCCTGCTCTGATTTGGTCGGATCAGCTGTTTTCACCCTCACCGTTCCCGCCTGAGAAAGAACCACTGGAAACTCCTGTTCACACATGAAAATCGGCAGATAAAGACCTGTACACGGGGTTGCAGGCGACCACCAAATCACCGGAAAATGCCATTCATCCGCTGGAAGTTCAAAAACCGTCGAAGAAGCGGTAATTCCCCAAGTAAAATTCGCAGGGGAGGAGTGCATACAAATGGTTTGAAAATCCGGCAGTGCCGCATTAAAAAATGGGGCTTCTAAAAATGTATCTTCATAATGATCCCGTAAGATTCGTTTCAGCCAAGGGACATCAATCTCCCCCGCTTTCTCATGAAGCAATTGCTTCGTACGCTGTACACGAATATGCGAGACCTGCAGCGCATTTGTAAAGTCCATATAAGCATGGGCAGCATCAAAATCCTCTGCTCGGTCAGCCCAGCCAGATCGAATCGCCTTTTCCATAAAGCCCTCACTATTTAAATCCCAGTCATTGCGAATACTTATTTCGTTCGAGATCGAATGGTATTTTTTTTGAATTTTCTTTGCCGCCCAATGATGGTCCACTGTTTCAAGAACCCATGCTTCCTTTGAATCAGCGATGATAAACGAATTATTGTAAGGCTTCTCTTCGCCTACAACGGCACTGCCCCATTGACCATACTCTTCAATTAACTTTGCAATAACTTCTAAAGCTTCTTTCGCTGTTTTCCCTCTCTCAAGGCCAAGCCGGACAAGCTCCATCCCTAAAATCCCTTTTTGTTTTTCAGGATTTGCCGCACTGTCTTTCAAATCCTTTGTAAAAATAGCCTCGTTTCCGATGGCGACGCCGTGTTCATTGATGCCCTGCTCATAGCCCCAGCACCAAAACGGAGAAGAACCAATTGTTAAATAGGTTTCTTTAATTTGGGGTATATTCAAGTAAGCTAAATTTACATTCTCCCCATGTTCATAGGTTTGCTTTTTATTATACACGAGCGGCTGACTTTCATAAGCTGGTCGATCGCTATTTTTCGCTACAAGCATCCGAGTTTGACTTGTGGAATCTGGCAGGACAACTAAATTATCACACATTTTAAAATCCCTCCGTTATTAAAAAGAGATACCCTCAAAAAGAGTTGACCTTATCACTCTAATTCTTGGGTATCTCCTTTCATTCTAAGATAATGTAAAGCTTAAGACTTCGTTCGGACGAATATCCTTTAAGTGAATTTCATTAGCAGTGAAAAGGATACGCTCATCCTGCTCAGTGATCGGAACTTCATTCAAATTAACTAGTTTAATAGTTTTGAAAAGCTCTTGATTGATTTCTAGCTTTGCAGAATCAATTGGCTGGTTAGTTGTATTATAAATTCTTACTAAAAGACTATTATCATTTTCACATTTTTTCACAGCACTAATAGCCACTTCAGTACCTTCAACACGAATAAACGTACAGTTGTCGCTTAGAGAACCTCTTTCCCTCTTAACAGAAAGAGGGACCGTCATAAACGGTGTAGTAAATTCGCTGGCTTTAACCCCAGTACCTGCCTTAATTTCATTACCTTGGTGCGCAATAATGGAATATTCCATTTCATGCTTACCTAATAAAAGACTATCCGGAGTGGCTACATGTAAACCTGAACGTCTTCCAGGACGATCCACTAAATCCTGTTTCCCCATATAATCGGTTCCAGCAAGCAGCGTAAGAGCAATTGTTGGTTTTTCACCATTCAGGATCTCGTATTGCGGCAAGCCTTTATTAAGAATAGAAATACCTTTTTGATCATCAGAAACATCCACAAATTTCTGCTGCGGATAAATTGGGTAATATTTTTCCTCCCAATTTTCCTGCTCCCAGTATTCAACCTGCTCTAGATAGTTATCACGGCGAATCGTGCCAAATGGTTGGTCAGCGATATGGGTTTTCGTTGTCATTCCTGTATCAAATAAGGCGCGAATTCGGTGGTTTTTAACCGTATTATCAATCACTGTTTTCACATCGACCCGATCTTCATAACGATTCACCATCACATAAGTCTCGATCGTTGAAGCTTTCTTTTCTTTTGAACGGCTGTTTACATCTGTATCGACAGGAAATTCCATTTGATACGCGATCTTAACCGTTGCAAAAATAGGTCCGTTATGAACAACCGATATTTCTGGAGCCGCGTCTCTTGTCGTAATAATGACGTCTTCCCGAGGTGGTGAGAAATCATATTCATCACCGGCATTTCCGCCTTCTTCAAACACATTTAGCCCTTTAAAAATCGCACCGGTTTTTTGTTCTTTTATTGTTAATGAACCATTTTTTTCGATGTTCACTGCGATAAACTCATTTTCGAAGGCTCCATTCTGATACACATCGGCAAATGTATGAGCCATTGGAGCTTGTTCTTTTACGTAATACGTGCTGAATCCAAAGCCATCTACTTCAGCGGCAAATTTAATTTTAGTAGTAAAAACAAACTGATCGGCATTTTTTACACCTATTTCAATTTGTTTATCATTTAAATTTTCTTCTTTCGTTTCAACAACTTGATAATGGACCTCATTTCCATTTGAGTCAACTAGGATAAATTCTTTAAAAGTTACATGTAATGTTGCTTCTGCGATATTTTTTCTTTTTTGGCCAAGTGTATTCACGACCACTATAGGCATTCCCTTGTTCTCATCGAACTTTATGTTGCCAAGCAATTCAGAGGTGGCTGTTTTCTGTACAGACTCGCCAATTTGCTTGGCGAATTCATATCTCATATTCATTTCATGATGAGTGTCATCTGTACAAACATTACAAATGGAATCATGGGCATGATTTTGCATCATGTATTTCCAGCCTTTATTGATAACATCATTGTCATAATGGTGCCCCGCTAGGAAGGAAAGGGAGTTCACAGGCTCCACATATTTTTCATATAAATTTTGGACTTCGAAGTTTTTCTTTTTCAAATCTAAGCGCGTTGAGGCGATACTTACATGGACGCGCATATTTTTGCCCTTTCGAAACTCACCAGAAAGGTGCTCGAGTTTTTCTGATTCTTGCGAAATCCCTTCAAAATAGTCCTGCAGGCGGCTTAGTCTAACCTGGAACTCACTTCCGTGTTCAGCATAATATTTATTTAGCTCATCCATAATTTCAGGCAGATCTTTATTGGCACTTCTTTGATCGAAACCACACATCAATAACATATTAGGTGTGGTCGTCATATCTTTTAAGCTTGAGTGATTTTCTTCGATGATTTTAACATTCTGCTCTAAATCTGTTGAAAGCATGCGGCCATTTCCATAGCCTAATGGAAGATGGGTTGTTAGTACTTTTGATCCATCGGGACCCACCCACCAGAAATCCGTTTTTTCTGTTTCTTCATTTGTAATCCCGCGCCAAAACAAGGCATGATCAATCCCAAATCCCTTTAACACTTGGGGAATCTGAGCAGCCTGTCCAAATGAATCCGGTAAATACCCAATCTGCATCGATGGACCAAATTCATTTCCAACCTGCTGGCCGATTAATAAATTCCGGACAAGCGATTCTCCGCTTGGCATAAACTCGTCAGGCTGGATGTACCAAGGTCCGATAATGATCCGCCCTTCCTCAACAAGCTTCCTAATTCTGTCCCGATTCTTCGGTTTAATTTCTAAATAATCCTCTAATACGATCGTTTGTCCATCTAATAAAAAGGAAGAGTAGGCAGGACTTGTTTCTAAAAGCTCAATTAATTCATCCATAAAACGGATTAAGTTTACACGATATTGTTGGTAGGTTTGGTGCCACTCTCTGTCCCAATGTGTATGGGAGATGACATGAAAATTCATAGTAAAAGCCTCCAGAACCATAATTTTTTTAGCGATAAAGAAGATGAGGGTCCTTTAAAAGTCCCCTCAATGAAATTCAAGCTATTCTTTTTAAGCCACTTCTTGAGTATAGGCTACTTCTTCTTCGACTTTCTTTTTTAAAAGAACTGTCATTAATGCCGTTGTAACGATTCCTGCTGCAAAAGCAAGGACGAACATAAATGGTTTAACAAAGAACGGAATGACTAGTACACCGCCAGATGGTACTGGAGCTGCTGCACCAAGTGCCATAGCTAAGGCGCCGCCTACTGCTGAACCAACAACAATGGATGGAATAACGCGAAGTGGGTCACTTACGGCAAATGGAATTGCACCTTCTGTAATCCCTGTCGCTCCCATGATGGTTGAAGGAAGAGCACTTTGTCTTTCACCGGCTGTAAATTTCTTGGGAGCAAGTCTTGTAGCAAGAGCAAGTCCAATTGGTGGTGTCATAATTCCAATCCAGCATGCTGCCATTGGACCGTAAACTCCTTGATTTAACATACCAACACAGAAGGCAAACGCTACTTTATTAATAGGGCCTCCCATATCAAACGCCATCATCGCGCCAATAATCAATCCAAGTAACGCTAGATTTCCACCGCTCATCGATGATAACCAGCCTTCTAAACCTTTAGACGCTAACGCGATTGGCTGACCAATGATATACATTAATAAGGAAACAGCTCCAACACCTAATAACGGAATAACAATAATTGGTTTTAGTGCAGCAATATATGAGTGCATAGGAAGCTTTTTAATAAAATTAACAATATAACCTGCAAGGAAACCTGCAACAATACCACCCAAAAATCCTGCGCCGATTTCATGAGCAATCAATCCACCAACCATACCTGGAGCAATACCCGGACGGTCTGCGATAGAATAAGCCATATAGCCTGCCATTACGGGAACCATTAAGGAGAAAATCAATACCCCAGCTTTAACGGTTTGTTTAGCAAAACCTGCTTCTTGTTCGCCGCCGCCTAAAAGTAAACCAATTGTTAGAAGCAGACCTCCCGCAACAACAAACGGCAGCATATAGGAAACACCAGTCATTAAATGTGTTTTAGCTTCTTCAAGGAACTTTTTCATTGTCGAATTCTCCCCCTTTTTATTTTACTAGCTCAAGAGCTTTATTAATAAGTCCCTGCGGGTTTTTAACTGCTTCCGCAACCGGAACCTTTAGTGTTGGAATTTCATTAAAACGATCTACTTTTGCAATCGCTGTATCAACAGCTAAAATAAGTACATTCGCATCTGCAACTTCTTTCGCTGAAATCGAATTTTCAATTCCCATTGCACCTTGTTTTTCAACTTTAATTTGATGCCCCATCTTTTTTGCTGTCATTTCTAAAGCCGCTGCGGCCATATTTGTATGTGCTACTCCTGCTGGGCAAGCTGTAATTGCGATAATTTTCATGATTATATCCACCTTTTCTTAGTTTGTTTTTTGAGTAACTAATTCATCTATTAATTCTAAAATTTGTTTTGGCTGCGTTGCATTCATCAGCTGATCGCGGAACTCATCGTCCATTAATTTGCCTGACAATGCTGCTAAAATTTGCAGATGAGTCGTGCCGCCTTCTGTTGCTGGTATAGCCAGCATGATAATAAAAGTTACAGGTTTATCATCTAAGGAATTCCAGTCAATTTCATTTGCAGTTTTCCCGATAATGATACTTGCTGTTTTAACGGTATCGCTTTTACAATGCGGGATAGCAAATCCATTGCCAAAACCAGTCGTAAATTCTTCTTCTCTTTCAAGTACACCTTGGAAAAATACAGACTCTGAATCAATTCTTCCTTGTTTTGCTAACAATGAAGTTAATTGAGAAATCACTTCTTTCTGGGTTGCAGCAACCAAGTTTAACTCAATCAAGTCTTCATCAATCAATGATTTGATTTCCAACACTTCACCTTCCATCAAATTTAATTTTTTCTAATCAAGCGGTTTCACTGTGGAAACCCTTTCACCAGATAACGTTATCTTCTACACTTTGAATTTTAACTAGTTTAAAGCCAAAATAAAAATTAATAAATTTCCTTATCGTTTAGGAAACGGTTACAAACCTCTTTAATTAAGTAAAAAAAGCGTAAAGACCCTTCTCACGAGAATCTTTACGCTTTATTATTTTCCAATGTCCCATTTATCAAGTATGCGAAACGATCAATTCACAATTCCCGTCGATGGCAAAATCGCCTAATCCGAATGGAAGAATGAAATGCATCCCTCTTTCCAATGGATACCGCTCTCCGTTGCATTTAAGGGCGCCATTCCCCTTAATCACACTAAAGAGCAAATATTGATCAGGGAATGCAAATGACGTTTTTCCGCTAACCTCCCATTTATACACCGAGAAAAAATCTGATTTTACAAATGTTGTAACCCGTGCATGTTCTTGTTCCTCAACACAAGGAGCAACCCCGGCATCTTGATGCGGCACAGTTGTTACATCAATCGCTTTTTCTAAATGAAGCTCTCGCAAATTCCCCTCATCATCTCTGCGGTCATAATCATAGACCCGGTAGGTTGTGTCAGAGCTTTGCTGCGTTTCTAGGACAAGGGTGCCCTCACACAAAGCGTGGATGGTTCCGCTTGGCACATAGAAAAAGTCGCCCGGCTTGATTTTAACCCTGCGCAGGAGCTCGCTCCATTTTCCTTCGTTAATTTGCTCGATTAATTCTTCCTTTGTTTTAGCGTTGTGACCGAAAATCATATCGGAGTCTTCTTTACAGTCGATGATATACCAGCACTCAGTTTTGCCCAGATCACCGTTTTCATGTACTTTCGCATAGGAATCATCTGGATGAACCTGCACGGATAAATCCATGTTTGCATCCAAAATTTTCGTCAAAAGCGGAAACACCTCTTCTCTTGGATTTCCAAAAAGCTCAGGCTGTTCGCGCCAAAGAGCGTCCAAGGTCTTACCAACATACGGCCCATTTTCAATTACAGATGGACCATTTGGATGAGCAGAGATTGCCCAGCACTCTCCAGTATTTTCCGATGGGATTGCATATCCGAATTCTTTTTGCAAGGCTGTTCCGCCCCAAATTCTTTCTTTTAAAACAGGTTTTAAAAATAATGGCAGCATCTGATTACCTCCAGCTGTACATTCTAATGCTTGTATTTCTCTTTTATTGCTTGATGGGCAAGCAGGAGTGATCCTGTTATTCCATCAGATTGCTCAGAGGCAAGAAACTATAGGCTTTCCCATGATTTCTGGTTTCAGAAGTTGGAAAATCCCTTCTAGTTGCTTTTTCACTTCATCAGGTATCATACCAGTACCGTGGCACCTCCAGGAAGGAGCATATTTACCGAACCACCAAACTCTATTAGGTCTTCCGCCATAATATAGGACAGAGACTCGGTAGCAGCACGTGATGGACCATATGGGACGAATCCTTTTCGTTTCATTGTTTCGTAATTCATCGAAATGTTAATGATTTTTCCTCTTCCCTGCTCGACCATGAGAGGAGCGAATCTTCGAGAGTCTACATCTTCTCCGATACTTACATATTTGTTGTAGTATTGACTTACTTAAATCATCTAAACTTCGTAACTGGAATCTGAAAGTATAGGATTAAAAACGCAGAACATACAAAGCAAAGGACCCATGCCCAAAGCGGCCTCGTATAGTGGAGGCGCAGTCCAATAAACAGAAATAGCCAAACCACGCAAGACCAGCCATAATTCCAACCATGAGTATAGGAGATAAGATTTGCACTCCTAAACAGGTACTCCATCATCACCTCAAAAATAAACCAGATGCCAATATATAAAACTTGCTTAGGCCAATGGGAATGATACGGGTATAAGGATAAATACAGTAAGGTCAGGCTGGGGAAGGTGATAAATGTTAAGATAAATTCCGCAATAGTATGGTTAGGTACTATTAACGAACCACGAAAAGTCCATAATGGGTATTCGTACATAAGGACGGAAATAAAAAAATCAACACTTATAATGAAAAGGATGGTGGGATAGTATTTCCTCCAATTTCTCCAATCAGCAAACCGCCAAGTGCAAATTATATAGATAAAGGGAAGCACCATTCTTAAATATGATACCGTTGTATGCAACATGACGTCTCCCTCCTTCCAAACTAGTCTCTCTACCTATTAGTATTATTCATATTGAGAGCGTTTAAACGATTAGAAATATAATCGTTATTTTTAGCAAAAGTACGAAGCGAAGCATGTCTTCTTAAAAATAATCACTCAACCCAAAAACAGCATAAAAAAATGGCTTGGAGAAACCTCCAACCCATTTCTAAATTGCCCCATTTCCTTCGGTTAGCTTCTTCTTATCAGAAGGAAACATTCCGAGCATAAGAACAACTGGCACAATATTAACAACAGCCAAAACTGTCCCTTGGAAGTCCGTACCACTCATTAACCCGTGTGCTGTTACTAAAATATACAGAATAGGGTTAAGAGCATGCAGCTTTTTCCATCTCTGATAACCAATTTTCTTACGGAACTTCGAAGTGACAATCGTTAAAATTAAGAAATAAAAGCCGATAGATCCTAATCCCATAGAAATGGTTTCATAGCTGCCGCTAAATGGAATCAGTATATCAGACCAACTAAATTTCATGTAAGCATCAATCAATAAAATTCCTAAGTGACCGACAGTCATAATCAATGACCAATCTGACACTACCTCATGAAAATGCAGGAGATTATTCACTTTCTTTTTCCGTTTCTTCTGTACCGCAGAATATAGTCCTGTTAATGCCGCCAAATATAATAATAGATAAGCCACAACCCCAGTCGCCCGGATTGCGTACCATTCTAAAGACTCCATGTTATTCGCCACCTCTCCAAATTTCTTTAGCTTCATTTATGATAACCGCTGGATTTTTTTTGACAGAAAGCAAGGCCTTCCCGCGCTCTTCTCCTAATAAAAGTACCACTTTTGCTAATACATCCGCTTCTACAGCCGTTGGCGCCGTTACAGTAGAAGAAATAATGGTGCTCGCAGATGGCTCGCCTGTTGTGGCATCAATAAGGTGATGCTTACTTTTTCCGCTCACCTTCCACCTTCTTTTCATCGAAGTAGAAGTAGCTACAGCCCCATCGGATACCTGAATGGAAGAGAGCATTTTTGATGGGTCAAAGGGATCTTCAATACCAATATTTAAGGGCCGTAGCAGACTTCCAAAAATCCGAATATCTCCGCCCACATTAACAAAACCAAATCCATAACGCGATAAGATATCAGCTGCACGATCAACCACCCAGCCCTTTGCGATTCCACCTAAATCAATACCAGTGTGCAAAACCACCGTTTGTCTATCCTCATCTAATTGATAAGGTCTGAATTTCGTAAACACTGGAGCTGTAGGGGAGGGAGCCGCTAACTCCCGCCCTTTGATAAACTCAATTGATTTTGTATAGCCGCTGTTTTCAATCGCTGACAATATACCTGGGTTGAACACCCCATTTGTTTCTTCGTAAAATCTAAGTGCTTCTTTTAAAATGCTAAAAAATTGATCCGATACCTCGACTTCTTTTTCTAGCTGCTGATTTAATCTGGATAATTCACTATCTTTTTTGAACCGGCTGCAGGTGTCTTCGACAGATGCGAATAATTTATAAACGGGCATGAGATCATTTGCAAACAATTCTTTACTTATCAATATTTGTACCATTGTACTCATTGAATTGAAGTTATACTTATACATGTTAAGGCTCCTCCTGTAGTAGTATCAAATGCACTATCGTAATCATTGAAATGATACTTATACTTCATCAGGTTCCCCCGGTTGTAGTATCAAAGCCTCCATGTTGACTTGGAAACGAATTGTCTTGTGAAACAGATTGATTATCTGACTGCCCAGTTCCACTTGTGTCTGTAGTCCCGCTGGTATTTGTAGATCCAGTGGTATCAGTAGATTGACTTGGGACCTCGTAGGTGATCGATGAATCTTCGGTACTGCCACTTTGAGATGATTGTGTTGAATTTTGTGTTGTCGCGACTGCAGTTGTATTGGTTGTTGTATCTTTTTTAATTCCCATATATGACATCATTCCTGCGACGAGAGCAAGACTCGCAAAGCTAACGCCCCAAGAGGTAAATTTCTTTTTTTGCATTTGAAGGACTCCTTTCAATTTTTAGATGCTTTCTTTAAGTCCATGTCTGCATTATGATACTCCAACCTTAATTAAGTCTTAACAGAAGTTAAAAAGATAAAATATGTGTTTATATTGAAAAAAGCCAATTCCTGTTAGCGAGGAAGTTGGCTTTTTAACGGTTAAACTATAATTGTTTGGACATCTTGTTTTGACTGTAAAGCTGTCCAAAATGATAAAAACCTGAAGCAGCTGTGTGCTTCAGGTTCTTTGCTTACAGAACATTTCCTTTTAAACGATCACTTCTCAAATCTCCACACCATGGCAACGTGATAGGAATTTGCATACACATTTTAATAGACAGTTACATATACGGACTTGCTTTGATTATAGGCCTTATCCATAGAAATAACCTCTAACTTAGACCCTTTTAACTGAAGACTGATTGTCGCAGAATATTTTCCATAGCTATCTACAGTCGCTTTTCCAATCAATGTAGTCCCTTTATAAATATAAATCGTTGAACCTTTCTCACCTGTACCTGTTACATTTTTTGATAGATAGGTCACTTTATTAACAGTCGGAGTGGCAGGTGGAGTTTTGTCCAACACCTTCAAACTGGTTCCTAAGCTCTGGTTACCTGCTAAGTCGGTCGCATAGATGGTTATGGTTGTATCCGCTCTTTGTGCTGCAGAGAGTTTAATAATAAAATCTCCTGTACTGCTTGCTGTTCCCTGCCCTAGGACAGTACTGCCGAGTTTGATAGTAACTTTTGCATTTGCTTCCGTCTTGCCATTGACAATGGTCTGGTTATCCCCGACTGAATAAACAGTAGGTTTTGCTGGCGCTGTTTTATCCGACACTTTTACAGACACGGTTCCGCTATTGTTTCCAGCGGCATCCTGGGCATAAAATGTCAGGGTCGTTCCTGCTCTTTGGGTTGAAATAGTAAAACTATAGTTTCCTGATGAATCAGCCTTACCCGAGCCAATCGTGGTTGTTCCTAATTTCCCATATACTGTTGAATTTGCTTCTGCTGTCCCAGACACCGTTGTATCCTTATCACTAATTGCACGGACGTATGGCTTGGCAGGCGGAGTCGTATCAACTACCGGCGCAACATAGTAAGGGTTTTTCACTTTAAAAAGTGTTGTATCAGAATAATATGTATCATATATAGAGTCAGAAAGACCCAGTCTTATATAGATATACTGTTGATTGCTATAATCCGCTTTTGCAACATATGAATGTAGATTAGTATTATAATATCCACTTGTGTCAAACTGGGTATATCCGGCAAATGACAAGGTACTGCCAATGTTTTTATAAAATTCAATAGTGGTAATAGTATCTTTGTAATAGGCATAATCACTAGAATCAACGACTTGAATATCCATCTTATCACTTGAATAGTTTGATACAGTTCCAAAGTAAATATCATGGTAGGTGTAGTAACTGTCAGACAAAAGATCTACGTATTGCCCATCGGTCACAAATTGGTAATCACCCGCGTCCGTATAGGATTGACCTTTTATTTTTGATTTTATAAGCGAACTTGGTGGAGTAGTTTTAATGATAGTTTTACCTATTGACTTGGCAGGTTGACTATTTGTTTTACCTACTGACTTGGCCGGCTCACTATTAGTTTGACCGAATGCAATAGATGGGACAATGATAAACAAACAAAAAACTACTAAACTGCTAAATAACGTTTTTAAAGCTTTCACACTTTTTCATCTCCTTTTTCCTCCTATTTTACTAATAAATAGGAAAAAAGTCTTTAATTATTTTGAAAAAATTTCAAATTAACAGTTCTATCTAACTAGAATTCATCAAACAAAAATAAACTCGCAAAAAATGTGGGTTTAGTGGCTTAATTGCGATTAAGTTATATAAGAATTCATGAGCATAGGGACGGTTCCTCTGCTTCGGAAGCAAGAGAACCGTCCCCATGTTTCGATTTCAGTTAGAATCGTCAGACTCAGGAGGTCCAATGACAACTGTTTCATCTATCGGGGATAATACTCTGTCTAATTTTCTTGCATTAACATCATAGGCGAGTTCAAAAACATCTGGCGGTGTTAATCTTAATACGTCTGAACCCTCAATCGATTGGATTTGACCATCATTAAAGGCTACTAAAAGATGTGCTTCCTCGGTAACACAAGTAATCCAATGCCACCATCCCTTTGGCAGGAATGTAACCTGACCAGGCTTAACATGATAAGTTTGCAACTCTAAGGTCGACGGATTAAGAATCGAAATGATTACTTCTCCTGAAATAATGAAATCAAGTTCATCCGAATTTGGATGCCAGTGTGGCTCGCGAATATGAGCCCGGCTTAGAAAGAGGTCCCCTAAAGCTAAATCCTGCATCTCCGGGATTTGAGCCGAGGTAACTTCGTAAAGAACATTCTGAGGATCCCTTCGAAAGCCCACATTATCACTCACATCAAAAAATAGTTCTGGTGAAGTCGGAGAGCCCCACCGCATTCCTTGCCTTCTTCTATTCATTGGTGTAAACATTTCCCTAATCAAGTCATCTAACGGTGCATCATTTTTCGGCCCGATTACGACTGTCTCTTTAATTGGCGCCAATACTTTTGCTAACTTTTCCGCATTTACACCATAAGCCAACTGGAAGACCTCTGGAGGAGTTTTTCGAAGGATGTCGGAGCCAAAGATATTTTCACGTTTTTCATTGTCATATATCGCAACAATATGGGCTTCTTCCGTAATGGATATGATCCAATGCCACCAGTTGATTGGGATAAAAACAACGTCTCCCGGTTTCACACGATAAGTAAGCAATTGTGGTGTGAAAGGATCAAGAACAGAGATAATCGCTTCCCCACTAACGACATAATCCAGCTCAGCCGCATTTGGATGCCAATGTGGTTCTAAAATGTGACCCCTGCTTAGAAAAATGTTATCCAACCCAATATTCCTCAACACTGGTAACTGTGATGAGGTAACTTGAAAGATAATATTATCTGCATCCCGCTTAAAAAACACACTTTTCCTTGAATCGAAGAAAAGATTGGAGGACTTTATTGTCGTTTTCCCACTTGATGATTTTGTGTTATCCATTTGGTTATTTTTCATTTTTAACCTCCTGTCCCAAAATAAGTTTTAAGTCTTTCTTCTTAAAAACCCGCCTTTTATACATATGCCAAGTAGTGCTGTTTGATTGGATTAAAAACCAGTATAATGGGACATCTTTCGGAAAAAGGCATAAATATCAAGGGTTTCTTTAACTGATGCAACTAGCCATGACTTTCAATAGAATATAAAAAAACCCAGTATCTCTGTATAAAGAGACATTGGGTTTTTTCATAGATTCGCTTAAACAACTGGTATGCTTTTCTTAAGTTTAAATTGAAAGAGAAAAAATAATAAAGTGCCCGCATTAAAGATTAATCCAAAAATAGCTAACATTAGTGCTTGGTACCATATATCATGGAGATCATTTCCGATTGAGATAAGATCCCTAAATCCCCTTATAGCATACGTCATGGGGAGGTATGGATTAATATGTTGATAAAATGGGGGCACCAGAGCTATTGGAAATGTCCCTGAGCTGCCGACAATCTGCAATAGAAGTAAAATGAATCCAAGTATCTGTCCTATTTTTCCTAAAAGGGTACAGAGCATTTGCCCTAAAGATAGGAAAGTAAGACTCGCTAGAATGGTAAATAGATATAACCCCAACACATGTTTAACTTCTAAGCCCATCCCCTGGATAAGTATAGTTACAGCTAGAATAGATTGAACCAGCCCAACTATTATCACGACACTATGCTTACTGACAAACCAAGAAACCCCTGATAATGGTTCTAGTGTTGTTTTCTTAAGTTGATAGGTGGAAGCGAAAAATAAGGCACTCGCCATCAAGCCGATTGCTAATATATAAGGAATTATCCCAGCTCCATAGTCATTGACTTCACTGATTGTGTGAGATTCCAACCTTGTTGGATTCGAAAACATATCGAAGTTTTTATCATTCAAATTCAGTTCATTCGTTTGGTCTGCACCTAGATGTAACGAAGAAAGTAATTGACCCGTTCCATCAGATAAAGTGGAAGCCCCCTTATACACAGATGCGGATCCATCTGCTAGTTTTTGAGAGCCGTCACTTAACTGATTGGCGCTATCGTTAAGTTTCTTAATCCCCTGTACATATAGATTACTTGCATTGCCTATTTTTAAAATGCTATCAGAGGCGGTGCTTGTTCCATCGGTTAATTGGTCAGCACCACTTTGTACTCCCGCTATCATTTTGTTAAAAGTCACTAGACTTGTTCGAAAGGTCTGCTGCCCATCTGCTAATTGTTGAGCGCCTTCATACATGGATTGTTGTCCCTTTGCAAATTGATCAAGTTGACTCTGCACATTCTGAGAGCCTTGCAAAACAACTAGAATCATAGACTCGAAATCCGTGATTTTTTGCTCTAAATCCACTGTGGAAGGAGACAAGATTTGATCTAGGTTTGAAAGTAATTGTTGTTTTTCTTGTTCTGAAAGAGTTTTACTTTTCGTAATTAGCTCTTTTTGTTCACTAATTAATTCGTTTTGGCCCTCAAGAATTTGTTTTAAGGAGTTCAATTGGCTCATCAATTCGGACCGTCTTTCCTTCAAATTAGCCAACGCGCTCCATAGTGGGGCCATTTTATCTTGAAACCCAATTGTCTCCTGATAGGACTGCTGTAAACTAACTTTGAGTTCATTCGTTCCTTGTTCCAGTTCTTTAGAACCATTAGCAAGCTTTTCACCGGTCTGGTTTAAGACACCCAAGCCATTTTCTAATTGATCCATGCCGCCATTTAGTTTTTGCATCCCGTTAGAAAGTTGATTTATTTCTGTTTGAAATTGTTGGGTCTCATTGTATACCCTTTGTGTTCCGCCTTTAAAAAGGGCAGCACCAGCCGCTAAACGCTGCGAATAGTCTTGTAGCGTTTCAGTGGCATTTGTCATTTTATTAGCCGCCTGGTCAAGTTTATTCGCTCCGTCTGTTGCTTCTTGTACATTATTAGCGACTTGATTTAAACGGTGAAATAATGTGATGGCGTATTGTTTGGTGATGGAATTGGATATCTTCTCATTAATTTTACTAATTCCAGAGGTAACAATCTTTGATGCAGTATAGTTTTTTCCCGGGTTCGTATAATATTCCAACCCCATTTTGCTAGGATGTTGATCTAACAATGTAGATCCTTTTTGAGAGAAATCTTTGGGGATTTCGACTACCATGTAAAAATCTTCACTTCTTAATCCCTTTAACGCTTCTTTATGATTGGTAAATGTCCATTTAAACGAGTGGTTCTGCTTTAAATCATGAACCAAGTCTTTTCCCAGCTGCAAATCCTGTCCAGCAAATGTTGATCCTACATCTTGATTGACTACAGCAATTGGCAGGTCCCCTGTTTTTGAGTAAGGATTTCTAAAAGCGGATAAAAAAATGCTGCTATAAATCAACGGTACAAAAAGAATGGCTAACAATGTTAATCCAGTTTTGGGATGACTGAAAATATGTCTCCACTCTTCCTTTATCATATTCAACTATATTATCCCCCATTATTTCTAGATACCAATTTTTTTATTGGGCCCTTATTTAATAGGCTTATTTTACCATATTATTTCCTTAGATGTTAGATACTTCTTTTTCTAAAATAACAAAAGTTTTTCAACAATTTTACTTATATGCTTTACTATTCATACGTGACATAATGCGTCTTTCATTAAGCTTGTAAAATACTTGAAACGTTTTTGTTCATTTCCTTGATGACCAAGAATATAGTCTAAAAGAATACTCAACTTATGGAGGAAGCTGTATGGGCTACTATATTCAAGTGGAAGCAAACGTGTCCATTTATGTAGAAGACGTTAATCCTGGGAGCGACAAGGCCATTTTGTTCCTTCATGGCTGGCCGGGAAACTATCAGTTGTTTGAATATCAGTTTAACCAACTGCCAAAAATGGGCTATCGTTGTATTGGCTGGGATCAAAGAGGATTCGGGAAATCAGATAGACCTTGGGGAGGATATGATTACGACAGACTTGCGGATGATTTGAGGGCTGTTATCGAAGCACTACATTTACAAAATATCACGCTGGCAGGACACTCCACCGGTGGAGCGATTGCCATCAGATATATGGCCCGTCACGGCGGTTATGGGGTTTCCAAGCTCGCCCTAATGGCCGCGGCAGCACCAAGTTTGATCCAACGTCCCTACTTTCCACATGGCCTAAAAAGAGAAGATGTACTCAATATCATTAAGGGAACCTATAATGATCGGCCCAACATGCTGCGAGGATTTGGAGACACATTTTTCTTCCAGCATGCCACCCAAGCATTCTCAGATTGGTTTTTTCAATTAGGACTGCAGGCTGCAAGCTGGTCGACTGCGGCTATTGCAAACACGTGGTTAAACGAAGAAAAACTATTTTATGATTTAGCACAGATTCACGTTCCGACACTCATTCTCCATGGTGTCCATGACCAAGTTTGCCTCTTCCCGTTAGCTGAAGCACAAAAACAAGGAATCAGAAATTCCAAACTAGTGCCATTTCAAAACAGCGGACACGGACTATTCTGGGATGAACGAGATAAACTCAATCGAGAGTTGGCGTACTTTATTGGATAGATGGGAGCATGGGGACGGTTCTCGTGCTTCCATTTTGAATAGCGAGAACTCTCCCCATACTTCCATATTAGTGCAAAAAAAAAAAACGATTCTCATCTTTATCTTTGAGAGTCGTTTTTAAATAATTCAACCACATATTGTAGTTCACTTTTACTGCATGGTTTTAAAGCGAAAGCGGATGCTGCCATGTATTTTCCATAAACATTCATAAAGTTTTCCATTGCTCTTTTCATTTTATTACCACCTTCCATAATTTATATATTGATTATCATACAGAATGGTGTATTTTGGAAAAGCTCCGGAAAACGGAAACATTCCTCATAAAAACGGGTACATTTCCAATGTAAGCGTACATTTCATAATGTTTTCTCACTATTTCGCTGTTTTTCTTCGTTTTTCATTTGGAATCACAGGGACGGTTTTCTTGCTTCGGAAGCAGGAGAACCGTCCCCATGATTCTGAACAAAGCGGGCAATGGTTGACGGTGTTGTAATAACTTTTGTAGTATATAACAAACTAATTTCGTATAAAAAGAAAGGAAGTGCATTCACGTTCACTACACATCTCACTCAGGAAACACAAAATGGAAAAGCAGCAAAAGAGATGGCCGCAGCGAAGCCAAACCCAATGATTAACGGCCACCAAGACTGGATTGACGGACTAGCTCAGGCAGCAGCACAACATAAACGTCCCTAAACATTTATATCTAACAGAGACTCAGACGAACCGCACTCTCTCGAAGATGGCGGTCTATCATCTTAATCAATGAGACAGGAGGAATAGAAAAATGCACACATTAGGATGGATTGGATTAGGTCATATGGGCGAACCGATGGCAAAGAATCTCTTAAACGCAGGATACAAGGTGAATGTATATAATCGCTCCCCAGAAAAGGCAGCCACTTTAGTAGAATCTGGAGCCACTAAACTACATTCACCTCAAGAAATAGTGGAACAATCCGATATTATCTTTATCATGTTATCAGACGCTAGTGCTGTAAAAGCGGTATTAACTCAAGAAAACGGAATCTTAGAAGCTGCAAAACCAGGTAAAATAGTCGTCGACATGAGTACAATTTCACCTGAAGATTCCTATTCATTTGCGAATTTGGTAGCAGAAAGAGGCGGCATATACATAGATGCCCCAGTATCTGGTTCAGTAGGAGCAGCTAAAACAGGGCAATTAGTAATTCTTGTTGGCGGCGATGAAAAGGCGATTGAAACATGCCAGCCTTATTTTAAAATATTAGGGAAAGAAACGATTCATTTTGGCTCTAATAAAAAAGGCAGTTCTGCAAAATTAGCGATTAACTTATTACTTGGTATAATCGGACAAGGGATCGGAGAAACAATATTATTTGCGGAGAAATCAGGACTAGATAAAGAGAAAGTAATGGAAATGATTTCTCAATCAGGTATGAACACCCCTCTATTCCAAGGAAAAAAAGAGATGTACCGCAAAGAGGAATTCCCTTCTGCCTTTATGTTGGAGCTAATGTCCAAAGATTTAGGCTTAATTAAAGCGGAGGCCGATCGTTTGGAAACCGAATTGCCTCTAGCTGAAGTCGCAAATGCTACTTATCGCTCAGCCAAAGAAAATGGTAAAGCAAAGCTAGATATGGCTGCTGTTTATTTAGAGTTGAAGGAAAAAAATAATTTGTGAATTATAGAGCATTTCGAAACTAGTTAATCCCTAATTTTTGATGTTGTCGATTTAATCATATATGGGTAGCCAATACCCCATTGACTACCCAAACTGTTCTGTTTATCCAATCACGGTCGTCAATAGCCTCAATTGTCTACTCTAACTGCTCTATTTTTCCAATCACAGTCGTCAATAGCCTCGATTGTCTACCCTAACTGCTTTATTTTTCCAATCTCGGTCGTCAATACCCTCAATTGTAGTCTGCATTCCTTTCGCTCCATTCACTGATTATATAAATTGGCACAGATCCTTGATATTTGAAGTACAACGCCTAAGAGGATTTGGAAGTTTATTAAAATATCCATCTAAAAACTGCGTAAATACCAATTAATATAAAGCAAACGATTAGTATAAAAATAGAGAAGCATCCGATGGTGACTAACCTATCACCAAATGTATCAGCAGGCTCTTCAAGTAATCTTTCTTTTACTTTTTCCTTAATAGGAGAGTATCCTGGATCTAATTGCAATTTTTGTATAATTTCAGGATTTCCTTTAAATTTTAAAGCCCTTGATATTCTATATGGATTATTTCCCTCAGATTTTTCGAACACCGCACACGCTTTTTCCATTTCCGGTGTCTTATCCTCTTCTAGGTACCAATACCGACCGGCCATTGTAGGATATTTTAAAGCAGAATAAATATCTCCTAATTTTCTACGAAGCTCTAATTCATCCGGATAAGTGGAAATTAATCCATGTAGCCTATCTCTCGCTTTTCCTAAATCCCCATTTTTAATGTCCTCTTCTATCTTTTTTAAAGTTTTATCAGGTATCTTTCCTATTTCTGCCGCCCTCCTTTTATATTCTTTTGCTCTTACATTTACCTAATGATGATATTTGTTATATCTAACAAATCCAATTCACTAAAAACTTTAGCCATTTTATTACGAATTAGGGTTTCCGAGTACAGGAAAGACAGAAAGGATTGTTTCTATTTCCCTAACTATTCCTTTTAAGTAGGATTGATCTGAACAGAAATCAAATTTTAAGACTGCCCCAATTCCTGCTGGATAGCATGTTTCAACTGTCCAAAATATTACACCCTGTTTGTTGATCTTACATTCAAGTTCCAAATAACCATCTAAATTGAAAAGAATAGCCTTCCCTTTCAACTTTTTA
Organism: Bacillus sp. AFS037270; assembly: GCF_002585305.1. The sequence goes on along the minus strand of NZ_NUNF01000014.1, from coordinate 209,396 downwards.
TCCATTAATGTCAGCTCATTAGCAAAATCACTTAACTCATCTGTTCTTAAATCTGCGTTGAATTGAGCTTTATATCCTGGTATATCTATGTTTATTTTTGAAGTAATCCAATTACCATCCCAATAATCGGTATAGTCAGGATGGCTTCTACAAATCACTTCTATCTCTATTCTTGTATCCATACCTATTAGATGCAATTTCACCATATCACCCTCTAGTTGAATAGATTTATAATATCAGGTTAATTATTTCTTTCTAACTATCAAAAATACCCCTAATCCAGCAACACCAATTAACAAAATTAAAGCGAATGTTGGCATTGCTAAATCGATCCCCCAACTCAATTGTCCGCTCTTTGTTGCTACAAGAGAAGCAGAAGCTTTAATTGAGTCGGATAATTCTTGCACCCAAATTGGCAGTTTAAGAACACTTATCTTTTACCTACTTGACTTCTACTTTGTTTGGTTTTTTAAAAGTATTGTGGCTAATTAATTATTTTCATTCATTTGGTGAGATAACCTATGCTTTTTTAAACGCATCAGCAAAAGTCTTTGTTCGGATAGTTCCAGTGTGTATATTTGTAAAATCTAATCTATATAGACGATTTTTAATAGAGTGACTGCTTTTTATCCTGGAACAGTTTTAGAGTTACAAATGTTAGTATGCCATACGAAAAAATGATCCAAACAAGATACATCTTTGTATAAAGACTCGATAAAGAGTAGTAATTAGGGAAGAACTGATAACGGGTAAAACCCAGCATTGAGAGAACACTAATATATAAGTAATAGACAAATTTAGCACCTATTGCTATCTCCAAACTATTGGTTTTAGCCGTTATGTACGATAAAAGGATTCCTATAACGATATAACTTAATCCTGTATAGACAGGTTCCAAATCCATGAGGTAAGGATCGACATAAATAAGCAATCCTCCATTAATAAGACCGACAATAATAGAGAGTACAATTTTGTTACTAACCTTTGTACCAATCAACTGCATCAGGTAACTTCTTAAAAAGAACTCTTCCATCAATGTTTGAATAGGTAAAAAGATAATTAATAATCCTAATACCTTTAAAAAGACTTCCGTGTTGAGTCTGTTTAACTCGTAATCACTTGGGAAAAGTAAATAGTCAAAAAATGTTGTTACACACATTGGTAACAATAGTATTAAAAAGCCCCAACCAATTTTCCTCCAATTCACCTTTTTATTTGGTGTAATCAAGGTAAGCACACTTCTCCTATGAATCAGCAGCATAACCAACGCAATACCAATCAAACAAAGAACATTGTAAAGTTGAAGAAAAGAATAGTTAATATAGGGATTCATTGAAAAAGCTTGGTTTAAATCAGGACTATAAAAACTAGCGGCACTCCCGTCGCGCTCTACATACCACTTGTATACTTTCGTAGCTAAATGATCACTTAATATTAAAATGGTCAGCAGTAGAAAAAAAGAAATGATATAATTCCACCAATTATTAATACCCATATTATTTTTTAAAAAATTCTCCTCCAAAAGTGCATTCACCCCAAAAAATGTAATGATATAGCCTATTCTAATCCGATAAAACAACAGAAAGCTGCCAAAGAAATTAAATTTTACGGAAATCCCCGTAGAATGTAATTTTTTATTTAAACAAAGTATCTATTTTTTTTCTGTCATAATCTAATATCCAAGAGTTTAATTCTTCATACAGGTAACGTATCATCTCTTTATTAGAAGCTAAAACATCGCATCCTCGATCGTCATACAAGTGAAAAATGATCTTTTTAGTGAGATTAATAAAATATATTTCATAACCACTCTCCTGATTATTTTTTAAGATAGTGGATGGGTGAGCAAAGTCTTCATAACAGATGCCTTTTAAAAGCTGGACATATCTTATCTCGTCCCTTTTACAAGGAAGGACAAATCGATGAATTACCGTCCGGTCTTCTTCATCCTTGAAAAAATACTGATATTGTAATTGGTTCAATTTATTTTTATCTTTAATATACTTTTTATAAACATTTAGAGGTTTCCTTCGCAAAAAGTGGTTATCACTCGTAGTAAGAACGTCAGTAACTAAAAGATTAACATCTCTCTCTTCAAATACCTTTCTGAATAGCGAAATCGAACGTTGAAAAGTTTGATCCCAACTTTCCTTTGAATCGTTGGGGAACAAGGGATTGGAGATTTCAAACCTAATACTATTGCTCCACGAATAAAATAGTGGAGGTGCTAATGTCAGCCCTTCAAAATACTCATCTAAAAATGAATATAAATCTCTAATCATTTTTCCACCTACTCGATCTTATTAATAATCATAATGACACCATTTGTTGTTAATTCTTCAGTTTAGCATTTAAATATGATAAAGTTCATCATCAGAAGCAAATGTCGATAGGCTTTCGTCTTTGTAAGGTCGTCTGTTTTTACATATGACGGTAAGAGATTTGAACATTTTTTAATTTTTATTACTCCTTAATTTCATTATAAAAGTAAATATATGTAAACCCAAGCAGTTCTTTGAATGAAACAAAGGATACCGAAATAGCTCGGTATCCTTTGTCTCTATACAACAGAAATATTTTCATTCAGCAGCCGTTTTCGATAGACGATTTTTGATAAGGTGACACTTAACTCATAAAGAATGAGTAAAGGGGAGCATGGGGACGGTTCTCGTGCTTCCACTATGAATAAAAAGAACCCTCCCCATACTTCCATATTTAATGCAAAAAAAAACGATTCTCATCTTTATCTTTGAGAGTCGTTTCTAAACAATTCAACCACATATTGTAGTTCACTTTTAGTACATGGTTTTAAAGCAAATGCCGATGCTGACAGGTACTTTCCGTAAGTATTTATAAAGTTTTCCATTGCTTTTATCATTTTATTACCACCTTCAATAATTTATATATTTATTATCGTACATAATGGTTTAATTTGACAAAGGCATGGAAAACGGGAACATTTCTAGTGTAAGCGTGTATCTTATGTTGTTTTCTCATGTTTTCAGTGTTTTTCTTAGAAATTCTACATAGGGCTAACCCCTGAAGCCCAAAGATTAGAAATCTAGTATTCCGCGTTGGTGCCATTTAAAAACAACTGTCACAGACTCTGATAGGAACGTGATAATCAAATAAAGAATTAGCCCATTTTTTGCTTTAAAACGACATATATTCGACCATAATCCCTATAGGCTTTACTAATCAAACGTTTGGTTAAAAAAGCCAAAATGGTCGTTCTTCAAGAATTCCTCTTATAAACTATTAAAAAATTTTGTCGAATATTTCACAGGGAAAAACTTAATTTCCCGGAAAATTCTCCTTTATTCGTTTGGACTGACATGGTTCTCTTCTTTTTCCGATTATTCACCACTAACCAAACGATTGTTTAAAAATGAGATGAGCCGCATCAATAGTGTATTTCACTTTCCAACGTTTAAAAGAAATGTCGAGAATCGCGGGATTATTTCACACGTATTTTTTGACCAGCCCGGATAACATTCGGGACACGAATACCATTCCAAGTTTGCAGCTGGGCCATTGTTGTTTCGAAAACCAATGCTATTTGAGACAAAGTATCTCCCGCTTTTATGATGTAAAAAGCAGGACCTGGTGATTTTTCAATAGAAAGGCGCAAAATCTGACCTGCATAAATGATGTTAGGATTTTCGATTTTATTTAATTTTACCAACTCATCAACCGTTGTATTAAATCTCGCAGCAATTCCGCTTAATGTATCACCTGGTTGAACAGTATAGGTGGTTATAGCAGGCTGGGGCGGACCTGCAGGCGAGACAATTCTGCTCCACGATCCAGCACTATTCGAAAATTCATTATAATCAACTTGGATACCTGCTAGTGTTGTATTATGCTGATATTGAAGAATATGGATAAAATCAGCTACATTGCCACGAGACCATGAAGTTGTCTGCCAATAAAAATCCACGGCATGGTAACGAAAAAGCGTTTGGAGCACAGAATAGGAACCATATACTCCCACTTTATAACTTTTGTCCATTCCGTCTCGCACACCCGAAAAATAGTTTAAAATGGAGGCCATGTCAGATGGTTGAGCATCATAATCAACAGCCAAGTAAATGGCGCTTCCTTCTGTTTGTTCAATTGTGTTTGCATAAGAAGATGCTTCTTTTGCATCAGAGATCCCTTTGTCCTTTGTAAAATAAGCTGCGTTCGTCGGATTGGTTTCCCATATACTTACGATCTTTAACCCGGCATCTAAAATGGCGTCTGCCTCTGGTTTGTCCATTGATTTCCAACTGTTTCCGAGGTAGCGTGCTACATACTGAATACCATTGGATTTGAGGCCAGCTAGTAATCTATTATTAAGCTTTGTTGCGCAGTCCACTCCGTTTAATTCCCTCATATGAATTCCCTCCAATTTTAAGAGTATTTTCGATTTCCGATTCTGCCGTGACCTACTTTAAATTAATCAATCTATCTGCTATGTTTTACCTTCTTAATTATATTTATGTTAGCACAAAACTATTGTTTGATTTCCACACATTGCTTCTCCATTCCTTGCATTACAAGTAGTCCTCGTGTTTTTTAAAATTGCATCCTATTCCTATTAAAAGTTAAGGAAACATTCAGGTTAGTCGTGCACAATACAGACATGGTTAAAGAAACATTAATGTCTTATATTTCATCTAACGATTAATTGATAAATAATTAGGAGGAATTCACAAATGAAATTTAACATCCGTGGAGAGAACATTGAGGTAACTTTTGCAATAAGGGAATATGTTGAAAAGAAAGTATCAAAGCTAGAACGCCACTTAATCAAGAAGGAAGCTGCAACCGTAAATGTAAATCTAAAGATTAATCCTGATAAAACATCGAAGGTAGAAGTGACGATATCACAGCCGCACCTTGTCCTACGGGCAGAGGAAACCCATATGGATATGTACGCTGCCATTGATTTAATCCTGGATAAGCTGGAACGTCAAATCCGTAAATATAAAACAAAAGTCAATCGTAAATATCGTGAGAAGACTGGAATTGGCGCCGCCTTCGCAACCAATATAAATGAAGAGGATACAGAAGACCAGTTGGAAGTGGTTCGAACGAAGCAATTTGACCTTAAACCTATGGACAGTGAAGAAGCGATTCTTCAAATGGATCTGATTGGTCATAGCTTCTATGTATTCACCGATGCTGATACAAATCGCACCAATGTCGTCTATAAACGTAGAGACGGACGATATGGTTTAATCGAATCGCGTTAATATAATCCTTATTAAGAGGATTAGGAAATGAATATATGGGTAAACAATCTATGAAAAAATATTAACTATCTAAAAGGAGAACAAACATCATGTGCATGTATACCATCTATGTACCCTTCAAGGGAAAATTATATCAAACTAATGTTATAGCTGATAAAAACCTGACACAAGAAGAAATTCACAGGATTGGAAAAGAGCAAGTGTTGAAACAATGGGCAAATTAAACAATTAATATGATTTAAAGAGTTCACAGAACCCTTACTGATTAAATAGTGGAACCCATTCTAAATGTTAATTAGAATGGGTTCTTTTTGTTTAGCAAAGAATGTCTTCAACCAAATCTCCCCGCCACTCTAATATTAACTAGAACGTGGATCAGATCCCGTAGTGAAAGGAATATACCTCGATTGTATCATTGGCAGCTTCCCAACTTTATCAAACGCCATCATCGAAAACCGGAATGAGATCATCGAAACAGGAACAACAATAACAAGAACCATTAATGGCGCATAAAAAAGTACCATACCTGCCCCAATCCACATCAGGATAATGGCAAAAGTTGTCTTCCCATCAATAATAGAAAACGTAAACGCCTGTTTAATCAGTTCAAGTCCTTTTGTCTGATAATGAACCATAATCGGAAACAACATAGCACTAGTCAACATATAAAGAATAAACGTTGTCACTGTTACCACAATCAGTACCACTTTTACGGTGCCAGGCACCTGCAAGAAAAAGTAAACATCTACTAAAAGCAGCATCCCAAGGAATAGCCATAGAGTGCCCACCAGAAATCCTTGTTTAAAAAATAACCGATATTCATGGATAAAGCTCCGAATGACGCTTTCATCCTTATACAAATGCCACTTTCTAATTACTCCATACATCGCGGCAGTGGAAGGTCCAATTGTCAATACGGGCATCGAACAAATCACCCATAAGAAATTTAGGATGACGATGTTCGTAACAGTTTTCAAGAATATAGAGGTCTTTCCTTCCCAAGGATTCATGGTTAACACCCTTTCTTATTTCCAAGTAGATTCAAGATGACGTAACTCAACATTTTCTAAAATAACTTCCCCATCCAAAGCCCTGAAGTCTAAGGTAAATTCGGACTCTAATGGAAAGAATAACTCTGTCATTACACGATTACCCTGATTGACAAACAGCTCAATGGAGGTTTTATCGAGTATCAAGGTAAAATCATTCAATCTTGCCAATGGCATCCGGTCAATGCTGGCAAAAAGCTCAGTAAAGGATACCTGACCACTATCCCTACGGTCGATCCGCACTTCTTTTCTCTTTTGATCAAAGACAATCTCCAGCCGTTCCTGCTCTCCTCTAAAAGTGATCAAAAACTCGGAAGCCGTACTCTTCATCACATTTGCTTTCACAAATAATTGACGGTTATCCAATTCAACTTGATATGTCTCACTAGACCTTAAAGTGATCGTTTCATTTGACAGTACCACTTTCTTAAATAATGAAGAAAGATCAATAGGGGATTGAACCAAGGTGAACTCCCCATCAACCCGGCGCAGTCCCAACTTCCTTGGTATCGACATCGCACTCCTAAACGGCTTAGATGGAACTTGATTGGCATATTGCCTGTTACTCATCCAGCCAATCCAGATCGGATTAGGAAAATTACTCCATGTTACGGCAGCATAAAAATCACGTCCATAATCCGCCCATTTCACAACTTCCGGACGATCATCACAAATAAACTCCACACCATCAAATTCCCCAACAAAATACTGGACAACAGAACCACCATTCGGCCCGCCTGGATTAATACTGACAATCAATACCCATTTCTTTTGGTCTTCCCCTTCAACCGGCAATTGAATTAAATCCGGGCACTCCCAAACTCCACCATGCGCTCCGTATTCACTTCCGAACGCCGATAGAAGCTCCCAATCAATCAGATTGGGTGAGCCATAAAATCGAATACAATCACCGCTCGCAAGCGACATCACCCATTTTTCTGACTCTTCATGCCAAAATACTTTCGGATCACGGAAATCCTTTTGTCCCGGATTTGGAATAACCGGGTTCCCTGCATACTTAACCCAAGTTATCCCCCTATCATTGGAATAGGCAATACTTTGCTTTTCATTATCCTCACCATGATGGGTGAAAATCGCGACCATCACATCCTCATCCGACGTCTTTAAGCCGCTTGTGTTCTGCGTGTCAACGACCGCACTGCCTGAAAAAATCTGCCCTAACTCATCTGGATAGAGTGCAATCGGCAGCTCCTCCCAATGCAGCAAATCTTTACTTACGGCATGCCCCCAATGCATGGGCCCCCATACCATACTGTGCGGATGATATTGATAAAAGAGATGGTACTCTCCCTTGTAATACACCAATCCATTCGGATCATTCATCCAATTTTCTTTTGGGCTGAAGTGAAGCTGGGGCCGATATTGCTCATCATACATGTTGAACACCTCTAATTATTTTTTCTAATTCATCCAAAGGAGGTACAACACTGAACCCGCCCTTTACCGTAGTCGAATAAGCGGCTGCACGATTTGCAAATTGCAGCATATCCGCTAAATCCTGTTCCGTTAATTCATGAATTGATTTATTTTTAACTAAAAACTGATGCAGCACCGATGCCATAAAGCAATCCCCAGCCCCTGTCGTATCCACAGGATGTACCGTATGTCCATCTTCTTCAAGGACGTGTCCGTTACAAACGACCAACGCACCTTCTTTCCCTTTTGTCATAACCAACAACGGAATATTGTGGGTTTCTGCCAGTACTTGAGAAGCCATCAAGGCATCTTCTTCATTCGTAATAAATTGTACTTCCTCATCCGAAATCTTGACGATATCCGCCCACTTTAATCCTTCGACCATCCACCGTTTTGCCTCATCTTGATTCTCCCATAATAACGGTCGATAGTTTGGATCATAGCTAATGGTTTTATGGTTCTCTTTGGCATATTTCAATGCTGCCAATGTCGCTTCTCTCGACGGATGATGGGTTAAGGACAAAGAACCAAAATGAAAGACCTCAGCCTCTCGAATTAGACCCAAATGAATCTCATCCTTTGTTAAAAGCTGGTCTGCCCCGGGATTACGGATAAAATCGAAGGTCCGATTCTTTTCTTCATCCAAAGATACAATCGCTACTGTTGTTGGGGCTGATCTTTCAGTCAGCACATAATCAACATTGATATTTGCGCCTTTTACTTGTTTCCTCAGATAGCCGCCAAAAGCATCGTTCCCTACCTTTGAAATATAAGCGGTCGTATGTCCCCACTTGGCTAATCCTGACAATACATTAATCGGCGCACCGCCGACCTTTGCTTCATAGGAGGGGGCATCGGCGGTATAATCATGATGGGGAATTAAATCAATCAGTAATTCCCCTAAGGATACAACTTCGCACTTGCCATTTTCCTCTTTCATTAACCTTTCACCCCACTAGACGTAATTCCTTGGACATAATAACGTTGGAAAAATAAGAAAATCAAAATGACCGGAATGGTTGTTAACGTAAGGGCAGCCATGATCTGACCATATTGAATGTTGTTATCGGTGAACAAATATTGAATCCCTATTTGTACTGTCTGAATCGACTGGTCAGTTGCCACAATCAGCGGCCACATAAAGTCACTCCAATGGGTGACAAAGGTTAAAATAGCAGCTGTCGCAAAGACGGGTTTCGAGTTAGGAACAACAATCTTAATAAAAGTCTGCCATGGGGAAGCCCCATCAATTTGGGCCGCTTCTTCCAATTCTTTTGGAAAGCCCATGAAAAACTGCCTGAACAAAAAGATATTAAAGGCGCTGGCGATAAACGGAACAATCAGTGCCGGATATTGATTAATCCACCCAAATTTATTGACGACAATATAGAGGGGAATTAAGACACTCTCAAACGGAACGACATACAAAGCAATGATGATAAGTAATACATAGTCACTGCCAGGGAACTTCAATTTCACGAGAGCATAGGCACAAATTGAATTGACAATGGTACCAAATAGCACAATCATACCAACTGTAAATAAACTATTACCCATGTAATGAAAGAAATTAATATTATCGGAGAAAAGAATTTTTGCATAGTTATCAAACGTCATTTGTTTAGGAATAAACGCTTCAAAGCCCATATCTTTAAAAATTAAGGTTTCAGGTTTGATCGATGCGATAATCATCCAAAGGAGCGGCGAGATAAACAAAAACCCAAGTACAAGGATGCTTATCGTAATCCCTATTTTCCCCATTCTTTTTTTCGTAAGGTTTGTCATCAGTAGTCCACCCCTTTATTGTTTTAATAGTTTTTTAAGAACCATAGATGTAATAAGAACCACTAGGAAAAAGACAACGGCAATCGCAGATGAATAACCAACATCCCGGAACTGGAACCCGTTTTCATAAAGCATAAAGACAAGTGTTTTAGTTGAATCGCTAGGTCCGCCGTTAGTCATAACATATGGCTGGATGAATAAGCGAAACGCTTGAATCGTTGTGATGATCAAGACAAAGCCGGTGACATGTTGGATAGACGGCAAGGTAACATTTCTAAATTTCTGCCATACATTGGCCCCGTCGATTTCTGCTGCTTCATATAATTCCTCAGGCACATCCTTTAACCCCGCGAGGAAAATCATCATTTGAAATCCGGCAGCCTGCCAGATCGACATAAAGATAATGCTGTTCATCGCCTGGTTAGGACTTAACAAAAACGGCTGGTTTTTGATTCCAAAAAAGTTCAAGGTATGATTGATGAGTCCATTATCCACGTTGTATAAAAAGGTCCATAAAATCGCGACGACCACCATGGAGGTGACAACCGGACTGAAGAAGAATACCCGTCCTAAGGAAGCCACCTTTACCTTTTTATTAACGAGAATGGCTAGAAAAAGGGCAACCCCACATTGAAGCGGGACAACAAGAGCCGTAAAATATAACGTATTTTTTAATGCCGTGAAAAAGATGGCATCTTTGAAGAGTCTTACATAGTTATCTAAACCAGTAAACACCTTTTCATCGGGGTTTAACATATTGTAATTCATAAAGCTATAAACAAATGCTAGAGCGACTGGCAAGATCAAAAATGTAAACAACAATACTAAAGCGGGAAGAGAAAACAACACTCCTAGCACTTTTTGCTGACGCTCGTACGTCATGTGACTTTTACGTTTGTACTTGACCTGACTTTCACCTTTTCTAACGATTGTTTCCATTTTTCACACCACCTTGTTGTAGTAAGAAAAGCGCAAGCGCCTTGGTCAGCCCCGACAAGCATAAGACGAGCCGGCCGAAAGGTTGCTTTTTAACCTTTTGGACGGATTGGCTGTAGACCATCGAGGGGCTAGGCGCTGGAGCTAGACAATTCTCAAAGTCAAATCGTTTATTCTTATCTCAGAAAAAAGGCAATCAATTGATTGCCCTTTATCTAGTTTTTATTTTTTTCGTCCAATTTCCTTATCGACTTCTTTCGCTACCTTATCTAATTCTTCCTTAACATTTCCGCCTAGGAAGATGTTTTGGACAGCCTGACCGTACTTGGTTGACAATACAGGGTAAGCCGTAGTTACAGGTCTAGGATGAGCTGTCTTTAACACTTGATCTTTTAGAATGTTAAGCGGTGCTTCATTCCATTCGGTCATTGCTTCAAATGAAGACATACGTGCCGCCGGTTTATTATCAGCCTTAGCTAGTTTAATCACATTGTCTTTATTCAAAATGAAGTTTAGAAGTGTTGCAGCTTCTTTCTTATGCTTTGTATCCTTGGAGATTCCCCAGTTCCAGTCGCCTGATGGTGATACTTGCTCGCCACTGTTACTCTTTGGATAGTAGGTGATTCCCCATTCTGTATTAGGATAATCTTGTAACTTTCTCCATTCCCAAGAACCCATTAACATCATCGCAGCCTTTCCTTCTTCAAATTCAGTTGGTTTAGGCTGTAAGTTCACTAGACCCTCTTTCGTAAACTTTTGGAGATATTTCAATGCCTCCACTGCTTTTGGACCATTTACATAACCTTCTGCTTTTGAACCATCTTTAGCGATAAAGCTGCCGCCATTACTCCAAACCGTTGGGCCAGAGAAGTAAATAATCCATTCACCGTAATCGAGTGTCCAGTTTACTCCATAAATCCCCTTCTTTTTGTTCGTTAACTTTTTAGCAGCTTCATAGAATTGATCCCATGTCCAGGCATCTTCCAGCTTGGTTGGAGGTTGAATGCCCGCATCGGCTAACATTTTTTTGTTATAAAACAGGGCAACCGTTGATTCAGTAGCTCCAACCGTATATAACTTTCCATTATAAGTTCCTTGTGTAATGATCGACTTGACAAAATCATCTTGATTTTCAACAAGACCGTCAATTGGTTGGATAATTCCGGAATCAGCGTAGTTCGCGACATTCGGACCATCCATTGCCACTAAATCAGGCAGTGTATTACTTGTTGCTGCAGCAGAAACCTTATCTTCATAGGCATATTTATTACCCCTTGGGATAAAGGTCATTTCTGCTTCAATTTTCCCTTTATATTTCTGATTGAATTCCTTAATAATTTCTTTGTAGGCATCAGATGTGTCTCCCTTTGGATGCCATAAGGTTAATTTGACGACTCCACCGTCGCTCTCTGACGAAGAACTTTCCTTACTTCCGCAAGCGCTTAAGATTCCAAGTAACAAAACAACAGCCATACTAAGTGCTAAAAACTTTTTCACCTAAATTTCCCCCTCTGTCTTGTTTTTTTGCTATAAAGCGTTTTCATGTATTAAGAATAATGGAAATGAACCGCTTTCAAAACGTGGTATTCCTCTTATCAATGTTTAAATTCTTACTATATCCAAAAAAAAGCCTCTCAAAATATGAGAGGTTATTTGACCATTTTTCGATATTCACTTGGTGTTTTCTTCATTTTCTTTTTAAAAACCTGACTGAAATACCGTTGATCGGTATAGCCCACTTTTAGAGCAATTTCATATGTCTTTAATTCTAGATTCTCCAATAGCAGGCAGGCATAATCAACTCTTACATTGGTCAAGTATTCGAGAAAGGTAACCCCTGTTCTTTGTTTAAAAAGATGGCTAAAATAGCTGACACTCAGGCCAACCTGTTCTGCCACCTGCTCAATTCCTAAATCTTGCTCAAAATGATTCTTTATATACGAGATGGCGTCATCCATTAAGTCCGCTGCCGATTGTTTCGGTTTGTGCTCCTGTTTAATCAATTCGTCTGTAATGATGGCACTTTTTGTAAAGGCATCAAACTTAAGCAGTTCCCTCGCATGGGTAACAGACTTTTTTACATCATATAAACAATTAACGTGTTCACCAATGGAAACAACACACTTTTGTGAAGCCTTATTGATGATTTGCTGGGCTAAATCAGCAGCAAATTCTTTTATCGGATCATCAGGCCCTGTTAATACAATAATGATCTCTTCATCCGACATCCTGTACACATAAAGGTTCTCATGTATTTGTTGAACGACGGCCTCTACGTTTTTTTCATAGGATTTCACAGCTAGTGCGATATAAGGCTGGTATTTATTCGGCACTTCTAAGTCTGTTTTTTCTGTTGTAATCCATTCATAGATGAAGAACTTTTCATATTCATGTTCATTAAGTTTTTGTTGATTTAATTCGGCAATGGCACGCTCAATGCATTCTTGTAATTCATCATAGTCGATAGGTTTTAGGATATAGTCGAAGGCGTTATTTTTGAGTCCTTCTCTAGCATACTCAAAATCATCATATCCACTAATTAATAGGGTGATGGGCTTATAGGGTATCTTTTGGATTTGCCTTAATAAATCAATTCCTGTCATTCCAGGCATCGAGATATCTGTTAAGACGAGATCGAACCGTTCTTTTTCTAAAACTTGTATTGCCTCATGGCCATTTTGGGCAGTACCGGCAACGGTACAATTCAGTGCCGGCCAATCGATAATTTGTGTCAGGTTTTTTAAAATCAAGGGCTCATCATCAGCTATTAATACTTTATACATGTTTATCACCTTGAATTGGGAATGAGATTCTAATCGTTGTACCTTTATTTTCACTTGAACAAATCATTAATCCATATTTTTTACCGTAATAAAGATCTAATCGTTCCTGAACATTGCGAATACCATGTCCCCCATGTTTAGGACGCTCTTCTTCTAACCGATTTAATTTTAGCAATACGTTATGTTCCATCCCCTTGCCATTATCCTCGATGAAAAATTGGCCATGTCCATTCCTAATTTTCCCGCTAATTTTGATTAGACCTGTGTGATCCTGATCAAATGCATGGATTAAGATATTCTCCACTAACGGTTGAAGAATCAGTTTTAAGACAGGCTGGTATTCCAGTGCTTTTTCAATCTCCACTTCATATGAAAAACGGTTATCATATCTGACCTTTTGAATTTCTAAGTAGCTCATCACATGCCGAATCTCATCTTTAACCTTCACTTCGTACCCGCCATTGATACTGATACGCAATAATTTACCAAGGTTAATCGTCATTTTACTTATATCCTTTTGACCATTTAAGGATGCAAGGGCATTAATCGATTCGAGCGTATTGTATAAGAAGTGAGGATTAATTTGCTGCTGCAATACCTTGAATTGCGCCTCCCGCTTTCGCTCCTGTTCCGTTTCCACTTCTTTTAATAACCTTTGGATACGTGCAATCATGTTATTGAACCCAATCGCAATGTTCTCTAATTCCTTTATTTTATAACGCCTCATCCGAATGCTTAGCGTTCCTTTTTCGGCTAGCTTCATGTCTTTTAATAGCTCTTGAATGAAAAGAGAAATACGTTTTAAATAAAACAGGTTAAAAAGACCTGCAATGATTAAAGCTAAGCCGACAATTAATAGGGTCATATTTCTAATATGAGTAATGTCGTTAGAAATTTCCTTCCATGGTTTAATCGAAATCATCATGAGGGAAGAAGAGCTCGAACCCGTGTGGAAGCTCGAAGGCATATACGTAATTAAACTTTTCTCCCCATTCCACTTATCAATCAAATATCCGCTTTTCTTTGATTGAATGTCGGAAAAATGATTAATAGTAAAGGGTTTGCCAATCAGCTCTCGATTTAATGAATAGACGATTCTGCCATTTTGATTGACTAACATCCCATAGGCTGTACCTTCTTGTACATCCTTGAAAATCGAGTCAAACAAGTTCATGTTGACGTCTAAGATGACATATCCCAAGTTATTAAGCGTATCGATATCCTTTACCACTCTTCCTAAAGTAAAGGAAAATCGGTTGTCCTGTGTAAATGCCTGATCTTCTGAAGGGGATAACCACACGGGTCTACCCTTTTCTTTAAGGACTTGCTGGTAAAAAGGGCTTGATCGAAATTTTTCAAAGGAAGGAATCTGGGTATCTCTCAAATGGGTAGCTCCCCCGCTTTCTCTATATAAAATAAAATCAGCAATTTGAGAGTTTCCCAGCATCATTCCTGCGACCGCCTGCTGCTTATTATAAAAATCAATCATAGAAGTTTGATCGTTTGTACTTAAATATGACTGAATCTCACCTGATGAAATGACATAATCTGAGAATGCATCTACCTCAGAAACCGAAGCCATTACATTTCGGTCAACAGCCTTCAATGTTTGAACCGTCTGACTGCTGATTTTTTGCTGAAGTGTGGTCGATGATATTTTGTAAGAGACAAATCCCAATATAATAATAGGCAATAAGATAAAAAGTAAAAAGGCGAGTATCATTTTTTGTTGAAATCTTAGCATGCAGACACCTTTCTTCTATTTTGAATGCTTATAATGATTAAACATGTTTTCGAGATTGATAAGAAAGGTATCGATGTCCTTATCATAGTAGAATTGGGATGAATATTTTCGAAAGTCCGATTCTGCTGCCGTACCTCCGGACCAATAATGGTTCGGCCAATTCACTGTCTTACCCTCCAAGATTTTTTGATTCAGCAATTTTAATTGCTCTTTATTGACCCTTACGCCCTTAACGGTGCTAATGGATCCCTCATAATCCGAGAGTCTTTGAGCCACCTCTTTTTTTGTTAAAAATGCTAAAAATTCCTTTGCTTCCTTTGGATGTTTGGTATCAGATGAGATAGCAAGTCCGATATCGACCCCGCCTAATACTTTATTTTGTTCCGGTTGGTTGGTTGCGGGAAACGGGAAAATTCCATAATGAAAGGGAGGATTGTACTTTTCTATTTCTGGTAAAGCCCATGTCCCCATCACATACATCGTTCCCTCTCCATTGGCAAATCTTTGATTCACAGCAAAATAATCATCTTGAAAGGAATTTGGTTGTATATAGGAAAGCACTTTGACAGTCTTTTCTGAAATTTCCCGCCATGCCTGATCCTTCGATAAAGAAAAAGAATCTTGTCTCCAATAGTTGTTGTTAATTTCGTTAGCTACGAGATTTAAATTGAAAACACTCGTTTTGTTGGCATCTTTATTGGGCATCAACAAGGGGGTTTTACCTGCGGCCTTTAATTTTTCCATTACCGCAATAAATTCGTCCCATGTTTTAGGGATAGACAGGTGATATTCGTTAAATTGATCCTTATTGTATATTACTCCTACCGCATTCTGAGTTAAGGCTGCTCCATACATTTTTCCATTTACTAGATAGCGATTTTGTATATTGGGATCAATATTTTGAATGAAGTCTTCTTGGGTCAAATCTAATAAATAACCCTTTTCTGCTCTAATCAGGTAATCTTGTTCAATGGGATAGGTTATAAAAATATCCGGACTATCCCCTCTCGCGATTCTCGTTTTTAATACCGTCATTCCCCCAGGTACCACTAACTGATTAATTTCAATGGAAGGGTGTTGTTGTTCAAATTCCTGAATGAGTTCGTTAAAAACTCTCTCTGTTTCAAATTTTGGTGATAAAAACTCAAGTTGAACCTTTTCTTTCTCAGCTGGTACTGAATCTAACTGATGACCATCACACGCAGTTAGTAAAATAACGATGATAAAACAGATAAGACGAAAAAGAGACTTCATAGAACCCCCTTATTTTCCATATGAATTTGAGTTTAACCGAGTTGCAATCGATTTCAAAAACTTATTTATATGATACTATAAAAAACTTACTATAAAAGTCTATTGCCGACAATAAGTTATTCACTATCCATTTTATCAATTATTACCAATAGCACTTTTTAAACATTGAATAATCTGACGGAGGAACTCACAACAAGGCCAGAATAAAGCAGGGAGCCTTTTGAACTCCCCGCTTAACATTTCTTCAGATAATGATTTCTAAAGGAACGTTTGGTTAATACTTTTAACTATTTGAAATTAGTTGGATTTCCCGGCAGAAAATTATCCAACTTTTGTGTTTTTCTGCTTACTATTCCTAACAATTAGAAACGTCAGCAGTAGGACAAGAAAGGCACCGACAGAATCAAACAAAAAGACATCCTTTATAGACGCGGTCCTCCCTGGCATAAAGGATTGATGATATTCATCGCTCATCGCATAAATAACCGTTAAAATCCATGATAGGACATAAGCGAATCGGTAGATTTCAAGCGACTTAAAAAATAAGAATGCCAGGATGCCAAATACCGTAATGTGTGTAGCTTTTCTCGCAATAAAATTTAGGAAATCTATAGCAGATTGATCCAAGTTTATATGCAACGCTGCAAATAGCTTCTCGAGCGCACTTGAAGTACTACTTCCAGTAGAATACGGGACCTGTGTAAAAGTAAATATGACGGCCATCCAAAGAATGGCCGCAAGAATCCACCATTTTCTTTTGCTCATTTATGAATCTCCCCTCTGTAACAACAAATACTATAGTACAACCTTCCTGCTTAAGAGGACAAGGAGATGAATGATAGTTTGAGAATAAAGAGGGAAATTTTTTGAGACTTTATTCGCTTAAAAATTTTTCCGGGATTTCTATTCAGACAACGCTTGAAGGTATTCACGTGGAATGTGTGGTTTTTGTTGTGTAAGCAGGGAGCAGGGATAGGCTATTTCGGACTGAACTTGCTAGTTTTTTCCTTGGATTGTCCGAATGGGGGCCTGGCTCGGACAGGAGTTGCAGGTTCTAGACTTGGGTTGTCTGAAGGAGACCTTGATTCAGACAGCATTCGCTGTTTCTTCACTTGGCTTGTCCGAAGACGACCTTGATTCGGACAACGTTCGCTGTTTCTTCACTTGGCTTGTCCGAAGACGACCTTGATTCGGACAGTATTCGCTGTTTCTTCCCTTGGCTTGTCCGAAGACGACCTTGATTCAGACAGTATTCGCTGTTTCTTCACTTGGCTTGTCCGAAGACGACCTTGATTCGGACAACGTTCACTGTTTCTTCACTTGGCTTGTCCGAAGGCACCCTTGATTCAGACAGCTCTCGATCGTTCTTCACCTGGCTTGTCCGAAGATACGTCCCATTCAGACATGGCTCGCTCGTTCTTCACTTGGCTTGTCCTAAGGCACACCTTATTCGGACATGATAACCTAGTTCTGAACTTGTGTTTGGCCAATTCCTCTGCATTAAAAAAATTAGAAATTCACTGTAGGTGCCTGAGCATCTTATCTTCCACTTTTAATGCAGAATATAATTGTATATAATGAATATATAATAAAAAAGAGAAGTGCGGCTAACACTTCTCACTGCAACCTCTACCGTCAGGGTGATGGTTGTTTGTGTACATTATTTATGAAGACCACCCTTTTGCTTCCGACGGCGCAGGGTGGTTTTCTTGTTTTCTAGAACGTTTTTCCGAAAGAAATATGCGATTACTTCTCGCAAAATTCCTTTGAGAATCTCTTTTAGAATTTCAAGAAAATACTCCAGGATATCACCTCCTTTCCTTATTGGAAAAGAAGATCACAAACCAGTCACCCTCACGATATTCAGTTGCAACTCCATTCTATCACTTTTTATTACACTAGAAACCTATCAATCTTCGCCAAATTTCTGACATGACGAGTTTTCCCTCCGACTTAAAACAGCTGCTTGTCCTCTTTTACCTCAAGAGTGAAAAATTAAATAGGTGAATTAACTTAAATTTTTTAGAGTCGATTCTCAAATCTGAAATTCGGCTTTTTATATTTTGATAAATAAAAAGTTTCATAGCCTATGAGTCCCCCTTGTTCAAGGAAATTCGACTCAGGCATTATAGATCCACCTTAGGTTAAAAGAACTCTTTATTTGTTAAAGGAATGCACAACCGACAAAAATTTAAAAACAATGTCGAATGCTGTCCATGGAAGTGATGATTCTCTGTTTTTGAAAGGAGGTGAAATAATGCACATCCGGCATTTTATTTTAATGGGTGTATTTTTAGGGGCGGCCGCTTTCTTGCCAAATAACGTATTTGCAGAGAAAAACGAAGCCGCCGGTCAACCGGTACCTCAAAACTCTGAAGTACATACTCTCGTTTTGGAGAAAATTGAAACTCCAATGGCTTCGGATAAAGCAGTTTCCGTTACACCTGAAAACGTACATAAAAGTCAAGGCGGAGTGGTTCAAAAACCAGAGACGAATCCTAGAACCCATCAAACCGTACCAACAAAACCTGTTCAAAAGTCACCAAACAAGACCAACAGGAGTATTGAAAGGGCAGTGCCTTCTTCAGAAAAGAATATAAATGTTGGTAAGCCGGCAGTAGTTGCTGCAAAAGTGAAAGATACAGGACAAACTGCAAACCCCGTTGCAAAGGTGGAAGTTGCAGAAAAAACAGCAAACCCTGTTGCAAAGGTAGAAGTTGCAGGAAAAACAGGACAATCAGGACGAGCAAAGCTAAATGCTGTCACGAACAAGATTCCGGCGGCTCCTAAGTCACTCTCCTCAAATGAAAGAAATTCTGAGGTGGAAACCAACCTCCAGACTCCAGGTTTAAATGCTAAGTCAGAAAATTATACAGAAGAGGCTGAATCCTCAATATTAATAAAGACGAGTCATTCCCTAACCTTGGTGCATAAACCATTAATGGATGAAGAAAACAAGACTCCATCTAATAATAGGAAGAATCCAGGAGAAGTTGAAATCATGAATAACCCTCCACAAAGAATGCAATCCTCTGGAGGGCAATCAAATGAGCAGTTCAGCCCGGGGGCAGGCACGATAAGCTTTATTACCAATCAGTTTGACTGGGATGAAAATTTTGGTTTGAACATTAGCCACATCTATACTTCTCAACAGGCTAAGTACCGTAATCAATGGATCAATGCTCCACCTTCACCACCACCAAAAGCAGCTCCTTTTTTCTTAACGTTCACTGCTTATTTAGCCACATGTAACGATAATTAAAAGGAGCAAAATTGGAATGAAAAATTACCTTAACACAAAGAAACTTGTAAAATCTTTCGTAGCAACGACAGTATTATCTTTTGGGCTTTTTTCAGGAGGCCATTTTACAGCAGCGGCTGGACTTGATAAAGCAAAAGTGGAACCTGTTAAAGTTGTTCAGGCAAACAGTTCCCAAAATAAGGAAAATGTGAAACCTGTTAAAGCTGATCAGGCAAATAGTTCCCAAAATAAAGGAATGGTGGAACCTGTTAAAGTCGATCAGGCAAATAGTTCCCAAAATAACACAAAAGTGGAACCTGTTAAGGCTATTCAAGCAAACAGTTCCCAAAATATAGTTTCCAGCGAAAAGGCCGCTCCTGCAAAGCCGGAGGTCCCTGTTCAGCCTAAAGCAGAAGTAAAAGCTGAGATTCCACAGAAGGAAGCGGGCAAAATTGTGAAATCACAAGCAAGTATACATGCTAGTGAAACCGCAAAAATGAATGCTTCCCAAAACTCAGCCATCTTTTCGAATACCCCATCGGCAGAAATGACTGAAACTAAAACTGAAACTGAAACTAAAACTGAAACTGAAACTGAAACTGATACTACAACGGGATATTTGTTCGGATCGGATTCCGCTTCATCAGCAAATCCTGAAGGGGAAGATTTTTATCTAGGGAAGTTAGGTTATGGAAGCACTGTGCAATTTGATGCAAGTACAGGCAGTGCAATTTATTTTAGTAGTGCAAGGGCACAGAATGCTAGCTATGTTTACGGTTATTGGTTTTTATCTGGTATACAAATGGCGCCAATAGGAATGTCTGCAAGTGAGTGGGGAGAGCAGCAGGCAAAACTAGCACTAGAAGCCTACGAAGCTATGAAGATTGTATATGGTTCGAAAGTTAGACCTGTTATCTTTATTGATGTAGAATCGGCTTTAACCGGTATGAATGACTATGACTATGCAAATAATCAATCGATTTATAACGCATTTGTTAATTATCTAAATCAATATGGACAAGGTGTAAAACCAGGTACCTATTCGTCTCCATGGAACTGGGAACTCACGATGGGAAACTTTTCACCAAGCACTCCGGGCGCTTATTGGGTTGCTTATTACCCTAGTGACATCCCTTCCGATTTCACAACGAGCAATTCAGATTGGCTCACTTTCCCTGGAACAAACGAAAAGGCAGAAATTTGGCAGTACTATGGTGGATACGATGACTATAATGTAGCTTGGAAACTACCGTAAGAAATATAAGGTGGAGTGGGTAAGTTTATAGTTTAATAGATTTTATAATGGTTCGCTATTTCCCACAGTCCCCTAAGAGTTCCAGCATAAGATAGTAATAAATGTACAAAAAACGCTTGAGGTAAATTTGATGCGCCTCAAGCTTTACTTTTTTTTAAAACAAATACCTAGGACACTATTTTTTAGTATACCCACAAATAAAAAAATGATGATATACAGGAGCAGCGTATATCATCATTTTTTTAATATCTTATCCTACCATAATTTATTCAGTACAGTAGACTGAATGAGGTTCGTGTCTATATTACAAGCCTCCCCATCAATTCCGTACTGCCAGATTGAGATATTCATATTCTTTGGAGCACCAGGCTGAAAGGCAGGTGCCTTGTTCTTCGCTGTGACACCAGGATCTGGGTTACTACTCCAAAGGACGGTTTGGTCTTGAACATTTTTATGATTTGAAGCAGCAGATTGATAAGCAGCAGACAGCTTACTATCTGGGGTGAAAACACCATATATCCCTGGCTTATAAGGTGAATTAGCTAACGTGTCCACCCACCCCTTAATAAACGCTTCATCAACTGGATAAGTGGGTTCTATATCAGCAAAGATTGCGACTCCCTTAGGTATTCCTAGTTTTTGTGCGTTGGCAATTGCCTCTTTGGCCTCGGCTATCCCCTTGTCATAACCGACAGCTTCTGTAAAATTATTAAAAATCGGTAAGATCTTGATGCCCTGCTGATGGAGTAAATCGACTTCTTCTTTGGTCAACCCCATCGATACATCTCCCTTGGTCTCCAAGTATCGTCCAAACACACTTGGTTCTCCATAATTATCCTTTATACACTGAAGAAATGCTTGGTTAACATTAGAAGCGGTATCTACTCCCCAAACAATAGTATGCTTTTCTTTTTGCGCTGGTTTTTCTTGGGCTTTATTACCTTTATCGGTTGGTTTATTTGAAGGCCGCTCTCCTTGCTTGGATTCATCTTTGGCTTGTTCGCTTTTTTCGGTTGAATCCTCTTGGGATTTTACAACTTGTGTGGTAGAAACATCTGAGACCATTTGCGGCGAATGGAGCTGCACTTGATTCGTTTTCTGGTTGAAAAATATAAGAAGTAAAGGAAAAAGAAAAATGGCGGTTAAAACAACACTCCTAACCCATTGGCGTTTCATCATATCATCTTTTCCCTCCATACGAAAATCTCGTTAGACAGTATATTCGGATAGTCGTATGGACGTGTGGAAATTGGGGAGAAAGGGGTGCAAAGGGGTGCAAAGGGACGGTTCTCATGCTTCGGAAGCACGAGAACCGTCCCCTCGTTCCTGTAATTTCACGATACAATTATCCTGTTTTAGTTCGATGGTGGCTTATTTTAGTACATAGGATGGTCTATCTTAGGCGGACTTGTAACAATCTGTACTTTGGGGATTTACTATCCCTATAACCTTAAAAAGGAATAAATTGGATTATATATAAATATTGAATATATAAACATTTTTTTGTATAATTATACTGGGTTGGATGGGAAATGTGGACATCATGGTATAAAGCGTAGGCGGGGCTTATACTAACTAAAACATAAGTTTACTAATCTTTTTTTATTGACTATAAATGAATATCACCAGTTAAAAGAAAATCAAAGGGAAGGTCTCACGCTGCATAATCATGAGACCTTCCCTTTTCATTTTATTTCTTCTCAGCAGCAGTCCCGCTCAAATCTATAAACGGGGTAGCTCCTCCAGTGACACTTGGAAGACGTCCATCCCACTTTTCCAACGCCTTTTCTTGCACCTCAATTTGTTTTAATTGAATTAGCTCCGGTGTGACTTCCTGCTTTTTCAATCTTAATGCCTCTGCTTCAGCACCCGCTTGGGTTATTTGCTGCTGCGCTTCAATCTTGATTCTTTCCAAATCCCTTTGTGCCTTCAACGCATTTTGTTCGGCCGTTTGTTTCAATTCAATCGCTTTATTAAACTCCTCACTGAAGGCAAATTCTTTAATATTAATATCCTCAAGGATCATATAATACTTGGTTAATTTCTTGGCCAGCATATCTTTCACTTTAGCAGATACTTCCGGGCGTTTTGATATTAACTCTTCAGCGGTATATTGAGCTGTAACCGCTTTTAATGATTCAGCAATCGCAGGATCCACGATGCGAGCACGATAATCAGGACCGATTTCTTGGTATAGCTTATTTACGGCACCAGGATCAACCGAAAAGTTTACCGCCACATTTGCTGTGACCATTTGTAAGTCCTTTGAAGCAGCAGTCTGAGAACTTTCTTCCTTTTGGACTCGTACCTCAACCTGTTCCACATTTTGAATGAACGGAATCTTAAAATGAAAGCCCTCCGTTAAGATTGTTGGCTTAACTGCCCCTAATTGTAAAAGAACCCCTCTATGACCAGATGCCACCGTAGTACCCGAAAAAATAAAAAGCACAATAACCACAACCAAAATCAAGCCGCTTATAATGAGTTTGCTATTCTTCATGATGCTTCCCCCCTCCTCAATAAATATATGAGCAAGGGGACGGTTCTCATGCTTCTTTCGAAGCATGAGAACCGTCCCCTTGAATCTTAGGATTGATTTCTCTTCAAAGTGGGTAACTATTATCTAAAGCAAAAAATATTTTACTAGTATCTCCTATATCGACACCGTTTTTAAGGCAGACCAATTATATTTTAAGTGTAGACAAGTATTAAAGAGGGGGAATTACGCATGAAAATACAAAGATCAATTAAACTATTCTTTTCTGTACTAATGATTTTTACTTTGATATTATTGCCCTCAACGATTTCAAAAGCATCCGCAACAACTAAGGTTTCAAAACAGTCAGTAACAGAAAAAGCACCCACCTATATTACTTCCTTTAATTACGAACATGGTAAATGGGTGGGGAAATTTGATTATATACAATGGTATTTCGGCAAGGCTGCTGATAGAGAATTTTTAAAGGACTGTAATTGCAGTAAAGAAATGGATCATGCACCGGATGGATACTGGATTCGGAATGTGAATCCGAGGATACGCACCTTTACAATTTCAGAAAATGCCCAATATGTTCTACAGACACGAAATTTATACTCTATCAAATGGAATGAAAAAGTAACTAGAAGTCAGTTTATAACCTTTTTGAAACAGCAAGATAAGCACCATCAGATTCCTTATCATATCGAAATAAAAAATGGAGTGATAACGAAAATCACGCAACAATATATACCTTAATCATATTTATGCAAGGTTCCATTTTGGAGGATTTTGCTGAAAAAACGGCTTCAAAAATTCGAGAGTCAGATGAATATCCTACATTTAAGGGATAATTAAAAAGAATTACCTACCGGAGAAGTTTGCAGACAAGATATAAATAGCCTATCCACTCATTAATGGATAGGCTTTTATTAATGTTGAACTGCAACAAACTCTGAAAAAACTTATTTAAATTAGCCAATAATGATTCGCTCTTTTGGGTATTGATAATTAGTTTTAATGGGTTTACCCCCTATTATTAATAAAAATGCAAAAATACCAATTCTCCCAATGAACATTAAAATCATTATAATAATTTTACCCATCGTACTTAATTCCGCAGTGATTCCCATGGAAAATCCGACCGTCCCGAAAGCAGAAGACACTTCAAATATAATTTCCATTAAAGAAAAAGTCGGTTCCAAGATCGTAAGAATAATCGTACTAACACAACAGAGCATCATCGCAGTTGCAATGACGATATAGGACTTGATTACATCCTCCATGACAAGCTCTCTCTTAAAAACTTTTATGGTCGTATTTCCGTTAGCAAAATAATAGATACTTAATAACATTATCGCAAAAGATGTCGTTCTTATTCCTCCTCCAGCACTACTTGGAGAGGTCCCGATAAACATAAGAATGCTTAAAATCAGAAGAGTAGGAGTGGAATACTCATTAATATCCATCGTATTAAGCCCGCCATTCCTAGAAGACACCGAATAAAAAAGCGAATAGAAAAAAGATTCATGCCAGGTTTTATCGGCAAAAAAATGATTATATTCACATAGATAGATCAAAATAGTACCTATCACGATTAAAACCAAAAAGGTTAGCGTGGTTATTTTCGTAAATAAGGAAAACCTATAGGGTATTTTCTCTTTATGTTTAAAGAACTGGATAACCTCCATAAGCACAGGGAAACCAATCGCTCCTATGATTAACAACACCATTGTCATTACTAACACAAAATAATCGTTGGCAAAGGGTATTAACGATTCTCCCGTAATATCAAATCCAGCATTCGTTGCCGCACTAACAGAGGCAAAGAAACCTTGTAAAAAAGCTTCTTGCCAAGTAGGAAAGTATTTTAAAAAGTAGGTTCCAAAAATAATAGCCGCTACAAGTTCAATGATAATAAATAGCATAAGAATATTTCGAACAAGTTTAACGATTCCAGAAAAGGTCGGGAGATTCTGATCCGTCATAATGAGCATTCTTTCTCTGATTCCTATCCGTCTTCCAATTAAAAGCCAAATAGTGGTTCCAAGAAACATAATTCCGATGCCGCCAAATTGCAAAATGAGAGCAAAAATAAATGTTCCCGGAACACTAAGAACCTCATTAATCGCAATGGTCGATAACCCTGTAACACTAACGGCACTTACAGCCGTAAATAAGGCATCAATAAACGACAATTTAGCATTCGGCTGTTGTGTGATCGGCAGCATTAATAAGATGGTTGAAACAACCACAGCTATCAGATAATAAATGACAATCATTTGGGCTGGCTTTAGTGCGTTCTTTTTTTGTTGTTTTATAATGTTCATGTTTCACCATTTCTATCTATTTTTGAGCAATATATTATATCTAATATAACCTAAATTCACCATTACCTTGCCCTTAATTTGTTAAACTAACCCGATTCATACCCTCAATAACAAAAAACCTCCACCATACTATGAGATAGGATATTTAAACTTACACGGTCAAAGAAAAAACGTCTCCACTTTTAGTAGAAACGCACGCGTGACATCACAGACATTGTATTAATGAATGTCTTTTTTCTTAAATCGACCACCATGAACGGAAGATACATCCGTAGTAATGATAAATGCTTGAGGATCTAACGCTCTAATAATATCTTTCAACTTTGTTTCCTCTAACCTTGTAAAAACACATAAAATAACACGTCTATCTATACCACAATAAGAACCTTCTCCATGTAAATAAGTTATGCCCCGACCCAAACGCTCTGTAATAGCCTCCGCAATCTCAGTATTATGATCACTTATGATATACACCGATTTCATTTCCTCCAAACCTTTTTCTACAATATCAATGGTTTTAAAGGCAATATAATAAGTAAGCATCGAAAATAAAGCATTTTCTAATCCGAACACCAAGGCGGCAACGGAGAAGATAATCACATTAATAAACATAATGATTTCACCAACAGAAAATGGTGCCCTCTTCTCAATTAAAATCGCTAATGTTTCTGTACCATCTAAAACTCCACCATTCCTTAAGGTTAAACCTACCCCGAATCCTAATGCCACCCCTCCAAAAACAACCGCTAGCAGCCTATCATGGACAATCGGACTTACATGATGCATGAAAGAAGTAGCCACAGAAAGAGCGATAATTCCATACAACATACTAAGAGCAAAGGTGCCGCCAATTTGCTTATACCCTAAGAAAAAGAAAGGTAAGTTTAAAATGATTAGAAATATGCTAAGGTTGATTGTTGTCACATGACTCAATATCATGGACAAGCCTGTTACTCCCCCGTCTATCATATGATTGGGAATTAATATGGCTTCTAACCCGTAAGCCATAATGGTTGAACCTATTGTAATAAATAAAGCTCTTCTAACTATATTTTTAACTGTGAATTTTTCACGGTCTATTTTCTTTTTTCTTTCCAATGAATCCATAAAAGCTTTCCCCCCACTTTCTTTCGAAAAAAATGCGATGCCAATTCAAGCATCGCTTCAGTTTTACCTATTTAGACACTCAAATCTTTATAAAATAAAATGGCGGCTCAATACCTTTCATGCTTGCATAGAGCATTAATCGACCTATGTGGTGCTCCTCGTGCCCAATACAATTATAGTTCCATTATTCCCATTTCAATATTCTTCCACTACGATGTCCATTAATTGAAGAAAACAAAGCGATCCCTCATATTAGAAGCATCGACCCGTAAATTAAAAAGTGAATATTTATTGTTTCTCGATTAGAGTCGTAGGAAAGAATTCTGTCAGTATTAAAGGGGGAGGACAGAGAGTTTAATGGCAAACTAAAAGTAGTTGCAACACACGAAAATGATCAGAAACAAATCATTGTTATTAAGAATATTGATGTAAGCGGACCAAATAATGGAGCGGCCCGGCACACCCCGTCAAGCATGTCACTACCATAGAGTGGGAAGCACAGGGACAGTTCTCATGCTTCGGAAGCATGAGAACCGTCCCCTTGCTCCCCTGCATATACTACATTATTGATAAAAAGCAGGAGGAGAGGCCCGTGGTCATCCATGTTGTCAGCAGCGGGGAAACACTTTGGCAAATTGCGAATCGGTACAATGTCAATATGAATGGAATTGTTCAAATAAATGGACTACAAAACCCAAATCAGCTGGTTATTGGCCAGTCGTTAGTCATCCCTGTCCCTGGTACTTCACACATAGTTAAATACGGAGAAACGTTATGGTCCATTTCACAGCAGTATGGAGTATCGATTAACTCCATCATCCAAGCCAATCAACTCACCAATCCCTCTCTCTTATATCCAGGCACAAAGTTAATCATCCCTCCAAGGATTCACGTCACTCAAGCCGGCGAAACCCTTTGGCAAATAGCGAATCGTTATGGGGTAACCGTTCAACAATTAATTAATGAAAATCAGATTCAAAATCCAAACCTCATTTATCAGGGAACTCCGTTAAGAATTCCCACACACAAACCGACGATTGAAGTAAATGCCTATACGTATCAACCTGACCAAGCGGCCGCCGACACAGTAAATGAGCTGGCCCCCTATCTAACCTATATAAGTCCGTTTGCTTACTTGATCAATGAAAATGGTGATCTTAATCCAGCCCATGATGAGTTAACCATTCAAGCAGCCTTAGCAAAAAATGTGGTGCCGATGATGTCGATTACGAATTTCACCTCATCAGCTGCCGGCTCCAATGTTGCACATACTCTGTTATCCACCCCAAATTTACGCGAAAAAGTCCTGACAAATATGCTTCAAATTATGGACCAAAAGGGATATAAGGGCGCAAACATCGATTTTGAAAATGTATTACCAGCGGATCGTGAGAATTACAACACTTTCCTCCAACTGGCAGTGGATCGCCTGCATCCTAAGGGATATTTTGTATCTACAGCCTTGGCTCCAAAAGCCAGCGCTACACAAGCAGGTTTATTGTACGAAGCCCATGACTATGAAGCACATGGTAGAATTGCTGACTTTGTAGTGTTGATGACGTATGAATGGGGATACCGCCTCGGGCCGCCACAGGCGATTTCACCTATTAACCAAATGAGACGCGTCGTGGAATACGCAAGGTCCGTAATGCCGGCAGAAAAAATATTTTTAGGCTTCCAAATTTACGCTCGTGATTGGCTTCTCCCTCATGTACAAGGACAAGAAGCCGAAACGTTTAGTACCCAAGAAGCGATTGCTCGTGCCGTCAAATACGGAGCAGCGATTCAATATGATACCACCACACAATCACCATTTTTCCGATACACGGATGAACAAGGCCGTAGCCATGAGGTTTGGTTTGAGGATGCCCGGAGTGCACAAGCGAAGTTCGACTTGGCAAAAGAATTTAACCTCCGTGGAATTAGTTACTGGGCATTAGGCTATCCATACCCATCCAACTGGGCATTGCTGGCCGATAATTTTACGATTAAAAAAGGACGTCCCGCCTTCTAAAGCATACTGTGAACTGTTTTTCGTTCGAATTATATCTATTATCACTTTTTTCATGTAGTTCATCCTTCCCTTTGGTATGGGATATCTGGTTCTTTTAGAGTCTGAATTAGCTTAGATTTTTGTCTTAATTGACTCTTAAATTGTCCGGACTGTCACATTCTAATGTCTTTATTCAAACCTACTATTTATAAATCTCGATAATACCGGATGAGTGTGACAGTTCCGACAAACCTGAAATAAAAGGGATTTTCAAATTTATCATCAAAAAAGAAGCATGAGAACCGCCTTAACGGGCGGTTAAAAGGTGCAAAATCACAAAAGTTACACGAAAAGGTGTTTGAACTGTAAACAGTTCGAAACGCCTTTTTTCTTGGTTTTAAAAGGACTTTTTGTAAAATCTCTTCGATACTGGCAGGACTATGATTTGAGTTTTTGATTTGGAAATAATTTATGAAGAGTATATTACCTTTACCAAAATGAGTGCCTATATAAATGTTATTTCAAAAGGAGAATCGTATTAGGATTTATTACTTCCAAAGCCGCAATTATACGACAAAATCAAACTAAAAGGGTATCAGAGCGTACAAGAGAATGTTTAAACTTCTACCACTTTATGTGTTAATACGACAAAAAATCGAAAAGGAAGGTTATAAATTTAACCCTCCTTTTTTAGTGTCATTTTATATATTTTTTTTACTTATGCACTCCCGTCCCCTTGCTTCCAATTAAATGTTATTCAAAAATGATTGAATAAATGGAATGGCAGCCCCCATCGGTACTCCATTTGCCGGTGAACGGCTAATATGAATAAAGGGTTCATTACTTGGAAATGCCGTTTTTTCATTTACTTTTTCATGAAGAATTTCAATATCTTCTTCCTTTAAGTATGAAGAAATATGTCCTCCTAGAATAAATTCTCTGTTAAGAACAAGATGGATATTGTTGATGGAACGAGCTAAATATTCTAAAAAGGAATTCCACCTCTTCACATAAGAAGGAATTCTTGATCGTACCTGCTCGAAGAAAAAATCTAATGATTCATCTTCTTCTAGAAGCGCATTAACAGAGCTATACGTTTCCATACATCCCTTCTTCCCACAGTAACAAGCAGGACCATCAGGATGAATCGTCATATGTTCGACCGTTCCACTATGTCCTTCTTTTCCCATATAAATTTGACCATCTATGATAATAGCACCCCCAAGGTGCGGCCCAATCGAGAGATAGACAGCATCTCCAATATCATTTCTTACCCACAGCTCTGTTGTAGCGGCACACTTGGCATCATGTAAAAACATACAAGGATAAGGGAGATACTGTGAAAAAACCTCAATATCTAATCCTGTAGAGATCAATATTTTTCCATAAGTGATTTTCTTTCCGTCATTCGACGTTAATCCTTGGACAGCAAAACCAATCCCAAGAACCTGCTCTTCTCTCACATCGAGAGACGAGATGAAAGACTGTACAGCTTGGCTTAACTCTTTGTAATAACGATCTTCATTAGAATACTCCATCGCCAGTCTCTCTTGCTGAAAGGCATGCCCACGCAAATCAATGGCCAGAATCTGTACGGTCCTCTTCTGAATCTCTACCCCAATGCTAATCATAGCCCGAGGGCAAATGGAATAAGCAGCTGCACGCCTTCCCACCGAAGATTCAAACTGCCCGCTCTTCTCAATCAAATTTTCTTTTTCCAAACGAACGAGGTTCTGGGTGACCGTCGGTAAACTCAAATGAAGCTGATTGGCAATTTCTTGTTTTGAAAGCTTCTCATTTTGATAAATGAGATGGTAGATCGATGAGTAATTGCCTTTTTTTATATCCTTAAACGTGATGCTATTATCCATGGAAAATACCCCATTTTATAAACTAATTTTATAAAAACATTTACTTTAACTCTTATAAATATATCATAAGAGCGGATACAATCACAGCTTTGTCAAAAGGTGTCTGCCAATTTTAAATTTTATAATTATTGACTATCGTGGAAAATAGTTTTATTATGTAAATGTATTTTATAAAAGTGTTTTACAAAATAAATTAACTAAAAGGGAATGGGAAAAATGGGGATTATTGAAAAAATGAGACTGGACGGAAAGAAAATTTTTGTAACAGGTGGTGCAAGGGGTATTGGTAAAAGCGTTGCAACTGCTTTCGCTGAAGCAGGAGCAGATATAGCAATTGTGGACTTGGATATCGAGGAAGCCACAAAGACAGCGAAGGAACTTGAGGAAAATAATAGAATTAAGTCAATTGCAATCAAAGCAGATGTCACTAACCCATCAGATGTTGATGCTATGATTGAAACCATTCTAGAAGTATTTGGACGTTTAGATGTTGCCTTCTGTAATGCAGGAATCTGCATGAACGTACCAGCAGAGGAAATGACCTTTGAACAGTGGAAAAAAGTCATTGATATTAATCTTACCGGTGTATTTCTAACGGCCCAAGCAGCTGGAAAAGTCATGTTAAAACAAGGCGGCGGTTCCATTATAAATACCGCTTCGATGTCAGGACATATTGTGAATGTGCCGCAGCCACAGTGCTCGTACAATGCCTCTAAAGCAGGAGTCATCCAGTTGACCAAATCGCTCGCAGTGGAATGGGCAACAAGAAATGTGCGCGTCAATTGTATCAGTCCAGGATATATTGGAACAGAACTCACCTTAAATTCGCCAAACTTACAGCCATTGATCGAACAGTGGAATGAAATGGCACCGCTTCACCGTATGGGCACACCAGAAGAACTTCAGTCCATTTGTGTTTATCTAGCAGGAGACACTAGCAGCTTTACGACAGGATCTGACTTTGTCATCGATGGAGCTTTCACTTGCATTTAAAAAGATTAATAGATTCTTTAGGAGGACTATCTATGAATTACTTACTCGGTACAGATATCGGAACATCCGGTACCAAAACCATCCTAATGGACACAGATGGCAATCTGTTTGCTCAAGATTTACAGGAATACGATGTATTGACTCCAAGGCCTTTATGGGCAGAGCAATGGCCAGATGTATGGCTTGATGCAACGAAAACATCGATTAAAAACGCGGTACATAAGTCAGGAGTTCCCGCGGAGAAGATACGTGGTATCGCTATTAGCGGGCTTTATGGGGGCTCCGGTATTCCATTGGATGCAAAAATGGAACCCATTAGACCGTGTATGATTTGGATGGACCGAAGAGCAGAAGCGGAAACAAAGTGGGTCCTAGATCATGTTGGCGAAGAAAAACTTCTCGAAGTTACCCATAATGGAGCCGACCCCTATTATGGCTATACCAAAATGTTATGGATGAAAAATCATGAACCAGAAAATTGGATGAAAACGAAGCTCTTTTTACCGCCAAATGATTATGTCATTTATAAACTAACCGGAGAAATTGCGATTGACTATTCCTCTGCAGGAAATATCGGCGGAATTTTTGATATGAATAACCGAACCTGGTCAAAAGAAATGATGGATGCGATGGGAATTCCTCTCTCGATGATGCCAGAAAAAATCGTGGAATCAACCGATATTGTGGGTGGTTTGACTAAAGAAACTGCAGCGGAGTTGGGACTTTCTGAAGGAATGCCTGTAATCGCAAGTGGTATTGACTGCGGTGCGGCCAATATCGGCCTCGGTGTATTTGAATCTGGAATTTATGCAGCGGCAATTGGCACTTCGATGTGCGCAGCCTTAATTTCCGATCAACCAGTGAAAGGAAAAAATCTGATTGTTTGGCCGTATTTATATGATGCTAAAAGACTATCCTATTATTTTGCTGGCGGTGCTACAGCTGGAGCGATTGTGAAATGGTTCCGTCAAACGATGTGTCAATATGAATTGGAGATAGAAAAAGCCGGCGGGAAAAATGCCTATGATGTGTTAAATGAACAGGCCGCTAACATTCCGGTCGGAAGCGAAGGTTTGATTGTCCTTCCTTACTTTATGGGAGAAAGAAGTCCTATTTGGGATTCCGATGCAAAAGGTACCATCGTGGGACTTTCACTGGCACATACAAAAGCCCATATTTATCGCGCCTTTCTGGAAGCGGTTGCCTTTTCTCTACGAGATGCGATGGAAGCTACCGGAGAAAATCCCGGTGAATATATCCTGCTGGCCGGTGGGGTCACCAAGTCAAAATTATGGAGACAAATCTTTGCCGATGTCACAGGCTATCCAGTAGTTTGTCCCCTTCATGATGTAGAAGCGAATATGGGAGATGTCATGCTAGCGGGAATTGGTACTGGTCTTCTCTCCTATGAGGATGTGAAGAAATGGCAGGTTCTAGATCAGAAGATTATGCCTATTAAAGAGAATCATCGGAAATATAATGACTATTACCAGGTTTATAAATCTATCTATCAAAATTTAAAGTCTGATATGAAAACATTGACAAGTCTTTCTACAACATGATTTGAGCATATGCTTTACCAATTTAAAAAAAAGGATATGTGATAGAAATGAATATATGGAAAAAAAGAATTGGATACGGGGCGGGCGACTTCGCCTGCAACCTCGTATTTAGTACAATGGCGTCTTACCTGCTGTTTTTTTATACAGATGTCTTTGGAATCACCGCAACCGTTGCCGGTACTTTAATGCTAGTAACCAAAATCATTGATGCATTTGCCGATACCGGTATGGGATTATTAGTTGACCGGACTCGTACTAAATGGGGGCAAGGAAGACCCTATTTCATAATCGGAGCGATACCGTTTGCTGTCTTTACCATCATGACCTTTATTGTTCCTGATTTCAGTTTGGCAGGAAAAATTCTATGGGCGTATATCACATATTGTTTGTTGAACATCGCTTATACGGTGGTCAATATCCCATTAAATACGATTGTACCAAGGTTAACCTCAGATAACCACGAACGAAACTGGTTAGTATCTACTCGAATGATTTGCGCGTTAATTGGAACCGCTTTAGTTATGTCAATCACCACGCCGATGGTTAATTTCTTCGGTCAAGGAGATAACCAAAAAGGTTATTTCATTACAATGACCGTTTATGGTATCGCCGCGATATTCGTATTTGTATTTACCTTCATGAATACAAAAGAGGTGGTTCCGCCGACCGTCCAACCTGGGAAATCCTCTTTTAAACAGGATTTTAAAGGGCTGACTGGCCCTGCCGTTATTTTCTTTATCTTGAACTTTCTCTATTTTGGTCTTTTTGTCATTAGAAATACAACCGTGATTTACTATTTCACGTATAATCTTGGCCGTACGGATTGGCTGACGTTTGTAGGACTATTCGGTATTCTCTCTGGTCTGCCCATGCTGCTGCTTTTACCTTGGCTTCAAAAGAAAATGCCGAAGAAAAATGTATTACTTTTAAGTACGGTCATATATATGGTTGGAGATTTTGTGATTTATTTTGGAAAGACCTCACCTGTCTTACTGATTACCGGTTTGGCGATTACCGGGCTTGGGATTTATGGCATCTTCGGGACCACCTTTGCGATTCAGCCAGATGTTATTGATTATTCAGAGTACAAAAACAATCGAAGTATTGCTGGGATGATTGCCGCTTTCCAAGGATTTTTTGTAAAAGTAAGCTTGGGCCTTGGAAGTGCACTTGTAGGGGTTATCCTGAAATTAGGCGGTTATGTTCCAAATGCAAAACAAACTGCAACCGCTTTAAACTATATTGAAATCAGCTTTATCTGGGTCCCAATGGCCATTTGTATACTGATTGGAATGACGATGTTTTTCTATAAACTTGATGATAAACGAGCGGCAATGGATGTAGAACTCGAACGGCGACGTGCATTAGTAAACAAGAATGCAGGTCAGAATGTTGTAAACCTTTAATAAAGCGTATTCATTCAACCGATTGGGACTAAATTACTCATAGGAAGCATGAGAACCGTGCATGTCCACGCAAGCAAAATTAATGTATTAGCGGCAAATTTAAAGAGGATAGCAAGCATACTATCCTCTTTAAATCTGCAACTGATCGTACCAAATTAGCATATCATTGAAAAAAATCTATAGATTATCCAAGAATAATTGAATTTAGTATACGAGCAGGATAAAAAAAGTAGACTTTTTCAGTAGTCCCGTCCCTTTGTCATTATAATTGAAATCTATCTTTAATCATCTTCGCCACTTCTTCTGCACTCAAATTAGTATTATTTATTTTCAAGTAATTCTTCTTCTTGATTTCTCCATCTAACGAATTTAACCGATACTTTTTCATTGATTTCTTCAAATTTGCCTCAGACCACTCCAAATTTCTCTTTGTCGGCTTATGTTCAAGCCGGTGCGGGCTTTTATTCCGCTCAATTCGTTCTTTCAAATCTGCCTCAAGTTCAACAAAGTACACTGTTCCACCACTAGATTCAAATATTTCGGAAATATGATCGACATAATCCCAATCGGCTTGAAGATCAAACGCCCAAACAAAAGTAAATATTAATCCGTACAAATCACTTTTAGCCACTGCCTCAAAAATTTCTTGACGAAATAAGCTTACTAACCGGTTTCCCTCTTTCGTGCCGTATTCAAAAAAGGGAGTAACTAATTCAATGGTCATGTGATTATGAAATAGTTTCAAATCGGTTCTTTTTTCTAATTCATGCCCCACTGTCATTTTACCAACTGCTTGCGGTCCAAATATCAAAACAAACTTCATAGAACCCCCCCAAAAAACCATCTTGCAATTTCCTTTATATCCCATAATAACAGTTTATCTTTAAATCTAATAACCTATTTTTGAAAAAAAATCTCAACGAAACGACAACCCTCGACCTAAATTCCATATATGTTAAACTAATCAAACGATTGGTTAAAACTGCTCTAATTATTGTCCTACAAGCATTCTCTTAAAGTGAATACATAGAAGATCGTCGACACTCTTTCAAATATGAAGCTGATTACAACCTACTTTCACCAAATTTATATCATTCTGACAAGAATCTAAGAATTTCGCATCTTTTCAACATTACTCAAACGTTTGTTTAAAACAAATCTCAAACAGTACAAATCCTGGATTGACACATCATCATGGGTCAAAAAATTGTCGAGAAATATTCTGGTCCTTTCTATCTAGTAGCAAAAAGAAGCAAGAGAAACGTCCCCATGCTTCCAATATTGTCACAAACTTCTAACATTTTAGGGAAATTCTTGTTAGTTTTATCACACCTCTCTTAAATGAATGGATTTACAATCAGAATGAATTCATGACAATAAAGGAGGGGTTATTTTGTTCAAATTGCTGATTTTTGTTTTAATCGCTATTACTTTGATCTTGTTGAGTCTTTTCATCGATGGACTGATGGGGCTTTATAAGAAAGAAAAAGAAGAGGCAAAAAATACTGTCAGAGAGGGGATAATCGGTTACATGGATCAAACGTTTGGATTCGAAATGGCGAAAGTTTTCAAATCCATCCATGACGCAGAAGGTAATATTAGTTATTTGGTTTATTTACCACATTACGCTTGGTTCAAATCCCCCAATTACCAGTGGTATGAAGTCTATGCCACCCATAACGGCTATCAACACAATAAAGTTGAAAAATGAGCAGGGGTAAGCAAGGGGACGGTTCTCATGCTTCGGAAGCATGAGAACCGTCCCCTTGCTCCCACCTTAACAGATACAAGTCTTCCGTTTCACACCAATTTTATTACGTTCTTCTATTTTTTTAATATAGGGAACAGCGAGAGGAACTTTACACGCAGTTTTGCCCATGTTGACATGAACCTTGCCAATGGTTTCAGCAACTCTTATCGCTTCATCATGTAATGCGGTCACATAGGCCCCTACACTAATCACAAATCCGTTCATCACATAACGAACCCGGTTTTTTTCTTGATGAATCGTTGCCTCAGCCCTTAAGAGCAAAGCTCGGATTTCCTCTAAATCCAGCTTTTCATCAGGAGTAATCGATAGATAGTTTGAATAAGTGCTCCATCCAGCAACGGCAATCATTTCTTCATCTGACTCTATCCATTCACTCACAAGTTCCATAGCATGCGGACTTTCTGCGGCAACACCTGCAACTGTATATTCAGCAAGCAAATACCAGTTTGCTTTTTTAACCCAATTCTGAAGAATTTCCTTTGTCATCAATTTCGGGTTAACAGACAGTCCTGCTAAATACATAGCGTCAGAGTTTCCTGTTTCATATAAAGCCAAAGCCAGTTCCTGGTTCTTTTTGACATGCTTGACGAGCTTTTTTAAATCTCCAACCTTAACTCCAAAAAAACTGCCACTCGCCCCGTGATTCAAAAACGTTTTTTTTGTTTGCTCTGAACCCATCTCAGCCAGCTTCTCCATAATCTCCTCGACGCTCATATATAACCTCCCAAATGATATTTTCACCATTTTACCATTTTATTAAAGTGATATCATCGTATCGATATTTCCATAGAAAACGGTTCATATACGAGTGGTAGAATTCACCGCTAAAGGATTAGATATGGGAACCTTTTGGCATTATTAGATAGTTGAAAAACAAATGTATCATTAGGCTGCAATCAGATACTTACAACGAATAACGCCTCCTGCTTTTCACGAACGACAATGTTTCGACCATTTCCCCCTATATACTAAACTACTCAAACGTTTAATTAAAACAGCCGAAAGGTTCGTCGCGCATGGTCTTCGCTTATAAAACAGGAAAAAAGATTGTCGATAAAAGTTAGCGTATATCACAGACAAAAACTTAATTTCCCGGAAAATTCTATTGTTTTCGATTAAACTTACTTCATTCTCGGGTTTCCCCAATGATTCGCCATTAATCAAACATTTGTTTAAAAATGAGATAATTCCCGCCAAATCTGAATTCCTCTCTCCAGCTGTATGAAAGAAATGTCGAGAGCTGTCCTTTAATTACCTGAAAAATTTTATCAATCCTGTCCCATGAAAAATTAGTATTTCTTCACTTAAAACTAAATTCAACCATGGCCTTAGACAATCGGTGACAGATTTATTAGACTATGTAGTAGCAGAAAATCCGATTACTGTTTAGATTTACTCGGTTTCAACAAGATTTAAACTGTTGGAACATAAGAATATAGCATAACTAAGATAAGAGCCCTTCTCGAAACGAAGGGCTCTTATCAATATATTTTAGGACATCCTTTAATCACTTTATCTTGCTGACAATCACTCTGGCACCCATTAGCGATCTATCTAAAAAAAAGCAGGAGAAGAATGCGGGCTAGCTTAATTACTAGGAAATGCCCTTAAAGACACTATCACTACGTAAACAGACTTGCAAACTACATCATATAAATAATAAAAAGTAACCCAGCCAGCCAAACCAAAGCTAGTGCGTGAGTTACTTTTTGGATTTACGAATTAATAAATAGTAGGGATTTTTCAATCTTTATAGACTTAGGAAAGAACATCACTACTTTTACAATAAAGGATTTTTATTCAACTGTTAAAATAACACGTTGGTAATGTTTTAGTTCATGCGCTCCGTCATCCTGTACTTCTGCAATAATATGAATCGTATCCCCGGATTTCGCATCTTTTGGAACCGTAAAGGTAACGGTATCTGTATTACTGCCTTTCAAAGGAATACTGTCTGTTACTTCACCCTCTGCCAAATCTCGGTGAAGTCCAAGCTGAAGGTCTCCTGCCAATTCCTGCTTTGTTTCCTCCTGAGGAACCTTTGAATCTTGGTAGGTATCGGCTTCAAAGTATCTCCACCATCTATAGGTCAATTGGTCTCCATCCGGATCTTTGCCTTTTGCATGAAGGGTTATTTTTTCTCCCCTTTTAACCTTTAAGTCTAAGCCTTCTTTTACTTTAAGGCTAGGGTTATGGTTTGCGTCTTTATATTTCGATGCTGTTACCCAATCCGCTCGAGCAGCAAAATCATTTTGGATATCGTCAAACCAGCGCATTAAGGAATATTCCGCTTCATACCGGTTTGTATAGACATCAAAATCTAGAACGGTATTACGGTATAGTTTATTATTTACCGCGCCAAACCGGCCGCCCCATCCTCCATAAGATGGATTTTCCAAACTCCTTAATCCATTGTCGATTAGATAAAAGAACGATGGCGAATCGCCTTCCGATATAAAGTCATATCGGCTGTATTGAGGATTGTTTTTCAAATATTCTTCACTTCCTCGTTGTTCCTCCGCTAATTCACCTGGGATCATTTTACCGTCTCCCATTAAGGCATATAAATCCATCAAGGTTCCATGTCCGTGTTGGATATTTTCATAATTCCAAGCACCCTGCAACTTACTGTTCACTTGGTCCGTATGGTACTTCCACGCATAAGCGAAATGCCAAAAATTCGATTGGTCATTGATAATTCTTATATCCGGCCAGTTCTTCGCGATATACGATTTATAACTGTCATCCTGATCCAGGATAATATAGAGAACCAATTTATCACTGACCCTTTTCTTAATATCCGCCCATTGAGCGGTATGTTCGTATTCTTCTTGGATCGATTTTAATGCCCTAGCTGTCGTATTTGTGCCTCCCCATGTCTGAACATATAAATCTGAATCATCTTTATCTAGAAATAGATTCTTTAAAAATTCGGACCCTTCCGTTACTTTTTCCATCTCACCCGGAGCGGAAATATTCCCAATCTTCGTCACACTGCGAAGATAATCAGGTGTTGGAAACCCCTTCGCCTGCTTGGTCAAATTAGGATAGGCTT
Source organism: Bacillus sp. AFS037270 (assembly GCF_002585305.1). The sequence continues at coordinate 170,108 of NZ_NUNF01000014.1, read as the reverse complement.
CACCATAGGCATTCAACATATTCGTTAACCAGCCGGTCCCTGTCCATCTATAAGGGTTGATACCGCTTTCTCCATCTCCCGCATAATGATACACTGAGCTCGTAAGTACAATTCCCTTGATGTCCATCTCATTTGAATATAAAAGTGCTCGAATCATGGAGTTCATATCATCCACTTCGCCGTCGGTAGTAATGACGGTTCTGGCTTTAGAAGCTTGATTCTTTTGGTTTTCTTCAGTACTTTCACTTTTATTCTTTTCCTTACTTTCCCTATCCTGATTTTGATTAGAAAATCCAGTTTCAAAAAACACACTACATAATAACAAAGTACAAAATATCAACGACCTTTTTTTCATCCTTCGCATCCTTCCTATTTGTTATTTTATAAAAATAGAAAAAAAAATAACCTAAACCAATACATGAAATGTATTGGTCTAGGTTATGCCCGTTAGGTAACATTCCTATTTCATAAATTAAATTCATGGTAGCACAATGATAAAACGCTTGCAACAATATTTTTAGTGGAAGCGTGGGGACGTTTCTGACGCTTCCGAAGCAAAAGAACCGTCCCCATGCTTCCCCAATGATTCACTTTGACAGTTAAAAAATGACCTAGAGAAAACTCCAACGGAACACGTTCACGATCTTTACTCATTACGATGGCAAATCGAATTACTTTTTAAAACATGGAAATCCTTCTTTGAAATCGATCATTGTAAAGAAAAAAAAAAGAACGATTAGAATGTCATCTCTATGGTCAACTAAATGCCATCCTACTTTGTTCTTCCACCATGTTTCAAATGAGGCAGCTATTACTTACCAAGAAAAAACAGGAACTCAGCGAATAGATTCATAAAAAAACACCATCCTTTCGTATAGTTCTACAAAAAGAATAGCGTTTTTCTTGTTTATGGGATATGATTTTTCCTCAGCTGCTGGCTTAAGCTAAAATGTGACCGCCTTCTACATGAAGAACGGTTCCAGTCACGAAACTATTTTGAAGCAAGTATAGCACACTTTGTGCAACATCTTCAGCTCTTCCTATTCGTTTCACAGGCAGTATGTTTTCAACCGTTGCATAGAAATGATTACGAGTTTCTTCTGGCATTTTACTGCGGGAAGGTGTATCAATTATACCGGGTGAAACGATGTTCACTCGGATCGGAGCAAGTTCTAATGCCAAGGTCTTTCCTAGATTCGAAACGGCTGCATTGACTGCACCTAGAATTGACGAACCAACCATCGATTTGTAGGCTACAACCCCAGAGAAAAAAATAATTGAGCCGTTTGGTAAAATTTTCGGAGCACCGTATTTCGCTGCATAATATTGTCCCCAAAATTTGTTTTCAAACAGTTGTCGGGCTTGGGCTGTATCCGTTTGGAGGAATGACCCGCCGGATGTTTCTGCCGCGCTCACCACAAGATGATCGAACTGGCCGACTTTTTCAAAGAAAGTCTGAACTTGCTGTTCTTGTGTTGTATCTAGCGTAAAAGCCGTAGCACTATCTCCTAGCTGCTCTTTTGCATTCCGTAATTTATCTTCGGAACGGCTGGCAATGATTACTTCTGCACCTTGGGCTATAACCTGTTTAGCTGATTCCAAACCAATCCCAGAGCTTCCACCGATAATTACAACTTTTTTATCTTTTAACATGTTTTTACCTCCACATGATTTTACTTAATAGATTAAAGATTCAATACCTCTTTCAGATGTATATCAAGTTCGGATACAAACTTTTCAACCTTCGGATTTTTGATTACATCATAGCAAGTGAAACTCTTTAAAGGTTTCATTCCGAGGAATTTCTGTATACGATGTAAATGGCTTAATGCATCTTCTAGGCTGCTCCCTTCAAAAAATTGACTTGGATCGTTAAATGCTTTTTCAGGAGCATTCCAGGTAGTCGAAAACATATATTTCTTTTCGATCAATAAACCGCCTCTTCCATACTGATCAGCACCCTTAAAAAATAAACCATAAGCATAAACTTCATCCATATACGTCTTCAGTAAGCCTGGAACACTAAACCAATAGATAGGTGTTTGATAAATAACAATATCAGCCCATAAAAATTTTTGTTGTTCTTCTTCGATTTTATATCCGTTTTGAATAATTGTTGTTTTTATATTGTTCTTTTCACTTAACAAACTGACCATCTTGTCCATCAATGTTTGGTTCAAATTCCCCTCTGCTGAACTATATTTCTGATGACCGTTAATAATAAGTATATTTTTCATCTTTTTTCTAGCTCCTTTAATTCTGTAGTCTCTTTAAAAACCCTTAGGTGTTCAATTTTCAGATACTACTCCCAGCTGTTGCATTAATGTAAGATTATCCTCTAAGTGCCAATCCTCAACGACTATTCCATTCCTGATATGCCAAATATCAATGGCAAAGAAATGAACAGGCTTTCCTGTTGGCGTTTTTCCCATAAACTCACCTTTGTATGTCCCGTTGAATGAGAGACGAGCTGTTACCTTGTCAGCGGTTACCACTAAATCCTCAATAGTACACTGTAAATCAGGAACAGCTTAAGAGAGCAATGAGCGCTAACGGCAGTTTGTTTCGTTGATTTCTCGCACTAATTTTGATCACCTCCACAATATAGGGATGGAATAATAGGTTCATCGATATTATATATGTAGTAAATTCATTTATGGAAGTAGTGATATTTAATTCATAAAGTTTCCGAAAATATACTATTGTGATATGATAAGGTAAATTAGCCAAAAAATTTTAGGGAGGATCTTTCAGATGAGTGTTATTGAGCCGGTCGTGCTGACCAAAGGCACACCAGGTGAGCCTTGCCCCATTGCTAAAACGCTTGACGTGATTGGGACTAAATGGACCTTTTTAATTATTCGTGATCTGCTTATTGAAGGAACGATGCGATTCAGCGACCTATTGAAATCAATGAATGGAATTAGCCCAAAAACACTTTCACTCCGTCTTAAGGAACTAGAAGATCATGAGATATTGACAAGAAAGGTATTTCCAGAGGTTCCCCCTCGTGTGGAATATACGTTAACGGAAAAAGGAAAACGATTGGAAAGTATTTTCATTGAATTAAAGAGATTTGGATTAAATTTATAAAAGATCAAATATAGATCATTCTTTAAATTTGGGTGAGTTAATTATGATCCATATCAGAAATGCTTTGATTTATGGAGGACAATCGAATCAGCTATGGATAGTTAATTCCAGCAGACGAATTTAATGACTCGGCTGGGTGTGGAAGTTCAAGTTGAAATCGAGGGCATCCATTTAATCCCTGGGGGAATATGAGTAGGAAAAAAATAAACAGGCCACTTAGTGGTATTTTATTACCATCAAGTGACCTGTTTTAACATAATGTTGGCTGAATTCCCTACCCATCAAGCTGATATTTTGAAGTAATCACAAAATGAAAATTTATATCTCTACAGTAATTTATGAGAATTCAGCTCATTTTTTACATTTTGGAGAACAAGAAATTTCTTACCTTGATGGGCATGGGGCCAAGCCCCCCTTATTTCTTTATAGTTGTGATATATTGTTTCACGACTTCATAAACATACTCCTGGTTTGCTGCCGCTGTATTAGGGTTATATGCTCCGCCATTTGTTTTATTATTGGACAGAATTCTAATACCTAAAAATGCTACATTATAGGCATCTGCAATTTGTGCGGCCGCAGCACCTTCCATTTCTTCTACTGATGTACCGTAATTCGTATGGATCCAGTTAATTCGATCCACTTCATTGTTCCAGAAGTCTGCTGACCCAATCGTACCTTCGACAACCTTACCTTTCGTGTACTGACCCTTTACCGCCTCAGCTGCTGCAAGCAGATCTTTATCTCCCTCATAGTAACGGACCTTATTGGCATTGGCATCATTCCCGCTTCCTTCAGAAGCCATTAAATCCATCGGAATCCATTGACTAGGGTCCATTCCCTCGCCTGCATTTTTCGTTTCCGTTTTTAATGAACCGATGTTGGTGACTCTTTTTCCTAACACAATATCAAATACGTTTAAAGACGGATCATGTCCTCCGGATGTTCCTTGATTGATAATGGCAATTGGGTTATATTTTTCAATTGCCAGCGTTGTAGCAGCTGCAGTGTTTTCCATTCCTTTGCCTGTTTTTGCCACAATTACAGGATAACCGTCTAATTTCCCTTTATAGAACACGAAAGTTCCCGACTTTTCTACTTTTACTTTTTCTAGTCTCTGCGCAAATTTCTCGGCTTCAATTGGCATTGGACCTTCAATAAGAATAGGTCTCCCCGCACCTTCTACCTTTGTTTCTTTAAATAATGAAGAATTGCGGCCTGCAAGCATTGTTAATAACAAGACGACAATCGCTCCAAATAAGATGTTCTTGTTTAGAAATCCCTTTTTCATAAATAATCCCCTTTTCTCTAGTTGTTTGACATACTCGTAGATTTCCCCCATAGAAAAAGGCCTAGAATAGTAGAACCCTCCTACCTTCTAGACCTACAAAGTCAAAGTATAAAGATTTAGCAAAAATAACCCTTTGCTAAAAATAAGATGGCAGCAGCTAAAAAGCCGATGAATTGCCAATACTTTAACTCGTAGTCTAGTTCTTTCATTGGGAACCAGGTAGAGACACTCAGACCATATTTCCGAGTATATACGAGTAATGAAATTTTCCGATTATTACTTTACTAGCATAACAAACCATCAATAGATATTCAACAAAAATATGAACATTAATGCAAAATTACTAGTTAATGTTCGTGTTTTGCACCTACTTGATGAAGCAGGAGAACCGTCCCCATGCTTCCAAAAATATTTTTGCTAATATCCCTGATATCGACAGTGTTTTTAATTTAAACCAATTATATTTTAACTGTGGAAAAAAGTATAAAGAGGGGGACTTACGCATGAGTTACTAAGCGCCCACCTATTACTTCTTTCAGAGAAGTTAATGGGAGAAGCACCGGGACGGTTCTCATGCTCCCTAATTTTTCACTTAATAGACGTTGTTTGCATATCATCAAGTTGTTATGAGCCAATAAGGTTGATTCAGCTTGAATAGTCCGATTGAACACTCTATTTCCCAATATTTGTATCATTCTAGTTTCCAAGAAACATACATAGACTAAAAACAAAAGGAGGCAGGTTCATGAAACGATTAGCGGTTTATTGCGGGTCAAGCCTCGGTGCTTCGGAATCCTATAAATTAGGCGCGATTCAATTAGGAAAAGAACTAGCGAAACACAGCATTACGTTAGTTTACGGTGGTTCTAGCAATGGCTTGATGGGGGCAGTCGCAGATACGGTCTTACAGGAAGGCGGGCAAGTCATCGGAGTTATCCCTAAAGTGCTGGTCGAGCGGGAAATCTCTCATAAAGGGTTAACGGAACTGTTTACTGTTGATACGATGCATGAACGAAAAGCAAAAATGGCTGAGTTATCGGATGGATTTGTGGTTTTGCCAGGAGGGACCGGAACATTAGAGGAATTTTTTGAGGTATTCACATGGGGTCAGATTGGATTGCATCAAAAACCATGCGGTCTGCTCAATATTCAGCACTATTATGACCCATTGATTAGCTTGTTTGATCACATGATTGAACAAAAATTCCTACAAGAAAAATTCCGTTCGATGGTTTTGATAGAAGAAAATCCAGATCAACTACTTGATCGCTTTTACCATTATATTGCTCCAACAGTTAAAACGTATGATTAGGATTTCAACATCTCTTTTTATAAGGGGTTAAAAAATACACTTGTTTGGGTGACAGCATATAGCCATTGGGTATCCAAAAACTACACTTTAAAGCTGAATATCTTTGTATAGAATGAATATCTACCCTAACCTCCACCTCAGGGTGATGGTTGTTGGTGTAGATTTTTTAAGAACCACCTTTAACTTGTGACAGAGTCGGGTGGTTTTCTTATTTTCTAATACGCCTCCCATTAGGCTAATGAACTGTCCTTTAAATAATTAGGGAAAGCGCCCTTCCATTCTTATTCTTATAACATACAGTATAGGGAATAAGTCTATAAGGGAGGTTTTATAAATGTTTGGTTATGGTGGTTATGGTGGTTGTGGCGGCTATGGCTACGGCGGTTTTGGATATGGTTGTTTTGCTTTAATCGTCGTATTATTTATCTTACTAATTATCGTAGGAGCAGTAATCTGTTTCTAATAAGAACCTAAAAAGCCCTATATGCAAGGGCTTTTTTTAGTGCATGCTATTCGCATTTTGAGGTAAATGTCTACGGACTTGAATATGGTTTTGGCTGGCTACACTCTAGAGTATGCAGCGTAAATATAAATAACCAACGAGGTTAAGCCTTTTTTATTTTTAATTTAACTCAGCACTTGTCCATTCCATTTTAATTCCTCTACATATGCTATTACTACACCAAACACCAAATCATCCAAACATTTTGTTTCCTCCTTTCAAGAACGCCTGCTTAGCAGGCGTTTCTTACATTTAGGCAAATCCCTGATTTTGTCCTAGTTAATGATAATTGTCCAAACCATTACGTCTTAAAAAAATATACTAAAGTGTACTCTAAAGAATCTGTTTTGATTGGTGGTGAAAATAATGGGCTGGTTTTGCGGCGGATATGGCTACGGTGGTTATGGTTATGGCGGCAGCACTTTCGTATTAATTGTTGTATTGTTCATTCTTCTTATTATTGTTGGTGCATCCTTCTATTAATTAAGATCGCTTATACAGGAAAAGGCTCCAGCTCCTCTGGAGTCTTTTTATTTTAACACCCATTAATGTCAAGAGGAGCCTAACCTTGGTTAGGCTCCCAATATAACTACTTGCGTTCTAATACATGAATAAATTCCCTTAGATAGTCAGGCAGATCAGGTGGACGCCGGCTCGAAACAAGGTGTCCATCGGTTAACAGGCTCATCATACCAAACACCCCCGGCATTCTCCATATCATCCCTGATACCAGGTGTGCTCGTAACCTTATTCCCCTTCAGGATTTTAATAGAGAGCAATACCCAGCCTAGCTGTTTAAGTTGAAAAGCGGTTACATAAACATTGTTGTATAGCTAAATTGGGCGGTAACATTACCTCTAGAATCATTCCCAATGCCGAGCTTAAATTGGTTCGGAGCCCCAGGTGGTCTAATAATTTCCCCTTGGTCGTTTATTAATTCCTTATCAGGTCGTAAACATCGGATACAATTAGGGTGTTTGGCTTGCCCTAAAGCATAGTCACAAAATAATACTTGTAATCTAGCGAATACTTGAATGTTTAAATCCCAAAAAAACGCCAACCGATTAGGTGACGTCTATTTAACCAGATTGTTTTACTATTATAAATTCCATGGTATTCATATCTATATACCATTTATTTCACTTAATAGTTATTTTACTTTTTATGATATCAGAACACCATCAGCATTAAAGTGGTAGGTTACCCCATCTATCGTGTAGGTGCCGGTTTTCATAATTCCAGTAGTAGAACCAAAGTAGTAAGTATTCCCATCAATGGTCTGCCATCCTGTTCTCATCACACCGTCTGTGCCGAAGTAATATTTGCTGCCTGAAATGGTTTGCCATCCAGTCTGTTTTGCACCATTCACGAAATAGAAGGTTTGTCCATTCACTTTAACCCATCCGTTTTGGCTTGAGGAATACAACAGGACACCGTTGGAATCAAATGTATACGTAACACCATCAATGGTTACTGCGCCAGTCCGCATGACACCGTCCGTTCCAAGGTAATACTGTTTACTGTTAATGGTTTGCCATCCTGTTCTCATGATGCCATCAATACCGAAATAATAGCGTGATCCAGAAATCGTGTACCAGCCAGTTTTCATGATTCCAGAATCAGACCCAAAGTAATATTTGTTTCCATCAATCGTTTGCCAACCTTTTAACATTACGCCATTCGCATCATAATAGTAACTATAACCATCTTCAACAATCCAACCAGTTTTTACAGGTGTTGGTGTAGGTATTGTTCCTGGAGCAAGTATTATTCCTTTGTTCATTTGGTCTAGTGCTGCCTGGGCGGTTGGGTCAGGCGAATAATTATTAAGCGTCAACAACTGTCCGTTCTCAGACTGTACCACACCATTTGAATCGAACGTGATATTTACTAGACCCATGTACTTTAGAAATGCTCCTGTTTGGACAATAACCGTCGGATCTGTATTCGTAATTACAGTGGGAGTGCTTAATACTGTATGCGAATGTCCTCCCACAATGATGTCAATTCCTTTTACTTTGACCGCTAGGTATTGGTCTGATGAGTAACCAAGGTGGGAAAGGCAGATTATTTTATTGATTCCCTGCTGTTTAAACCCATCTACTGCAGCTTGTGCGATCGGGAGGTAAGGCTGGTATACAAGGGAAGTAGGATAAGGTTTGGATGTATTTGCTGGATTAGCAAGCAGGCCAAAGATTCCGATTTTTTCCCCATTCACAGTTTTGACGATTCCCGGGGTAATCTGACCTGCTGTCCCACTGGTGATAAAGCTATCATTATACAATGGGAATAGGCTTGTGTCCTGTGACATATCGAGATTCGCGTTGAGCACGGGAAAATTCGTCCCTTTTATAAAATCAGCGAGAATCCCAGTGCCCTGGTCAAAATCCCAATTTCCTATCGTCATGGCATCGAAGTTGAGGTAATCCATAAACCACAAATCCTCTTTTCCCTCATATGGGTCAGGGTAGATGTTATCAGAAAAGACATCGCCCGCATGAAGGAGCAGGGCATTTGGATATTGAGCCCTCGTCTGGGTTACAGCAGTGGTTAACTTTGGAAACTGTGCAATGTTATGATGTGAATCATTTACATGCATGATTGTAAGTGAGTAATTCCCTTCTGCATAAGACTTGCTTGTATGAAGCAAGCATGAAAAGGAAAATGTGACAATGACACTAACCGCTAACTTCTTCCATATTTTTTTACGGTTTTTCATTTTCCCCATACCCTTATCTTTTTTCTCCTTTTCGGTTATCTTTCCCATTGTGGCTAACACCCCTTTTTTCTATAAAAAAAGAAAAACAATCGATTTCTTCCCATCCGTTATACCAACATGTTATTTTAAATTTAATGTAAAAATCACTCTTAATTTAAAAAGAAAGTGTAAACCTTTCTTTTTCACCCCAAAAAAATTGTGTCTCTCCCCTTTGACCTCCCTAAAATTCACTAGACATGTGACTTTTGATTCAATCTGAATGAACCCGTTGCTTGATAACCCCCCCTTTTTAAAATAGGTAATATTACTCATTATACAATATATCAAACTATATAAGAAACATTATTGTTTTTTATTAAGAATATAAAAAGAAAGCCCATCCAGAAGAAGCATTGGGTGGGCTCTCATGTTTTCCACGCAAGAGAACCGTTCCCATGTTTCTGTTTGAGTGGGACCTTTGGTAAACAAAAAAGGAGGGGGAAATCCACTCTCCTAACTTGTTTTAATACAAATTATTGGGTTATTGCTCTTTTGCTTCTTTTCCCACACCTAATACAGGTGCCGGTGTAATAGTTATACTTATGTCTTTTACGAAAGAAACAAATAATAGATTTTAATTTCATGGTGACCCCTCTCATTAGGTTTAATTTACCATTAAATATACCAAAAATTGTATTGCTATTAAATAAAAAGCACTATATTTAAGCTAATTAAGTAAAAAAGTATCAATTATATTCCAAATTTTAGTAAAAATAATTCTGGTTATGAAATTTTTTAAAAGTTCTTCGTTCATTAACCTGCTCCCATACGCAAGAAACTGCCTACCCACCACTTGGCAGCTCATTCCAGAACCCTTGTTTGCTTATACAACTACAATTAGTTCCAATCAATAAAGGTAATGAGCTTACCAAAATTAGTTAAAATTTACCTTTCATTAGAATATGTCGATTTAAATTTCAGGAGCTGGTGCTGGGGTGGAGTAACGGATTGCCTGGCACTTTTAATCCCTGTCCTACTCTAATAATATGGGATGATAAATGATTAATGGTTTTAGTTTACATTTGTGCTTCGAAGGCATGAGAAGAACGAAATCGGTACACAATGACTCTTTTAAAAATTAGAATCTACAAATTTTTTACAAAATACTGTTGAATTCAACAAATAGTGAGTTTTACCAGTTATAATAGATTGACCCTAATTTTTCTGGAGGAAGATATGAAGAATAACAGTAAAAGAAAGTGGAAAATCGTAGGCTTTAGCGTCCTAAGCATTTTTGTATTGGGGATTGCTGCATTAGGTTATGAATACTATCAATTACAACCCAAAAATCATTTTTCTACAGTGCCAGTTGTTGGTGCTAAAAAGGCTTCTAGTTCATCTAATTCGTCTACCGCAGAGGAAAAGGTCGAGGTTAAAACACCTGTATTTAACGTACTTTTGATTGGTTCCGATCAAAGAAAAGGTCAAAAAATAGGTCATACTGATTCTATGATACTCATCCATGTCGATTTAAATAAGAATAAATACCAAGCAGTAAGTATTCCCCGAGATACCCGTGTACATTTAGATGGGTATGGTTATACAAAGCTAACAAGTGTTCAATATATCAAGCAAGCAACACAAGGTCCCCAAAAAGGGGTGGAAGCTGCTGTAACAGCTGTTAGTCAATTTATGGGTGTTCCAATTAATTATTATGTGGAAACTAACTACTCAGGCTTCCAATCGATGGTTAATGCCTTAGGCGGTATTGAGATGGATGTACCATTTGATGTGAAATTAACACACCCTTGGTATGCAGAAAATAAGAACAAATTAATCAGTGCGGGTACCTATTCTTTCGATGGAAAAATGGTAACCGAGGTTGTACATGAGCGTTACTCACTTAAAAATGGGGAATACGGCCGTCAACAATTACAAGAAGAAGCTTTAAAAGGTATTGCCAAAACAGCCCTAAGCCCAAGCAATATTACAAAGTTGCCAGACCTAGTTAAAACCATCCCTCAATTTATTCTAGCAACTAATATGTCAACCTCAGATATGTTGAGCCTTGGACTTTCTGCAAAAAACTTTGATCCAAAGACACAGTTAGTTTATCAACAAATTCGTGGTGAAGGTAAGAAACTTTACGATGATATTCTAAAAGCAAACAATTACCAAATCGTTATTAGTCAAGACCAAGTAAAAGATATCGCTGTTAATTTCCAGTAATCATATAAATTTTAATAAGCTACCCTAGGAGCTCACAGATTTGTGATAGCCTAGAGTAGCTTTTTTCGATTAGCAACATAGTATATTGCTAACATAAATAGACAAGATAAAAGGCGTAATCTTCCTATATTGATTACGCCCGTCTGATTTTAGAAAATCTAATAAGTATTTAGGTTTTCAACTTGCAATTCGGTTATATTTCTTTTCGGGCAGAATTCTCGTATTTGATCAAATAAACACGTTAAATATTCATTCAGTCCAAATCGATCTTCCTCAATAAAATCACTAAAACAGATCTTACTATTATTCAAATTCCCTCTCCCCTTTATTTTTATCTCTATATAAAATCACCGCATAATTGTCACTCTATTTTAGCTTGTCATTGTACTGGCCCCGCCTACGCCTTAATACAACGATGACCACTCACGTCATCACCCCATATTAATTTTAATAGTAAGCGCTTACAATTTCAATGATTACTTTTATTCAAATTTCGACAGTAGTTTGGCAGTTCCATGAAATCAGTTTCATTAATAAACAACTCCTCATTTCAATTGAAGTACAAACTCTATCTAATAATATTAACATTAATGAAAACATCAAAGGCACAACCAGCTCCTTAACGCCAGTTGTGCCTTTTTGCGTGTAAAATAATTGAGGACAAAACAAATACAAAAAAAGTAGACTTCTTCAATGATTCCAAACTGTCCCCAAACTCCCTTCACCCCAATACCATCTCACCAAGCAAGATCGCTCCGGTGATCCCTGCGTTAGCCCCCAATCCTGGGGTTACGATATAATCCTTCAAATCAGGTAATGAAACATAGTTATTCATCAATTCCGGAAGGTATTTATAAATAGAAGAAAATACTTGCTGTTGGTGCATCACCCCACCGCCCATCACAATCCTTTGCGGTGAAAGAATTAAGATATAGGACATGAGAGCCTGCGCTAAGTAGTATCCCTCTAATTCCCACACCTCCGCACGCCCTACGAGGTCGATGCCTTTCTCACCCCAGCGTTCTTCAATCGCCGGTCCCGCCGCAAGGCCCTCTAAACAAGCTTGATGGTAAGGACATTTCCCCTGATAGGAATCACTAGCATGACGATTCACAAGAATATGCCCCATCTCCGGATGAGAAAGCCCTTGTAAGAGCGTCCCCTGAACCACCGCCCCAGCCCCAATTCCGGTTCCAACCGTAATATATAAACAACTTTCCAGCCCCTTTGCGGCTCCTAACTTTACCTCTGCCAATGCAGCAGCATTCACATCCGTATTAAAGCCAATAGGGACGTCGAAGGATTCCTTCATATTCTGCACAAACGGAAAATCTCTCCACCCTTCTTTGGGAGTCGAAGTGATATAACCGTATGTTGAACTCTGAGGATTCACATCAATCGGACCGAACGATCCAATCCCAATCGCATCTAACTCAAACCTCTTAAAAAACTCAACCACTTTTACAATAGTTTCCGACGGAACCGTGGTCGGGATTTCCACACGTTCTCTAATAGAACCATCCTTCTCCCCCACAGCACAAACAAACTTGGTTCCCCCAGCTTCAATTGCACCTAACATCGCCATTCCCCCATTATGTAAAAAATAACTAGAGGAGCCTAACACTCAATAAGCTCCATTCATACAAAAAAGAAGCACGAGAAACGTCCCCGCGCTTCCGCGCTTCCAAAATAATTATTTTCGTTCTAATACATGAATGAATTCCCGTAAATAATCAGGCAGATCTGGTGGACGCCGACTTGAAACCAAGTGTCCATCAGTAACAACAGGCTCATCATACCAAGTCGCACCGGCATTCTCCATATCATCCCTGATACCAGGTGTACTCGTAACCTTTTTCCCCTTCAAGATCTTAGCAGAAACTAGCACCCAGCCTGCATGACAAATCTGTCCGATTGGCTTCTCGCTCGCATCCATCTCCTGAATGAGCGAAAGAACTTCAGGAAAGCGCCGAATCTTATCTGGCGCCCATCCTCCTGGCACTAAGATCGCATCATAATCCGCTGCTTTCACATCGTTATAGGAGAAATCCGATTCCGCCGGCACACCATATTTCCCTATATATTTTTCATGGGCCTTCTCCCCTGCAAGATGGACCACTGCGCCCTCTTCTCGTAGACGTAAAATCGGATACCAAAGCTCTAAATCTTCAAACTCATGATGTACTAAGCTAATAACTTTCTTTCCTTGTAATCGCATAATATCCAATTCCCTTCTATTAATACTTATAATCTGACAATGCCTGCTCCCGATCACTAATCGATTGAATCGAACGATCAAAATTCTTTTTCGTTAATAATAGAAACAACGTATCAATGACAGCAATCGCTGGCAAAATCGTAAAACTAAATTCTTTAAAAAATAATTTCTCATTTGAAATATTGGTTAATATGATGTCTGCCATCTGCGAAAGCGGAGATTTCATATGGTTTGTAATACAAATGGTGGTGGCCTTTCTCTTCTTCGCTATCTCAAAGATTTCAAGCAATAATTTAGAGTTTCCAGAATTCGAAATACCAATCACCACATCATTTTCTGTCAAGGAATGAGCAACTGAAACCTGCATCTCGGGGGTGTTATTCACAATCGAGCGAATCCCAATTTGATTAAATTTATATGCCCCATCTAGCGCTGCGGGAATCGAATTTCCTGCTGCCACAAAGTGAACGAGACTGCTCGCACTGATTACATCAAGACACTTTTGCAATTCCTTCGGATCCAAAAAGGACGCCGTTTGTTTCAGCTCATCTATCTTATACGCAAAAATATTGTTTATAGATTCCGCTAGATTATCCAAGTGAATCGTCGGTGAATGGGTAGTCTTCTCAGGATTATTAATTTCTCTAGCTAGAGTTATTTTAAAATGGTGGAAGCCCTTCAAACCAATCCGTTTACAGAATCTTACGATGGTGGCTTCGCTTACATTACATTGTTCAGACAACTCAGCTACACTCATATCTATCACATTAAAATACTCTTTGATGACATATTCCGCCACTTTTTTCTCGGCATCATGTAAGGTTGGATATAAGCTATTCACTGTATTTAATAAATTATTTTCCTTTACGGAAGTCATAATCCCAACCATCCTTTTTATATTAATTATGCCATTTTTCCAACGTTTAGCCTAACGAAATTTTCCTGTTGGGAACGAATTCCACAGGAGCTTCTACTAATAATCCAGCGGTAAAAGTATCCCCTAACCCAATGGTACTGGTAATCTCGCCAACATACGCAGGAATAACGGTTATATCCCTTCGATTTTGAGTCAACTTCCGCAGCTCTTCCCCTCTTGGATGGAATTCACAACCGGCCGTTAAATGATCGATGGTCGCTTGGTCACAAATCGTCCCCTTCACTGCCCGTGAAAAAGCAAACTTATTACCATTTGCTAATGCTTTCCCCCAAATACTAGTATCATATTTTTCCGATTGCACTAGCGAAAATTGCTTCGTATGCAAGATAAAATTGGACACACCCAGATGGTTACATGCCATTTCCATTACATCCAAGAGTTCCTCATTGTCCAAACTCAATAGTGAATCCTTCATTCCTAATAACTCTTGGTATTCATCCTCATTCACACCAAGACTATCCACATGCTGCCCCAGCGTATTAATAATCCTCCACTGTTCATCTAAAGACCAGATTGCTGCCAGCTCCAGGTGAACCCTCGGCCTCTTACTCCCAAGAGATTCTAAAACTCTCAGGTTATTCTTTAAAAACAAATCAATCTCCGCACTGCTATCAAAAGAATTATATCCCGATAACAACAGCCAACGAACATCATTCTGAGAAAGCTCTCTCAAAAACTTATTGGCAATCAAATTGGCCGTAAATTCATCTTGTCTCCGGAAGATAATCCGGTTGAAGCAGCCGCCAATCTCATATTCTAAAATATAGTGCTTCGGCACATCCCCCTCCTGGTCCGACAACAGGACCAACTCCTCCACGCCTGAAATGATACTTTCCAGTTCCTCTGACTGAATCGGAATATTCACCAATGAACGATAACCGGCACGACTGGCGGCACACCCCGCCTGCAAGCCCGTCCCACCGATCGCCCTGTGCCAATTCAGTTTAGCCTCTAACTTTTTCAGAATAGAATTGTCGGCAACGATGTACTCCCCACCGCTTCCTCTCCTAATATTCCAATCAAGAGCCGTACAAAAATCCTGCCACGAGTCAATAAAGGCTTTGGGTGTCCCCGATGCACCACACTTTATCTCTTCATAAAACTCTGGCGTAATTTTTCCTAATAAATCAATATTGGCTGTAAACCCGCATGCGATTGTTTTCATCCTTTTACCGCTCCCCCCATAATTCCTTGTGTAAGTTTTTTCTCAAAAATTAAGACCAGTAAAATTAATGGCAGCGTGACAAGGATGGAAGTGGCAGCTGTATCTCCCCATGGGACGAAGAACATTTGCGGCATCATCGCAATCCCGACCGGAATGGTCTGGGCTTCAATGCTATTCGTAAAGGTAATTGCAAAAAGGAACTCATTCCACGATGCGATAAACACTAATAATCCCGCTGTCACAAGGCCCGGGGCCATTAACGGTAAACAAACCTGCCAATACGTACGGAAGTAACCACACCCATCCATATATGCGGCCTCTTCAATTTCATAAGGAATATTCCGAAAGAAACCGTACAAAAGCAATACACTCAACGGAAGACCAAACAGCATATACGATAAAATCAACCCAAAATAGGTGTTATACAACCCAATTCCTTTAATTAAATTGTAAAGAGGCGTAATGACCGCAATTTGCGGAAACATCGAAGTGGACAGAAATAATAGTAAAATAAGGCCTTTCCCTTTAATCGGCAGCCTAGCTAATGAATAAGCCGCCAGACTGCCAAGGAATAAGCAAAGTAATGTCACACTGACTGCGACCACCGCACTATTGAAAATATATTTATAGAAATGTGTATTTTGAAATATATTTTGATAGTGCAGCCAAGTTATTTTATTCGGAAAGATTGGCGGCAGAGATGATAGATCTTTATCTAATTTTAATGATGTAATCACCTGCCATAAAAATGGTGCCAGTTGAAACACGATGATTCCAAGGGCAAGGATATAAACGGGAGAACGTTTAATTGTATTAGTCATTTTACTTTCCTCCCTCTATTTTTTCAGAAGCTTTATTCATCAAGAACAGCAAGACGATCGCTAAAACAAACACAGAGACAGCCATTAGGGATGACATCGCCGCACCAGAGCTAACTTCTCCTGCCGAGAATGTGGTCTTATAGGCATAAGAAGAAAGAACCTCGGTTGAATTAGCCGGACCGCCTCCTGTTAAAACAAAGATCAAGTCAAAGACACGGAAGGCATCTAGTGCTCTCAATAGCACGGCAATCATAATAGAAGGAATCAGCAATGGGAACGTGATATAAGAGAACTGTCTCCACTTATTGGCTCCATCAATATCCGCTGCTTCATAAAGACTCGAAGAAATCCCTTGTAATCCAGCTAATATAATTAGCGCCATGAATGGCGTCGTTTTCCACACATCAGAGAAAATAGCAGCAAACATCGCAGTAGACGTTTCACCAAGCCAATTGACATTGCTATCAATGATTCCTGTTTTTACTAATAAAAAATTTAAAATTCCATATTCGGCATTGAAGATCCACTCCCACATCCTAGCAGAAACGACCGTTGGAATCGCCCATGGAATTAACACACACGCTCTAACCCAGCCCCTTCCTTTAAATTTCTTATTCAGGACTAAGGCAATAACGAGACCTAGGAGGGTTTCCATCAAAACCGAAATTGCAGTAAAAATCCACGTATTTTTATAAGCCACTTTAAACCAAATATCACTAAATAGATTCTTATAATTTTCTAATCCAATAAAATGTGATCCCTGTTTCGTTAAGGAAACATCAAAAAAGCTTAAATAAAGGGTTTGTATCAATGGATAAATCCCTACCACACACAGAATCAATAGCGATGGCAGTAAGAACAGATACCCAATCATCATGGGCTTATTGAACTTCCTCTTCGTCTTCGGTTTCTCCACAACTAATAGATTGGCAGGGGTGCTGCTGATGACTTGTTTTTCCATGGTTCACTCACCTCATATACTTGAAGGCACAAACGAATGACTTAGTTTGTGCCTCCAAGGTATTTATTGTTTCGTAATTTTTTTCAATTCAGTATCTATTTGTTTAGCAGCATCATCTGCCTTGATACTATTAGAGAGGACACCTGAGATATTGGATTGAAGGACTAATGACAATTTAGGATAGTCCGGACTTACAGGACGAGCCGTTGTACCTTGGAACACTTTATCCAAACCAGTTAAGAATGGATTTTTCTGTTGTAAACCTTTGTCCTCTAACACGCTAGGTCTTGTTGGGCTGAAGGCAAGCTCGCTTGCAAAGTATAACTGGCTTTCTTTGCTGGATAAGAATTGCGCAAATTTAATCGCTGCATCTTTCTTCTTAGAATTCTTTGCCACCATGAACTGATAACCACCCATTGTAGAGGAACTGTTATTGCCATCGAAGGATGGTAGCGGAGCTACACCCACTTTATCGACCACTTTAGATTGTTTTGGATCTTGCGCAACGCTCCAAACATAGGACCAGTTACGGTGGAAAATCGCATTCCCATCCGTAAACACCGTTCTGCTTGGTTCTTCGTCAAACGTTAACACTGATTTTGGAGAAATTTTATCATCCGTTAACTTTTTCATAAATTTAAGCGTTTTTAAGAATTCTGGTGAATCAGCATTGGATTTTCCTTGAGTGTTTAAGATTGAACCACCGGCGCTGCCTAGGAATTCTACAAAGTCACAAACAAGTACTTCAGCCTGTTTTCCTTGCCATACAAACTGTTGAAGTTTTGGATTATTTTCTTTGCTTTGAATTTCCTTTGCCGTCGCAAGCATTTCATCCCACGTTTTCGGCACTGGCTTATTATATTTCTCTAATAAATCCTTACGATAATAAAGCATTCCTCCATCCACATACCATGGCATGGCGGATAATTTTCCGTTATAGGTTAGAGCATCAATAACCCCTGGATAATACTCGTCTTTGTTCACATATTGATCCATTGGCTCTGTCCATCCAGCAGCTGCAAACTCTGGAACCCAGACAACGTCTCCAGTAAAAACATCAATATCGCTTTGACCGGACTGTAAGGAAGTTACAAGATACTGATGAATTTCAGTGCTTTTCGCTGGAGCAGGCATCTGTGTTAGCTTTACTTTAATAGTAGGGTTCTGCTGTTCAAATTTGTTAATCAGTTCTTTCCAAGAATCCACACCAAATGTTTTAATAGCAGCAAAGTTAATCGTGGTAACATTACTATTACTATCTTTTCCATCCGTCTTTGTGGATGACTGATCGGATGAACATGCAGACAACGCAATCATCATACATACCAACAAAAGAATGTAAAACTTTTTCAGTTTCATGACTTTTCCCCCATTTAAAGTATTGATTCTATTTTTAAAAGAAAGTTTGAAAGATTAGATGAATACGCTTTCATAACAATGAAATCATTTTTAAAAAAATTACATTTAATGAGAAGGAGAAGGTTACCTTCTCCCTCACACATAGTTAATCTTGTACGCGAACGATTCGCGGATCTGTAAAAATATCTGATGGATCATCACTATTGGAGGAAAACTCAGAAACAATAGCTCCTTGCTCCCCTGCCTGAAACCAATGTTTCGTGTTTTCAGGAATCGTGTACTGCTCGCCTTCCTGTAAAACAACTTCATGAAGGACAGTATAGTATTGTCGGTCCTGAGCTGGAGGTTCGGCTATCGGATTAGCGGTGGCCTCTCCTTCCACATATAGATAAACGGTCCCTTTTCTGCAGCGGAAGGTTTCGAGTTTCCCCGGATCTCCGTCTGCACGAGGCGGATGCCGATGCTCTGGGCAGGTCTGATGAGGAAACAGCACCAATTCCTTTGCACAATAGCGGTCATTATTGATATAGGTAATTAACTGTAACCCTGATACCTCAAGATCGTTTAGACCAAAGTCAGCAACTTCAATCGCCCTTTGCTCTGCTTCCGTCAAAACAATCCCGGCCTCCGCTAGCATGTTGGTGACAATAGCTTTGTAATCTTTTAATTGTGGAAAAGACATATCAAGAATCCCTTTCCTTTACAATAGATTTTTGATGGTAGTCTAGTAGGTGAAGAATCTTAGAAGAATAGTTTAGAAGGAGTAGGTCGTGTTGTAGGTAAAAGGAAATGCGCTTTTATTTATATAAACCACCAGTTAAGACTTTTTCTTCTTGTTTGGGTGTGGTTTTTTGTTCATATAGATTGGCTTTTCCTACTGAGTTAAAGAGGTGCATTTTATAATTAATCACTTTACGTGCTTCTTTAATGCAGTCTGGGTAAATCACATTTGGATCCCAGTATTCAGTTGTGCTTAAAATCTCGCGAGCCTTTGTAAAATAAGCGTATTTCATATCACTAGAAATGTTTATTTTACTTACGCCTAACTGGACGGATTGAGCAATTTCGCTGTCTGGGTTAGAAGATCCGCCATGTAGAACGAGTGGAATGTCTACAAGCTCATTGATTTCTTTCAAAATATCCATTTGCAATTCCGGCTTAATATTTTTGGGATAAATACCATGTGCTGTTCCAATCGCGACAGCAAGTGTATCAACCCCTGTACGTTCAACGAAATCTTTTGCTTCCGCAGGATCTGTATAGGTAACCTTAGTCACGCCGCCTTCCACGGAGTTCCCCGTGCTGCCGATTGTTCCTAATTCCCCTTCGATCGAGATCCCAACTGCATGGGCTATTTCGGTTGCTTTCTTCGTTAAGGCCACGTTTTCCTCATATGGAAGCAAGGATCCGTCAATCATGACCGATGTAAAACCGCAGCGGATCGCTCTCAGAATTTCTTCAATCGAACCGCCATGGTCCAGATGAATGACGAATGGAACAGGACTTGCATAAATGCGATGTCTGACATAAGAGAAGAACTCATCTGTTAAGAACTCTAATTCTGATGGATGAATGGCAATGATAGCAGGAGAATTTAAACTTTCGGCCTCTTCGACCACTGCTCGTAAAAAGGAACTATCGGCGACATTGAAAGCTCCTACGGCAAATTTATTTTCCTTTGCAACTGTAAGTAATTCTTTCATGGTTATCAACATTTAGAAAAACATCTCCTTTTATAAAATAAAGTTGACCTTACCTGTATACGCTTACCTTTTACTGATTACGTTGCCTGGGATTCATACACATCATTGATAGATGATTTGCTCTCCTCCTTCTTTAATCGGTAACGGAATTTCCTAGCCGATGAAATTTAATTGTTTTAAAAGGGTTTTTTAGACTTTTAACGAATTAGATTAAAAGTGCAAAGGGATTTCACTCGAGAAACTAAGTTTCTTGAATTTCGTTTTGGTGAAACTTTGTTTCTTACACTCACTATAATTCTGGCTGATTTAAAAATCAAGTTATTTTTTTGAATATTTTTTTATTTTTAAAAATTCAGTTTAATTTGTTATGCAGAAATAAGATTCATTCGATTACGGCAAAAACACCAATTCGATCAAAGAATTGGTGTTTTTTATTGGAAAAATAATCTACTGGATAATCATGGGCGTCTTTTACTCGACAATCTTCATGGCGGGAGAAGCACAGAGATTCTCCATCATTCAGCAAGGTTTCGACATCATTCCATATAAGAGATACTAACTAAACGTTTGTTTAAAACCGCTGAAATCAATGTTCTGTATGGATTTTTTGAGTTAGTATGAAAGAAAATTGTCGGTAACGACATAAGAAAGCAATAGATTATTAACTGACTTTGCATCAAGATTTGCTTTGTTTCTCTATATACAACATGAATCTATGATTTCTCTTCTTTTTCAACATTACATAAACGTTTGTTTAAAAGTGAACCTAACATGCACCAACACTGGATTTATCTTTATTTATCATGAAATATTTGTCGGGAAATAGTTCAAACCATGAGCTCATTGCATCTATTATAGCCAGATAGATGGACGGATATTGACGATGTAATACTCCATATATATGGAACTTACTTAGGATTCCTCTTATTAGAGAAAACTCCATGGCGGTTTAGATTTCAAAATAAAAATAGCTAATACCAAGGCCATAAGAGTCCTTAGTATTAGCTATTTTCCTTCTATTACTTAATAGTTTCTAATAACTTATATGCCTCTTCTTTAGAAGTAACCGCTAATAATTGCTCTCTGAAACTGTCATCCATTAACTTCCGTGATAACATTTGCAATATCTTTAGATGGGCATCCCCTGCTGCTTTCTCTGGTACAGCGATCATAAAGATTAGCTTCGCATCCGTACCATCTAAGCTCTTCCAATCAACCCCGTCACGCTTAATCCCAAATGCAACTGCTGGACGCTTCACTGCACTTGATTTTCCATGAGGAATCGCAATATTCATGCCAAGCCCAGTAGAGCTCTCCCCTTCACGATTTAAAATCGCTTGTTTAAATGACAGTTTCGAACTTAAAATACCTTCAGTATCAAACTTAGCAACCAGTTCATCAATCACTTCATCACGTGTCGTTCCTTCTAAATCGATATCAATTAGTTCTAGATCGGTTATATCCGTTAATTTATTAATATCCGTATTAACAGCAGTTTCTACCTTTGTATGAGTCGCAGTCGCACTTGCCACAGAAACCGGGCCAACACCTGCTGCAACCGGTACAGGACCTTCCACATTCTTCTTCAAAGCAATAACCATAAATGCCGTAACAATAATACCAATAATAACCGCCACAAAGAACATAACTACATTATCAACCGCACCTAATACCGCCACAATCGGACCACCATGTGCAACTCTATCACCCACACCAGCAAGCATCGCAATCACAGAACCAACCATTGAACCAACAACAATACTCGGAATCACACGCAATGGATCTTGGGCAGCAAATGGAATCGCCCCTTCCGTTATCCCGAATAATCCCATCGTGAACGATGCCTTACCCGCATCTCTTTCCGTTTGACTAAATTTACGCTTGTTAATGAAAGTAGCAAGTCCAAGGCCAATTGGCGGAATACAAATCGCTGCCGCAATTGGACCCATAATTTCATAGTTTCCTTCCCCTATCATGGCTGAACCAAATAGGAAAGCTACTTTATTAAATGGACCACCCATATCAACAGCAATCATCGCACCAAGAATCATCGCTAAAAGAATAGAGCTTCCGCCCTGCATTCCAGCAAGCCAGCTAGTTAAAGCGGTAAACACACTTGCCACTGGATGACCAATAACAAAAATAAATAATAATCCTACAATCACACTTGATAGAATTGGTATAAAGATAATCGGCATTACTGGCTGAACGGCTTTTGGGACTTTAATTTTCTTAATCGCAAGAGCCACATAACCAGCTAAGAAACCGGCAATAATCCCCCCGATAAATCCAGCACCTGCCGTACTTCCATAAAAACTACCATTGGCTGCAATATAACCGCCAATCATACCTGGTACGAGTCCTGGCCGGTCGGCAATACTTACGGCAATAAAACCAGCCAAGATTGGCACCATGAACATAAAGGAAGTAGCACCCAGGCTCTCAATGTGTTTCCAAAAGGATCCATCCGGAATTTTAATTCCACCTGGTGTTTGCTCACCGCCAAGTGTTAACGCAATAGCAATCAATAATCCCCCGACCACAATGAATGGAACCATATACGAAACGCCATTCATTAAATGCTTATAAATCGGATTTTCCTTTGAGCTACTCTTTTCAGCCCCACTAACAGCTCCTGCTTCCGCCTTATAAACCGGAGCATCACCGTTTTGAATCCGCTTAATTAATTCTTCCGGTTTACGGATACCATCCTGAACACCGGTAACAATCAGTTTTTTCCCAACAAAACGGTCCTTTGGAACCTCTTTATCTGCTGCAATAATAATCCCATCTGCTTCGGCAATCTCTTGGTCCGTTAACGCATTTTCGATACCAATGGAACCTTGTGTTTCGACCTTTATATCTACACCCAACGCGAGGCCGGCTTTTTGTAAATTCTCAGCGGCCATATACGTATGAGCAATACCAACTGGACAAGCAGTAATAGCTAATATTTTCCCCATCCTAATTCCTCCCACTATTCAGATAGCAAGTAATCGCTTACCTATATATTAAACCCTTCTTGTCCAGTTAATTTTTTAACTTTTTACCACAGGCTCCGGTAAAATAAAATTAATAAAGCCATAGAAAAATGAGTGGACCTTCCATCCGCTCATTCATTATTCCCAATAATAGTTAAAATTTCCTGATAATCTCTTGCTGCCGTTAACGCATGAACAACCAGAGGCGTCTCACTTAAAGAGGCAATCTTTCCAATAATCCCTCGAATCTCACTTTGATTTTCCTTCGCGATAGCTAGCATAAAGACGAGTGACACCCGTTCATTTCCCCACTCAAGCCGTTCCTTCAGGATGGCTGAAGCTATAGCAGACTTATATACCCATGACGGATTCCCGTGCGGAATGGCAATACCCCCGCCGATGGCAGTCGCAGAGTTCCTCTCTCGATTGACCGCACTATGAATATATTCATTACTGACATAACCTTTTTGAAAAAGAGCAGCAGCAAGCATTTCAACTACCAGATATCGGTGTTCTTTCTCCACATCAAAAAATATAAGCTCTTCTTCCAAAAAGGTTGCGAAAATGTTTGGCTCAAGAAGTTTGTCCTTCTTCTCCTTCAGACCCTCCACAAATTGGCTTAATTTTTTCTTATCCTCATGGCCGAAAAGCGGTGAGAGCACGATATGCGCCGTGTTTATTTTTTCAAGCGGGACCGTAGAAATAATAAAATCTACTTGGTCATCCTTTACATAATTATTCACTTCGTTTTTTCCGATACAGGCTAAAATATCAATATCTTGGTACTGCTGTTCAATTTTTGCCTCCAACAAATGAGACATGCCAATTCCCATATGACAAACGATTAGTGCTTTTTTCTTTATGTCCCGTTTCTTCTCTATCCTTTCCACCGAGGCCTGAAAATGAAGAACAATATAGGCTGCCTCATCCTCAGGGATCTCGATTTGAAAAATTTTCTTCATATCCTCAAGAGTAATCATCACCATATGGAACATATAGGGGTACATTTTTTTAATATTCGAAAGCAGCGGGTTGGTGATGGGAAAGCCAAATTTTATTCGATTAATGACAGAATGCATATGGACCGTAAGACCATTGAGTAAAATAGGATCCGCCTCGTATGGAACGAGGGTCAGTTTCCCCATTTTCCGGATGAGAGCAATTACAAGATTGGTTAGAGCTTCATCCACTTTTAACAGTTGATCCATTCCTTCTTCCGTTCGCTTGCTGCTAATTAGGTGCCAAGTAAAATAAACCCGCTCCTCTTCCGGAAAGGTGATCCCAAAGGCAGATTCTAAAATATCAAAAAACCAACCGGTATATTGATATTCTAGGCGTTCACCGGCGATTTTCTTTTCCGAATCCTGTACAAATACAGGCGAACGCTGCCGGGTCCTTTTGACCATAATCAGGGCGTGAACCAACAAGCTGTCTAACGATCCATCTGTGATAGCAATAGAAAACCTTTCCTGCATATCCTCAAGTGCTTTTCTTACAATCGATATCTCATAAGGTAAAAATAAATCCAACACCACATTTTTGTCTTGGGCAAAAGGGGAAATAAGCTCAGATAAATGCGCTAAGGCATTTCGTTTATGTAACTCTAGCCCTTCAATCATATTTCCAACCCGCGGCTTTGAGACGAGTTCAAGTCCATAACGCTTAAGCCATTGGGTTATCATTTCTATATCCTTTTTTATCGCCGCCTTT
The DNA here is from genome assembly GCF_002585305.1 of Bacillus sp. AFS037270. Next base: position 145,128 of record NZ_NUNF01000014.1, on the reverse strand, counting down.
GGGACATAGTAACGATCCGCAAAATACTGTAAGGTAATGGCATGGCTACTCGATAAAAGCTGAAACGCAATTTCAAACAGCCGTTCCTCATTTGTTTTAGGTTCGGTAGAAAGTAAACTACGCAGTATAGTGGAGCGCACTCCTTCATCACTCTCAATGGATATCCCAAAACCAGGCTTACGAATTAACCTTGCACTTGGATAATCTAGCAAAAACTCCTCCAACCGATCTAAATCGTTACGTACCGTTTTTTCCGCACAATCGAGCCTTTCTGACAGATCCTTTATGTGCCATACCTCATCTTTGTGTACTAGTAGGATTCTAAGTAGTTCTTTCTGCCTATTATTCATTTAATACACCTACTTTAAATCAATCTATCTAAGATTTTACCTTTATTTAATCTTCTATTCAATTCGATAAAATCCAACATATAGCCCATTAATCCCACAAAAACATCTTTAAAATTCTGTAATTTCTCCTATTGATATTGTAAACGTTTTCATTTATATTTAATAAAACACAATTTTAAAAACATAATGGTTATCTACAACTATTACTAGGAGTGGATTTACATGGAAAAACAAGGGAATCTATTAGTGGGATTATTTTGGGGCACGTCTTTAAGTATACCGTTATGGATGGCGTTTTTCGGTTGGATGAAACTTCTTATTCACTTTGTTAATTAGTCGAAATTTGTGTTAAATACATATTATCTAAAAATGAGTAAGGACCCAAATGATGGATCCTTACTCTTTTACATTTTCATCAGATTAAGTATGTGACACAATCATCTCACAATTACCGACTACATCAAAATCTCCAAATCCAACAGGAATAATAAAATGGGTGCCCTTCTTCAATCCATAACTTATTCTATTATGAGAAAGGGTTCCGTCTCCATTAATCACACTAAAAAGCAAATATCGATCATTAAATGAAAAACTAGACTTGCCGCCAACTTCCCATTTATAAACGGAGAAGAACTCAGATTCCACATATGTAGTAATCCTAGTATTACCTTTCTCCTGAACCATTTTCGTCCTTACAGCATCTTGATGCGGAACAGTAGTAACCTCCATTGCTTTCTCTAGATGAAGATCCCTTAAGTTTCCTTCTGCATCCCGGCGATCATAGTCGTACACCCGGTAGGTTGTATCCGAGCTCTGCTGCGTTTCTAATACAAGAGTTCCTTCACATAAGGCATGAATGGTCCCACTTGGAACATAGAAAAAGTCCCCTGGTTTAATTTTCACGCGACGAAGCAAGTCATTCCACTCGCCCTGTTGAATTTGCTCCTGTAATTCTTCTTTCGTTTGCGCATTATGACCGAAAATCATATCGGCATCTTCTTTACAGTCAATGATATACCAGCATTCCGTCTTACCTAATTCACCATTTTCATGAACCATCGCATAAGAGTCATCGGGATGCACTTGGACGGATAAATCCATGTTGGCATCCAAAATCTTTGTTAATAAAGGAAATACCTTTTCCTGTGGATTTCCAAAGAGCTCAGAATGCTCACTCCACAACTTGTCTAGAGTCATCCCCTTATAGGGACCATTTTCGATCATAGAAGGTCCATTAGGGTGAGCTGAAATTGCCCAGCACTCCCCTGTGTTTTCGCTAGGGATCTCATAGCCGAATTCTTTCTGTAAAGCTGTCCCGCCCCAAATTCTTTCCTTAAAAACGGGTTTTAAAAATAATGGTTCCAAAAATAGTCCTCCTCATTACTGTTCATCCGTCGTAAACTTATATCTTAAAATAGCGGCAAGACCTGCTCCATGCTTAAACTCATCTTGAAGGACCAAATCTTTCAACTCTTCCATTGTTAGATAATGCAATTCAAGTGTCTCGCTATTCTCTAGCTTTTGCTCTGTCGGTGTTAAGCCCGCTGCCGCAAACAAGAATATTTCCTCTGTCGTTGAGCCAGGAGAAGGATAAAAGCTGCCTAATTCAAGCCAATGCTCGGCAACATGACCTGTCTCTTCCTCTAGTTCCCTTTTGGCTACTTCAATTGGTAATTCATCTTCTTTATCAATCATTCCGGCAGGCAGTTCCCATTGCCAAATATTAATCGCATGACGATATTGTCTTAGACAAATTACTTTATGATCATTGGTTATAGGAAGAATGCAAACTCCCTTTGCAAAGTCTAAATAAGAAAAAGTCTTTTCGTCCCCGTTAGGAAGAATAACCTCATCAACCGTAATTCCAAACCGGTCTACCCTTTGCTTAGTAGAATGTTTTATTTTCCAATCCATTCTGTTCACCTCCAATTATCAACTCTTTTATATTAAAATTCACCTAAAATCATGCCCAGATATTAGGATACTATAATTCTTTCGTAAAGGATAGAATCAATTTCCTTTTTACCTTTTGCTAAAATAAGTGTCCCAGACTCCCTGCGCGAATAGCTTCGATTGTAAAAATATAGTAAATAAATTTTCTATAAAAACCGTGTATACATGGTTTTTATAATTTTCAGATTTTTTCCCTTATAATTCGACAGAAAAAGTGAAGGTTCTATTATTAATTTTAAATAATTTATAGGTTACACATCAGATTACTTAAATTATGTCGATTTATGTTTGTAAAAGTCGGAATTATTTGATTTTGTCTTATTACCTCGTTTGCTACAATGAAAAACAGATTGCAACAAACTTACAACATGGAAGGGGCTTAAATTTGATGCAGAGTCTATTAGATACAATAAAGTTGAAAGACACTTTTACCATAAATGAAGAAGATGAGCAAGAAGCTGAAGAGTTATATTACAAGTTATGGGAAGATGATCGATTATAACTAAGTTAAATACATATATCCTTTAACATGGAGGCAACTATGACTAAAAAACAATGTATTGCTATGCTATTAGCTGGGGGAAGAGGTTCTCGATTAAAAGAATTGACCAAATATATAGCAAAGCCTGCTGTTCCATTTGGTGGAAAATATCGAATCATTGATTTTACTTTAAGCAATTGTAGTAATTCTGGTATTGATACTGTTGGTGTTTTAACACAGTATCAACCTCACACTCTTCAAAATTACATCGGTGATGGAAAGCACTGGGACTTAAATCGAAAAAGTGGGGGCGTTACCATTCTTCCGCCTTATCAATGTGAGTCAGGTGAAAGATGGTATGAAGGCACCGCACACGCTATTTATCAAAACCTAAGATATATTGAACATTACAATCCAGAGCACGTTCTCATTATTTCTGGAGATCACATTTATAAGATGGATTACAGTAAAATGCTAGAGCAGCATATAAAAACATCAGCAGACGCCACCATTTCTGTCATAAACGTACCATGGAATGAAGCGAGTAGATTTGGCATTATGAATATTAATCCCGAATCAAAAGAAATATTAGATTTTGAAGAAAAACCAGAAAGTCCTAAATCAAACCTGGCCTCTATGGGGATTTACATTTTTAAATGGGAACTGTTAAAAAAATATTTAGAAAATGAAGAAAAAAATCCACTCTCGTCTAAGGATTTTGGTAAGGACATTATCCCTGCGATGATAAATGATAATCGAAAATTACAGGCCTATTGTTTCAAAGGCTATTGGAAGGACGTCGGAACCATTCAAAGTCTTTGGGAAGCGAATATGGATTTACTTTCCTTTAAAAGCAATCCCATCTTACAAAATGAAGACTGGTCTATTTATACTCATGAAACTTCCCAGCCGCCAACCTATTTGGACGGAAAAGCTAGTGCACACCAATCTTTGGTAAGTGAAGGCTGTAAGGTGTTTGGAAAGGTAGAAAACTCAGTTCTTTTTAATGGAGTTACCGTAGGCAACGGAGCTGTTATTAAAGATTCCGTTATTTTGCCCAATGCCATTATCGGTGAAAATGCGGTGATTAACCGAGCCATTATTGGTATGGGAACGGTAATTGAAGCTAATGTTAAAGTGGGGGAAGAGCAACCGTTTAGTGAAATTACCTTAATTGGGGATAACCAGACTATTCAAAAGGATATTGATGAAGAAATAAAGGTAACAGCTGTTTAAATAATAATTCTTAACATATAAAAAATAGTAATATTATTCACAAACCACGAATAACATTAAAAACTCCCTTCATTTAAGTGAAAGGAGTTTTTTGTATTAATCCTCTAAACCGAGGCCCCTCTATTTCCGTCTCTGTTCGAGAAGAATGACTTGATCAATTGTAATACCAAAGCGGTCTCCCTTCTCTAGTTTTACTTCCCAATCTATCCCTCTCGGCTACAGATTATCAATCTTTTATATTAAAAAACATACTGCCCTTAACAACAGTTTCAATCTCCAAATTACCACCATACATTAGATTAATTTCCTTCCATTAAGGGAATAATAAATATTATGTCTGTGGTTAAGCAACCACTCTCCTAAAATCACTTTTTTAATTTCAAAAATATTAGCATCCTCATGTTCATATACATTATTTGAATAAACAAATAGGAGATTGATTACTGTCTATCGAGGTGAACTTTATGGAAAAGCAAGGGAATCTATTCGTAGGTTTAATCTGGGGAGCATCTCTTAGTGTCCCATTATGGCTTGCATTATTTGGCTGGGTAAAAATAATTCTTCGTATTCTTTAATGTTTAACTAATTAGCTTGCACACAATGGAGTGAACACTATGAAAGAGAATGATGATGGAAGGAAATTTGGTGTTGGATGCTTATGGGGTATCATTTTATCCATCCCTCTATGGATGATCGCCTATTTCATATTTCGTCATATTTTACATAAATAATCAAAAAATGTTTTCTACCTTTACATATATCCTTATCATCCCCCCTATCAAACCATTTTTTAGTGCACTAAGGAAGACAAATACTTCTAACATGTCAGGATAGTCCTATAAAAGATTCAGCAGGAGTTCCGATAAAAAAAAGACCCTAATTAATCTACTATTTATTTTTTCACTAATTTTTATATTCCGCTATACTATGTTACCAAACTCATCCTTAGGCATAGGGATGGGTAAAGGAGGTTTCAACTTAATACCGTTCAAATCTTTAGGAAATCCATTATCTCCCGGCTTTTTTATTAATGTTGGGGGGAATATTCTATTATTTCTTCCTTTTGGTCTTGTTTTACCATTGAAGTTTTATAAAATTGATAGTATGCAGATTGTCACTTTGCTTGGATTATCTTTATCGATCATGATTGAGTGCATCCAATTAACAATGCCTAATCGATGGACGGATAGTAACGATGTTATTCTAAATACTTTAGGAACCTATATTGGTTTTCGTTTATTTAGTAAGTTTAGGTTGGCATACAATTTATAATGAGCTTTATGGAGCCCTCCCTTTTACCAAGACGACGTTGGATGTTTTTTTGTTTATAGAAAAAATACCGTTAATATTAGGCTAATGGAATGTCCTAATTAAAATTAGTGAAAGAGCCCTTCCATTCTTATTCTTATATCATACAGTATAGGGAATAAGTCTATAAGGGAGGTTTTATCTATGTTTGGATATGGTGGCTTTGGTGGTTGTGGCGGCTATGGATACGGCGGCTTTGGATATGGCGGTTTTGCTTTAATCGTTGTATTATTCATCTTGCTGATTATCGTAGGAGCAGTAGTCTGTTTCTAAGAAGAAACTAAAAAGGCCCTCTAAAAAGGGCTTTTTTGATGCAGACTTTTCCAATTTAAGGTGTAAGTCTATGGACTTGAATATGGTTCCGGCTGGCTACACTCTAGAGTATGAGCTGTTTATCTAAATAACCCAGAAGGTTAAGCCTTATTTTTTTTATTTAACTCAGCAATTATCCATTCAGTTATCATTCTTCAACATGCTATTACTATACCAAAACCAAATCACGAGCACACTTTGTTTCTTCCTCCGAAAACGTCTGCTAAACAGACGTTTTTATATTTAGGTAAATCCCTGATTTTGTCCTAACTAATGATAATGGTCCAAACCATAACAGCGATAAAAAATATACTAAAGTGTAAACTGAATATCTGAATGGATCGGTGGTGAAAATTATGGGCTGGGGCTATGGAGGTTTTGGTTACGGCGGTTATGGATACGGCGGCAGCACTTTCGTATTAATCGTTGTATTGTTCATTCTTCTTATTATTGTTGGTGCATCCTTCTATTAATCAATGGGTTTGCACTGGGAAAGGCTCCGTTAAGGAGTCTTTTCTTATGGCCCAGCAATTAATTTATTTTATCAACAAAAATTCATACAACTTTAGAAGGCTTGGAGAAGAAAAATCCTAGGCTGTGCTAACCTTAGCACAGCCTTTTTTACGTAGTTCTTCCTCAAGCAAACAAGCCCCCTATTAACAAACGAGTAAAAAACATTTTCGACCTACCTGTCCTTTTAGACTCTCAAACTATATATAAAAGTCGAAAGGAGGTGATCGAAAATGGCACAAGGATTACTAGAAACGACAAAGCTTCGGTTGGTATTTCAAGCGGGCATCGATAACGAAGGAAATCCAATTTTGAAGTCTAAAACGTTTAGCAATGTAACGAAAGCGGCAACGGCCGATCAGCTGTTCCAAGCAGCTCAAGCGATTTCAGTATTATGCAACGGCGACTTAAACAAAGTGGAACGTAATGACAGCTCTGAAATTATCGGTTAATGTTCTACAAAAATCCAATGATGGGAGGTGAAAATAAATGGCCAAAACATTAGAATTGCAATTTGACACCGAGTTTGGGAAAACTGCTAAAATAACAGTCGACAACCCAAAGGAGCCAGTGAATGAAGAAGTAGTAAAACTCTCCATGGCACAGATTATTGCAGCTAACATATTTACTACAGGCAGCGGCAAACTTGCCTCTGCAAAAGGCGCAAGAATCATCGACCGAAATGTAACCGACTATGAACTAGCATAACAACAGCGAGGCCGGATTCTTTTGAACCCGGCCTTTTTGGAAGCACGGGAAGCGCGGGGACGGTTCTTCTGCTCCGGAACCATACCTTTAGGAGAAAGGAGTGAAGAATTGTGGAACAAATCATACCACTCATTAGTGAAGTAGGATTCCCCATCGTGGTGACCCTTTATCTGCTTTACCGTATTGAATCAAAGTTAGATCTAGTGGTCCAATCGATACAAAATCTGCCCGACCGAATGAAGCCGTAATGAATTAGCAGATGTGCAATCAGTAAAAAGGAAGCACGAGAACCGTCCCCACGCTTCTGATTTTAATAATCAATTTGAAATGTTTTCATAATTTCGGGAGCAACATTCTTTATGAAATCATTAGCTTGTAAATTATTCTGCGGGGTTTGTGCAACGGAATACGAATAAATAATATCACTGTCTTCAGCAAGTTTAACTTCCGCTCCAGAGTTTAATGAGGTCCAAGTTTGTTTTTCATACATATGGAAGCTAAACAATAAGGGGTAATCAGCAGAATTAAAATATACATTGATTTCAGATAACCAGTTATTCTTCTCCGAGTATTCGGCTCTTTCAAATCTCAGACGATTCATCCATTCTTTTGGGACAGCAAAATAATAGCCTTCAGAAATATAAATGGTTGTGGAATTATTGGGTTGTAAAATATTAATCCCATGACTTTTGAAAAATGCTGCGTTTAATACACTTTGAATATCCGAAAAAGAAAGATGATACTGAAGCGTACCTTCAGCGAAAGAGGCATATTCATAAGGTGGAAAATATATCATTAAGCCATCCTTCGTTAAATAAACCTGTTTTAAATCATCAGAACTAATTTGTTTAAACTCCCCCATCGCTTCAAGCGTATGCAAAACGTCTTGTTTTAGGACAAGTTCGCTAATGATTTGTTGTGTTTGCGGTGAACCAGTAAACAATTCATTAGGCTCAACCATCCTGCCATTATCCAAGTCAACCAGGATTGGAACCCGCGACGGCATGCCATGTGCAGCCCCGCTATGATAAAAATATTGATCATATACAAAACTGATAAGGTGGTCATTCTGAAAGCTGATTTTGTATTTGGAATGGAACGATGACGGCGCACTTGGATCTTCATTCGTCATTTGACTCTCGTCAACTGCGTTCGCTTTTTTCTTCAAAAGATCATTAATTTTCGCTTGTGCTATTTTGTCTTTCATGCCATCAAGTTGCGGGTAAATAATATTGATAATGGGGTCGTCCTTCACAATGGACTCATCATGAATTTTAATCGCTTGATCGGTGGTTTCCGGTTGATTGTTAGGTTTTACTTGGTGACCAGTAGTTTTCCCCGGTTGAGAGTTAGGTTTTTCTGTTTCATCGGCAGGCTTCTCCGGTTCGCCTCCGTTTTTTTCCGGTTCATTGTCTGCGGTTGCTTTTGGTTGTTCTGAAACAGGCTTTTTTTCCTGTACACCGCTGCATCCTGCTGCAATTAAAATAATCAGCGCAATTGCCATTGTCCACTTCAGTTTCATCCTCTCACTCCCTATAATATCCATCACATATATTTATAGTAAGTTTCCGGTTTCCTAGAATATAGAAATTTTTTATTTTTCAGAGAAAGCTCGGGGGAGCAGAGGGACGGTTCTCATNNATGAGAACCGTCCCTCTGCTTTCCTAATTTTCTTAAAAATTGGATTATTATTTTATCAAAATCTGTCAATGCTAGTTTTAGAGTTTAAAAAACAGGGAGGTTGCTAAAATGCTATCATCTAAATTACGGAACAATGGCCTAATTAAATTTCTGACGATCCTTAGTGTCATTACAGTCCCCTTCTTGAATAATCAGCAGACAGCTAATGCAGATAATGCTACTTCTCGGGTCACGGTCACTGTACCTACGCTTAATGTCCGGGAATCTGCCGATATTTCAAGTAAGATAATTAGCCGCATTCATCAAGGAGATACATTTGAAATCCTACAAAAACGGAATGATTGGGATCAAATTAAACTAATAAACAACCAAACTGGCTGGGTGTATGACGCCTACATAACTTCGACTGAAGAAATCAGCGGGACCATAGAAACCTTTTCGTTAAACGTCCGGGAACGTCCAAGTGTCTCTAGTAGTGTCGTAGGTTATTTAAAAGCGGGCACAAAAATAACCATCCACTCGGAACAAGCTGGATGGGCCAAAATTGTCTCTCCTTCTGGTTTGAGCGGGTGGGTGAACGAACATTACATCGCTAAAGATACACCTAGCAACCATCACACACAATCCGCAGCCCAAACAGCGAAAAAGAATACAGGTAATACAACAGAAGCAAATATAGCCAAGGCTTCAGATGCTCCCATGAATACCCCATCCAATCAAACCGGGATTATGCCAAATAGTCAGGAATCCTTGAAAGGAAAAACCATTGTGCTCGATCCAGGACATGGAGGGAAGGATAAGGGAACAACAAGTATTGCAGGCACACCTGAAAAATCATTGAACTTGCCAACAGTGGAAGTGGTTAAACAAAAACTTGAAGCTGCAGGGGCCCAAGTCATTTTGACGCGAACTAACGATATGTATATCCCCTTAGAGCAACGCGCGAATGTCTCCAACCAAAACCACGCAGATGCGTTTATAAGTTTTCATTACAATTGGTCCAACGACCCATTGGTTAATGGCATAACTGATTTTTTCTATCAAAAATCCAGTAACCAATTAGCCACAGCTATCATAAATCAGGTGGCCAAAGAAACAAAATTAACTAACCTTGGAACAAGATTCAACAACCTGGGTGTTCTCCGAAACAACAAACAACCAGCTACTCTAATAGAACTCGGCTTCCTATCCAATCAACAAGATGACTCCATCGTTGAAAGTCCTCATTTCCGTAATAACGTTGCCGAAGGAATCTACCTAGGATTACTTGATTATTTCCAATCAAAGTAAAAAGGAAGCACAGGGACGGTTCTCACGCTTCCGAAGCATGAGAACCGTCCCCGTGCCACTATTAATGCAGAGAATTCATCGCCGCATGATGGACGATGACCCGGCGGATAAAAAACGCAATGACCAGACTGATCAGCGTTACAATCAATGCAAACAAGAACACGTTCTGTGAGCCGAACGTCATGGCGTTAGCCATCTCGGCCGGTTTGGTTGGAGCAGGGGATGCGTGCATATACTTCTCCATACCGCTCGTTAGAATGATGATCGCAATCGTTGTTCCGATCGCACCCGCAACCTGTTGCAGCGTGTTCATGACTGCCGTACCGTGTGGGTAAAGCTCCGGCGGCAGCTGGTTCAGGCCGTTCGTCTGAGCCGGCATCCAGACCATAGAAATCCCGACCATTAGTCCGATATGCAAAGCGACGATAAATGCAATCGAAGATGAAGGCGATATACTGGAGAGAAGCCATAACATGATCGCGACGACGACGAGGCCGGAAATAACAAGCCACTTCGGCCCATATTTGTCGAACAAACTCCCCATACGCGGCGATAGAATGCCGTTTAGCGCACTGCCCGGCAACAGCATCAGTCCAGCCGTAAATGCCGAAAGTTTCATTCCGTTTTGAAGGAACATGGGCAGAATAATCATGCTTGACAAGATAATCATCATACAAGAAAGTACCATAAGCAGTCCCACGATATACATTGGATACCTAAAGACACCAAGATCCATCATCGGCTCATGCATAAACACCTGCCGGAGAGTGAACAGTACAAGTGCCGCCAGCCCGATGACGATGGGATAGATAACAGCTGGGTTGGACCAGCCATCAACCCCTTCGCCCGCCTTGCTAAAGCCAAAGACCACACCTCCGAAGCCGATCGTTGATAATACGACCGAAAGTAGATCGATTCGAGGTTTCGTGACTTCAGTAACATTTTCCAAATACTTCATCCCTACCAACAGCCCTATCACTAAAAACGGCAGAGAGAGCCAGAAGATGTAGTGCCATGTTAAATATTCAATTAGAAGACCTGCAACGGTCGGACCAATCGCTGGTGCGAACATAATCACAAGTCCGACGAATCCCATCGCCGCCCCGCGCTTCTCCGGTGGATATACAACGAGGATCGTATTGAACATGAGCGGAATCAATAGGCCCATGCCGGCCGCCTGAAGAACACGAGCGACCATAAGCATTTCGAAATTGACCGCAAGCGCCGCAACCAATGTGCCTGCAATCGAGCTCGCCAGCGAACCGATAAACAATTGCCTCGTCGTAAACCATTGCAGGAGCAACCCAGTCATCGGCATCAAAATGCCGAGAGTAAGAAGGAACCCGGTGGTCAACCACTGTGCGGTAGCTGCCGATATTTGAAACACGACCATTAAATTACTAATCGCAATGTTGAGAGCCGTCTCACTGAACATGCCAACGAAACCGCAGATAAGCAGCGATGACATGATGGCACGGGTATTATATTGCTTCATTTCGGATTCCACTTCCCTCTGATATCTATTTTCACACTCCTATAAGTGTGTTATCTGTTACATTTTAGTGTCCATATTTATCCAAGTCAATAAAAGAACACTGTGGAAGCACGGGGACGGTTCTTCTGCTTCGCAACCATGCCTTTAGGTGAAAGGAGTGAACACTCTTGGACAAATCCATACCACTTATTAGCGAAGTAGGATCCTCCATTGTGGTCACCCACTATCTGCTTACCGGATTGAGTCGAAGTTAGATCTGGTGGTCCAATCGATCCAAAATCTGCACGACCGAATGAAACCTTATTGAATTAGGAAATGCTCAATCATGTTAAAGGGAGCATGACAAGAATGAAATCGCTAACGAGCTGGCTCATTAAGATCTCCCTCCGACCAAAAAGGTAAAAAAAAATGAAAAAGTATTTCTTATGTGGAATTGTTTAATCGCCAAACCAAACAATCCATAGAAAGAAATACTTTTTCATATGACAGCTATTATATTATGGCAATACAAAAATAATTAAGAAAGAACCGTCCCCATGCTTTCCTCAAATAGGCAAATACATTTCATACTGGGCAAGTTGCCCTTTTTTAAATCCTTGCTTTTTGAAAAATCCTTCGAGTAAACTATTATTTGGAAAACCGGTAGACATTTTTGATAAATGAAGATTATTACAGGCTGTTTGTAATAACAATGTTCCAAGCCCTTTTCCCCGCTCTTGCTTATCCACCATTAAAAAGCTAATATTTCCATTTTGATTAATTGAAAGACAACCAATTAAATCACTGTTTTGATAGGCAGCATAATAGGTGTTATTGGAGCTCTTGGCTAAAAAGTCGATATCATTCTGCCAATTAATATGGTATGTCCATCTCTGAATACACTTTTTGAATGCAGAAAAATCGATCTCGTTGATCTCATTCTCCACGTTCCTTGAAGCATTTTTCAGTTGGGCTAAATCACTATTTGTATAATAAACGATATCGTAGATCTTTTCATAACCCAGACTTTTATAAAAATTGATCGCCCGGTCATTCCCAACAATGACCTCAAGGAAAAGCTGCTTGCATCCTTGCTTAATGGCTTCTTCTTTGTGTATCTCAAAAAGCTTTTGACTGATGCCAGTTCCTCTAAAGCCAGGGTTGATCGCTAACGCTCCACACCGCATGGTTTTAATACTTTCATAGTCTTTAATACCGCCAAGAATTAGACCTACAGGTTCTTCTTCATAAAAGGCAATGAAGGAAATCTCTTTTTCATTTCCCTCTGGTCCAAAAAAGCGATGAATAAAATCCTCTTTTGCAAACTCAAACTTTATGATATAGTCTGAAAAACCATCTTGAAAAGCTTTATAGATAAAATCATCTTTCACCTCAGAACATCTTTGATAGCTAATATATGACTCATCAATCTTTATCCTTTGCTTCGGATTTGTTATCTCCATATATAAAAACCTCCCTTGATAAATCATTTGTTTTGCTGTGAAATGTGTCGTTGGAGATCAGGTATTGATTCCAGCATCAAACATTCCAGTTAAAAAGAATAAAAAAATCGACCCTATTATTTTATTAGACAGCAATAAAATAAATCCCTGCTAAAACAAACAAGGCATTAGGAAGGAGAAAAAATATGGCTAAATTAGCGAGAGCTCGGGCAGCAGGTAAGGCTGCACGAGGCCATAGCATTAGAAGAAGAAGCATGAGTTTAGAAGCGAATTTCTCCAGATGGTAGCACGGGAATAATGTTCACTCAAAAAAATAGCCCTCAAGACTGTTCGAAAACAATCCTTGAGGGCATCCAATAATATTATAAAAAAAGGGGGTTGAAAAAGCTTGTCTTAATAATAGCCTTTTATTCTTAATAAAATCTTAACATGCTGTATTGGTTTTCTTTTTAGAGTATTTTAATAAGCGAAATCCTGCCCAATAAAAAAAACTTGTTGAATCATGCTTGAAAATTGGCAGATTGCTTGCGTTCTAAACCTAATTTACAAGAAACGACATCCCTACGACTAGATTCCCTATGTGCTATACTATTCAATCGTTTGATTAAAATGGCTTCAAGTGTTTGTCTATTCAGTTTTCCACTGCAAAGTATAAAAAAGATTGTCGAGTTCGAAAAGAGAAACCCGTATACGAAAACTCATCTTTCCACAAATTCGGATTGTCTTCTCTTTAACTTACACAATCCAATTAAATTCCCACTTTTTCTACATTACACAAACGTTTAATTAAAAACGCCTTCACTACGCTCTAATCCTGAATTACTTACTTCTATCCTCTAAAAAATATGTCAATGGTTGTCTCCCCAACTTAGATGACATATGTACATAGACACCTAGTATACCTTTAAAAAATGCTCATTGACATTCCTCTTCTACTTACTAAAAAAAATGAGAAAGGCTCCATATCTTTGGAAGATACTCTTACAATTTCTATGACACATCGCCTTTTTCTATGTAAAATGCCTATTAATCAATATTTCTTTATAAATCCACCAATTAATGGGTGTAAGGAGTGGTTTACATGTATTTGAAAAAAGCAATGGTTGGAGACAATATTGTATCAATGAATGGAATTAAAGGTAAGGTGGAGAAGGTCGGAGAGAACTCGGTCATAGTTGAAATCCTCGAAAATACTTCAGGTCGAAACTTTGAAAATAATAAGACAGTTGTTTCTCATAAAAAATATGTAGTCCTTTAATGTTCTAATCAATCAATAATTATCGAACATCACTAAACTAATTTATTAAACTTCCTGTTTCTCCAATTGTCCTTCTATTTAGTAAAAGTAATTGTCGAGCACATTTAGACATTTTACAGAAAAAAAGACAATTTCCCGGAAAATTCTTTTGCTTTCGCACAACTGTCTTTGCATTCGGGGCATGACAGGCACCCATTTTACGGAAAAACGCAGACCATATCTTCTGTATCAAAGATTGATCTGCGTATTCTTTCATATAATACTTGAACTTATTTCTTTAACCGCAGTTTATAGAAGTCGGAATCACTTGCGTTAGCAGCAACTGTTTTTAATTGCTCTAAATCATCATAAACGGACACGACTCGACCGACATACTCATCTAGTTCCCCTGCCGCCAATAAAAAGGCAAACTGTGGTGCCTGATGCGGCGGTACATCTATGTTTTGCTCGAATAGTGACTCGATTCCAGTTAAATACTTTTGTCCTACTCCTGTATATCGCTGGTAACGTGTCATGTCTGTATCGTTTAAGCCTGGATCTAATGCAAATACTTTGACCGGAGTTTCCGCTAATTCTTCCACTAGGTTTTCTGTTAATCTGGCAATCGCTGTTTTGGAGGTCCCATAGCCATTACCATATTTAAATGTACCAGTCGTTCCGCCGCCAACTAGATTAATAATACTTCCAAAACCTTGGTTTAACATGACAGGAACTACCGCTTGGACACAGTGAAAAGTTCCAAAAAGGTTCGTAGAGACATCATTAATCCAATCTTCTTGTTTCACTTCCCAAGTAGGACCTATAGCCATGAACGCACCGGCATTATTAATCCAAACATCAATTCGTCCATATTTTCCCAATACATTTTCTACTACTTGTTGAACCTCCGCTTGCTTTGTGACATCCATAGAGAACATCGAATGATCTGGAGAAAATTTCTCAAGCTCTGTTCGAACTTCTTTTAATTTTTCGGAATCCCTGCCAGTTCCAACCACGGAAAATCCCTTTTCAGCAAAAAATAAAGCAGTGTTACGGCCGATTCCTCTTGTTGCACCTGTTATGACGACTACTTTCTGTTCCACTTAGAGTTCCCTCCTATTAATCTCTTCCCACCACTTCAGGGTCACCGAATTGACGCTTATTCTGATTAAGAGTGCTTATTTGATTTAAATCTTCTTGTGTAAGTTCAAAATCAAAGATATCCGCATTTTCAGCAATACGATGCGGTTTGATTGATTTTGGAATAGTCACTACTCCTGTTTGGATATCCCAGCGTAGTATCACTTGGGCAGTAGACTTATTGTACTTGTTTGCAATCTCAACTAAAACTGGGTCGCTAAGAAGACTGCCTTGCATAAGAGGGGACCATGCTTCAAGCTGGATTTCATTCTTTTTACAAAAATCATGTAATTCCTTTTGATTAAAGACTGGATGGTATTCCACTTGGTTGACCATCGGTTTAATTTCACAGTTTGCAAGAAGTTCTTCGAGATGGTTAACATTAAAATTACTTACTCCAATGGCACGGACGCGCCCATCCTTATAAAGCTTCTCAAGTGCTTTCCATGTCTCAACATATAATCCCTTAGTAGGTACTGGCCAGTGAATTAAATAAAGGTCTAAATAGTCTAAACCTAATTTGTTCAAACTTGTTTCAAAAGCCGCCAAGGTAGATTCATAGCCTTGATCGCCGTTCCAGACCTTAGTTGTAACAAATAACTCTTCACGAGGTACGTTCGATTCAGCTATAGCTTTACCTACTCCCTCTTCATTTTGATAAATAGCAGCAGTATCAATGCTTCTATACCCGACTCGAAGGGCAGTCTTTACTGAATTAACTACTTCCTCTCCTTCTTGTACTTTGAAAACACCGAATCCCAGCCAAGGCATTTTTACACCATTATTTAACGTAGTAGTACTTAATAAATTTTTTGTCATACCTCTCTCCTCCTTTATCATTTATAAAAAATTATAACTCTACATAATTTCTCCACTGATGAACAGGCTTCCAATTTAATAGCTTTTTTCCTATTAAACTTCCACAGCTTGCGGATGCTTATCTGATACCAATTCCAAGTCTGCAGCCAGTGCATTTAATTCAACTTGTTCTACATTTTTACATCCTGGGATTACACTCGTAACAGCTGGATGCTTTAAACACCATGCAAGTGCCCATTGAGCCATATTAACTCCTTCTGGGACTTCATTTCGTTGAATTTCTTCAACTAGTTTAAGCTGTTTTAAAACTTCACTTTGTAAATGGTTATTCCGAACATCATTTTTATCAAATACTACACCTGGCTTATATTTGCCGCTTAAATAACCGCTTGCTAATGGAACCCGTGCCAGGACCCCAAGATTTTGCCGTTCACATGAAGGAAAAACTTGTTCCTCTGGTTTACGGTCTAACCGGTTATACACAACCTGAATCACACTGGAATTTACTTCTGTTGCTAAGTCCGTTTGGTAGATATTCTCGTTTGAACCGATTGAAATTCCTAGATGACGGATTTTCCCTGCCTCAATCTGCTTGTCCAAAACGGTCCATAATTCTTCATTACGAAATACGTCATCACCGCCGGAATGAAATTGATATATGTCTACATAGTCTGTTTGAAGAGCTCTTAAAGAATCGTCTAACTGCTTAACAACTTCCCCAGCAGACCAATGATTTGTACGGGTAAAGGATTCGTGGAAATGATGGCCGAATTTTGTTGCGACGATCCAATCCTCCCTTTTTTGATTTTTCAAGTAACTGCCGATAAATTTTTCAGAAAGGTGATTACCGTAACATTCGGCTGTATCAATCAAATTAATTCCCATTTCCTTTGCCTTGTCTAAGATTTCATCGACTTCTTTTTGTGTGAAATCTTTTCCCCACTCGCCGCCATATTGCCAAGTACCGATTCCTACAACAGAAACATTTAAATCTGTTTTTCCAAGCTTACGGTATTTCATTTGGTTCATCTCCCTCTCTTCCAATATGTACGATAAAAACGTTTACAAAAAAAGTATACGTTTTCTTTATTTAAACAACAACCACTGAAATTTTTTTGATATACTAACCTCTATAGTAATTACTATAAAATTTATAGTTTCTATAAATTAGAAAGAGGTAGTCTATGAGCGAAGTAAAGGAAACGACACCCTTAGAGATTGAATGTTCCATTGAAAAAGCACTTAGTGTGATTGGGGGAAAGTGGTCTTTTCTCGTATTAAGAGAGTTATTCGAAGGGACAAAACGGTTTGGAGAATTACAAAAAGCTATTTCAAAAGTAAGTCCAAAGGCCTTAACCGATACACTAAGACATTTAGAATCCAATGGCGTTTTAATTCGGACTGTTCACGCCACAGTACCGGTAACAGTTGAATATTCACTTACTGAAAAAGGACAATCCCTACATACCATAATAAAAGAGATGAAATACTGGGGTTCTTACTGGGCATAGTATTGCTCGATCAGGGGACTCCCTGCGAGCATCTCCCCTTAACTTTCTATTATCTTCAAAGGCTTTCATTAACGGCTACCCATAAAAAAAGGAGAGGTTTACTCTCCTTCTTCTACTACGATTTTATATCCGTGTGACACTAACTGGGTATCATAAACCTCACGTTCTACGATATAAAACGTCTCCCCGGTTTCGGTTACCACCACTTCACTTGGACTCTTATCAACCTGTGCATCAACCAAGCTTTCATACGGTGCACCAAGGAGTTCAATTACATTTATAGACATACATATCACCACCTTTTTGCTATCTTATCAAAATATTGCAAAAAGTAAAGCGAAATTAAACATTGAGTTAATTCAAGTTTAGAATACTTTCCTTTAAACACTTCACAATAAAGTAAAAATAATCCTCTGTAAGCTGGATTACCACCAAAAGTATTAACATGACGAAGCGGTCATAATCTTCACTTCCCACGTATGCTTCGTAAATCTCTCTTTTGACTGCTGTAGCGGATAACGGCAGGTAGGCACTAGTAGTCGAAGTTAGATCTGGTAGTCCAATCGATGCAAATCTGCCCGACCAAATGAAGCAGTAATGAAACTGGAGAATAGTAATCAGTAAAAAGAAGCATAAGAACCGTCCCCATGCTCCTACTTTCCTACAATCCATCTGGGGGCCCACCAGTTGGCAGGGCCGAGCAGTTTCATTAATGCGGGGACTACGATAATTCTGATTAAGGTAGCATCAATGAATATGGCGCAAAATAAACCAACACCTAGTGCTTTTGTAATTTCAATATTGGTAAAAATGAACGAACCCACAACAACTAGTAAAATTAATGCAGCACTACTGATAAGACGACCCGTTTTCTGAAGCCCAGTAGCGGTACTTTTTTCATTATCACCTGACCTATCGTATTCTTCCTTAATTCTTGATATTAAAAAAACTTCATAATCCATCGAAATCCCAAACACAATGCAAAAGATCGTTACAGGCATAATGATACTAACATAGCCAGTGGAGGTTATATTTAGAAAACCCGTTAGCCATCCATACTGAAACACAATGACAACGATTCCTAGACTTGCTCCAAGGCTTAAGACGTTCATCATAACAGCCTTAAGCGGGATTAGCACCGATCTGAAGGCATACAACAATATTACATAAGTCACGGAGATAATAAACATCATCAACAACGGTAACCCTGAATTTATTCGGTCCATCATATCCACAAGCAAAGCGGTTTGCCCAGTAACATACGTTCCCAAGTTATCGGCTGATACATTTCTTACCTGGTGAACAAGATTGGCAGCTTCTGCCGAATTTGGTTTTGACAGTGGTACAACTGTAAGCAATGCAAAATTCCCGCTCAATAAACTTTCATTTATCATTCGGTCATGTGTTCCCTTTAACTTAAGAAGTTGAAAGGTTTCTTCTGGTGTACGATTTCCAAGGACATCGATAAAACTTTGAACCGAAAGCACACCAGGTAATCGGTGAATCTTATCCTCATATTTCTTAATACTTCGAATGGATGATACTTCTGTGACATTTTCTTTTGTCTTCACAATAATAAAAATCGGGTTTGATTTCCGTACGTCATAATTTTCTTTTAACAATTCCGCCCCTCTCCTTGATTCATATGATGGGGGCAATACTTCCGCCGTTGGAACCCCGACCTTCATACGAACAATAGGGAGCATAAGTGATATTAACAAGGTACTGATCACGATGGCTAGGACGGCTGGCCGTTTCATGACAGAAAGTGCGATTCTCTCCCATATGATGGAGTTTTCCATTCTCTTTTGAGTACGTGCAAATACCTTAAGAGAGTTGATACGATGGCCAAGAATGCCTAATAAAGAAGGCAAAAGCGTGCTTGATAGGATCATGGCTGAAAAGACCACAAGCACCCCACCCAAACATAGCGAGTAAATAATAGGGAGTTTTATAAAAAGCATGCCAAACATACCTATTAACACAGCAAATCCAGAAAAGAAAACAGATTGTCCGGCTGTTTGTGTAGCCATAGCTACGGCTTCCTCTACTGATTGCTGTCTTTTTAATTCCTCTCGAAAACGACTGACAAGAAAAAGGGCATAATCAACTCCGATCGCAAGACCTAGCATCATCACTATATTTGGGAGAAAATTCGAAAGCGAGTAAAATTCAGTAAGATGATAAGTAATTCCAAGTGTTAGAGAAACACTCATTATACCAACTAACAGAGGTAGAATTGCTGCCCAAACAGTCCCAAAAATAAATAATAGAACAAGTAAGGCAATCGGAAGGCCAATCTTTTCTGAATGGGCCATGTCTTGTTTTGTCGCCTGCTGTACTTCATGAATGGTAGCAATTTCTCCATCTACAAAGGTCTTCATGCCTTTGGGTTTCCCCATCAGACCCTTTATCTCTCGAAAATGGTTGAGCGCCTCTTGATTCTTTAATTTTAGTTCAACAACAATAGACTGGATTCCCTTATCCTCTTTTAAACGAGGTGTGACATTGAAATGAATGTTTTCAACATAATTTTGTTTTTTCAATTGATCTAATGATTTCAGTATGTCCTTCTTCGCTTGTACGCTAGTTAGGTCTATATCACGACTTGTATAAACCACAGTAATGGTAGACAGAGATGTCCCAAGTTCCTTTTTCATTAATGAAAATCCGTGGTCCGATTCGCTCCCCTTTGCAGTTAATCCACTATCCTTCAGTCGATCAGGTAGTTTTGGAACAAAGAATGCGGAAACTACAAATAACAATACCCAAAAAATGGTTACTACCCAGCGTAATCTATACATCCTTATTCCCCAACGCCAAAATAGACCTTTTTCTTGAATGTCCCTCATTGAATCCTCCCCCATTTTGTTCCAGTGTGAATAGGATTTCACATTACCTTCGTTTTTATGAAAATGAACTTTGGGAAGAATATCGTCCAATGGATACTTTCCTTTCATCTGCCTCATTTCTGTGTAATCTTGGAGAGGCTTCCAAAAGAATTACGTATGTTTCTATTTCTAAGTACTCCTCATCAGGGTAAATTATAAATGCACCAAATTAAAGGAGGGTACCAATGGTCCGTATTAGGGTTTTATTAGTGCTCATGCTCACGCTGCCATTCCTATTAAATGTTCCTTCAGCGAATGCTGCTCCACCAGAAACCGAATTGAACCAATATTTAGCGGAGATCGGATGGACGAAACAAGAGTTACTCCACTACCTTTCCTACTATGAAATTCCATTAGATGATTTTAACACTGTGGAAGAACTTAAAGATGTCATGGGAACTCCCATTACCTCGCAAAATTTTCAGGAGTTATTAACTAAATATGGCCTGACCGAGAAAGAATTTGATGATTTGATGGACCATTTTGGTGATAACGTGAATGACTATAAATTTATAGAGGATTTGGATGCATCCCTTGAATTTTATGTAAATAACGATGAGTATATGGCAGAGGTCGAAAATGCATTAGGGGAATTTGGCATTACGGAAGCGGAAGCGGAAAAATTATTCAACTATTTAGCTGATGTAGAAGAAAAAAATAAAGATCAACTTGACCAAATTGCAACAAACGATACCCTTTGGGAAAAATTCCTCAATGTAGAAGATCCTAGTCAATTAAGCGACGAAGACCTAAATGAAATGGTTCAAATTTTGGAGCAAACCATTGCCTTGTATGAAATTAAAATGAACTTTAAGGTGAACGGACAAGCTGTAACGTTAAACGATTTATTAAAAATGGAGGAACCTCCAAAAGGCAATTTATCCGGCAGTATCTATAGTACATCAGGGGAACTTCTGATTGACTTTACGATCCCTCAACAGTATTTTAAATCATTGGATGTTGTGGACAACGGAGAGGATTTACTTCATTTAGGTGAAATTTCAGATGATTATGTAGATCATTTGCATGAAAAGAAATATGAACAAGGACGAAAAAATTTAAAATAATACCTTAGCCCTTCTCTACGGGGAAGGGCTTTGTAAAAGGCAACCGACAGAAGGGAAAGTTGGTTCGTACCTTTCCGGCCAACTTTAAATAATTGAATATTCTTGCTTCCTGTCTTCCTAAGCGTCCCTTTTGCTTCTTTGCAAATGCAATCTTAAAAAAATTGTTGAAATAGATCCTAAATAAATTGTCAAATATCGCTAACACAATCAATCTCTATGATGCGACATTTTTTCGACTAATTTTCCTATATGTTAAAAGTAATCAAACGTTTAATTAAATCCAGTAAAGTGACTGCTATCTAAGGATTTTCCTCAAAATGAATGGAAGAAAAATGCCGAGGAAATCACGTTTTTAAAACCTAATATTCTACAAGAATTGTCCAATTTCATCATATTCATGTTGTTTCTAGTAGCCCCAAAAATTAGGCTAAATATTAATACTGTTTAGCCAAATCTTTATCCATTAAACTAACTTATTCTAATTTTAAGGGCAAATAATAAAGGCACCTAAAAAGGTGCCAAATAACGTTTAGTCCGATGGTTTAGGGACTTCTTTTGAAAATACTAGGTACAATTAGCAAAGCTATATAAAATAATTAATGAGTTTTTCATTATATCACCTTTAAAGATTATGATATGTACTTTTTTATAGATTAAACCAAGGTACTTAAATATAACTGTTACTTCACTAACGTCACCCAAATCGGAATATGTATTACGTTCTTTTAGGTTTTGAATGGAACATATCCTCTTGCCACTTATAATAACCATAAATAACTATAGAAAAAAAGACAAATAGGATAAAACGCCCCCATATAGTAATGTTAACTAGCTCATAGATTCCTAATACTTCTTGAAACAAATAATGTATAGGAAAAACAGCAAATAAGAAATCTATGATAATGTTAGTAACAAGATATTTCCAAAACTTTCCGTAAGTATAATGAAAAACCCATAAAGTTATTACTGGAAAAGCACCAAATACACCAGAAACAAATAAGGGTTTTAACCACGGAATAAGCGTCTCATTAATTACCCAATGTTTTTGATTATTGGCGACCACGTTATAAATGATCATTAAATAGGATGCACACATCGCTGCAGGCATAAAGCGTTTTATATTTTCCTTCTCAACTAAAAATAATGTGAACCATGGAGCAATTAATATAGTCCATAATACTATTTTATTTAACAAAGTAATCAACCTCTTTTACTGCTTATTACTTTTATTATTTCATTCCCTCTAGGTATTATTCTTAAAGGAGAGAACTCGGTCGTAGTTGAAATCCTCGAAAATACTTCAGGTCGAAACTTTGAAAATAATAGGACAGTTGTTTCTCATAAAAAATATGTAGTCTTTAACTGCCTAAAATTGGCCATATTTTGATTGTGTTTGAAGAAAACTACTTTAAAAACCAGATTCCTGTTAATTCAAGAGGTGGGCACCCATCCTCTAATATGACAGAAAGTATTGCTGCCGCATAAACTAATGTTGTTTCCGATTCTAATTTATTGGAAAAATTTCAGAATGATTCAAAGAGAGACTGCTCTAATACGACAAAATCATTTATGTTTTTTACCATAAAAGAACAAACTTCTTGTCCACTTCCTGTTATGCTAGAACAAAGCATTAGAAGGAGGAGATTTCATGCAGACATGTATAGTCATTCCAAGCCCCTGTAGGTTTAAGACATTCATGGAAATTGCTTTAGAAGTTACTTTTTCTAAACTGGATCCGGTAACACATGAAAATTTAAAAAGATTACTGAACAGAGTTCCTAATAACTTGTCGTCAGAAACATTGGCAACCTCAATGGAAGAGAATAAACAGTTAAAAGAATGTATTAAAGCATTTAAACAAACCAAAACATATTACTGGGTACGAGAAGACTTTCTTCAAGAATTAAAAGATATCGAAAGACAATGTTAGGGGGCGACAATATTTTGTCGTCTTTTTTTTTGTTGTTTTTGGAGAATGATGGGTCATAACCATTTACTGCTACTTCATTAATAGAATCAGGAAGCGGTGACAGGCACCATATATAAAGGAAAAGCTCCTACTCAAAAGTAGAAGCTTTACATAATAACATACTTTTATTATAAGATTAGTTAGTTGATACTACCTAAAAAAAGCACCAGAACCGTCCCTATGATTCTAGTTTATGAGATGTTGGTAAAACTCAAAAGCCTCTTTATCAGTAAACCCTTCATGAACAACCTTACGAACTGCTTGAATCATTTCTTCGGGGTATTCAGATTGGAATATATTCCTTCCCATATCCACTCCAGCTGCTCCACCTTGAATAGAGTTGTAGGCTAGTGTGAGGGCATCTTTTTCTGGTAGTTTCTTCCCGCCTGCAACGACCAATGGAACTGGGCAAGCTGAGGCAACTTTTTCAAAGTCCTCACAATAATAGGTTTTTACAATTTGTGCACCAAATTCGGCCAGCATTCTTGTGGCTAACAAGAAGAAGTTAGTGGTGCGCTCCATTTGTTTACCAACGGCTACGACACCTAGTGTGGGAATGGAATATCTTGAGCCAAGGTTAACAGCTCGGTTTAACTCTTCAATGGTTTCCTTCTGTCCATTAGAGCCAATAAAGGTTTGAATCGCAATCGCACTTGCATTCATCTTAATAGCATCCTCCATATCAACGACCATGGATTCATGACTCAGGTCATCTTGGAGAACACTGGAACCAGAGGAAGCTCGTAAGGCTATCGCTTTATTAAAAGTCGGCGGGACACTGCTTCGAATAGCCCCTCTAGTACCCATTAAACAATCGGCAAAATTTGCTAATCTAGGAATAAGCAGATCTAATCTTTCTAGCCCTGAAGTCGGTCCCATGAAATAACCATGATCAAACGCTAACATGACGGTTTTGCCAGTGTCCGGGTTAAAAATTCTCGATAACCGATCCTTCATTCCCCAATCATAATTGTTTGCACCTTTTACATGGTAATTCCCATTGTTCGCGAACGGGATACTCTCAGAAAAATCCTTTGCATTTTTGTTGCCCTGTGTATCAGCCATTTCTCTCACTCCTTTATAACAAGTACTCTATTTAACTCTTAAAAATCGTAGTCTTTCGTATTGTCTTTCGTAAATACAATCCGTTCCGGCAACACAATAATTCCTGAATCATCTGCTGTATAATCGTAGCCTTGGATGGTGTTCGGCTCTACTTTAACGGAACCCATATCAGGAACATCCAAAGAGTCTCCAACTTTTAGTTCCTTTCCTTGTGCTAACCAATAAGCGACGTATACGGCAAGGGCACCTTGATCTTTTACATCCCATAAACCATGGTTGTTAATAGTACCGTTTTCAATAAACTGTCTCATTGAATTGGGAGAAGCAAATCCTGTAATAATGACATCATCCGCTTTTAATCCTTTATTTTCAGCCGCTTGTGCCATTGCCGGAAGAGCGGTTGAGTCTGGGCAAATAACCGCATCAATATCAGGATAAGAACTTAAAATACTTTCTCCCACTTGTAATGATTTTTGTTCATTTGCATCACCGTATTGAGTCGTAACAACTTCCCATTTTGGATATTTTTCTTTAATATATTGGTTTGCAGCTTTAACCCATGAGTTTTGGTCTGGAACTGTCGGGCTGGAATAGAACCAGGCAATTTTCTTAGCCTCATCAGGTTTATCCATTTGCTGGGCAGCCATGTCAACAAGCATTTTTCCTAGGATATCTGGTGTACCTTGGTCTACATAAACAGAACGATATTTAGGATCAACATCTGAGTCCCATGTGACAACTTTAACGCCGGCATCTAATGCCTTTTTCAATGCTTGATTCAAACCGTCAGAAGAGACTGAAGAAATAGCAATCGCATCAGCACCGCTATTGACGGCACTATTAATAATTTGTACTTGATTAGCTACCGTACCTTCAGGGGCACCATCGTACTTTACTTTAAAACCAACCTTCTTGGCCATTTCTTGTGCCCCATCATTTCCAGACTCAAAGAAGGCATTCCCTGTCATTTTTGGAATGAAAACCACCTGAATATCTTTAGGATCTTTCTTTTTACCCCCGTCTCCGGAAGAGCTTTCATTGGATCCGCAGGCAGCTAATAATAATGTCAGAATCGCCATAATACTTACTATTCTAATAGACTTTATTTTTCTCACTGTCCCTAACCCCCAATATGTTGTTTTTGTGTTAAGATCCTTTTCATGTTAAATCTGAACTCTGGATTTATGCCCAGGAATGCGACAGATACGATAAGTAGAACCCCAGTAGCTAATCCTATATACTGGGTAGAGACCCCAGCCATTTGTAATCCTATCTGCATAAATCCTAATATTATGCTGGCTAACGCTGTCCCTACAACACCCCCTTTACCTCCTGTGATTAATGTCCCTCCTAACACAACAACAGTTAGAATGGGCATTAGATACTCAGCACCATAATCGGCTCTTGCACTGCCTAAATAGGAAGTTAATACAACCCCTGCAATACCAGCACTTAACCCTGACAAGACGTATGAACTAGCAATGATTCTTTTCGTATTGATTCCGGAGTAATCAGCTGTGTTTTGATTAATTCCTGTCAAGTATATATATCTGCCATACCTTGTGCGGTGCAGGAGAATATAAGCAATGAGAAACATAATAACAAATAAGATAACAGCATGAGGGATTCCCATGACCTCTCCATTTGCAATGTTGCTAAAACTATCAGGAAAGCCCGAAATCCCTTCATAGGTACTTACACCAGAAAATCCCACCAGCACAATAGCAATCCCGCTATATAAAAGCATGCCGCCAAGGGTGATGACCATCGCTTGAACTCTTCCATAAGCAATAAGAACTCCATTAAGAAGGCCGCATAACCCACCAATTAAAATGGCAAAAATGACGGAGCCCCAGATATTAATTCCAACCACTTGCGACAAAAGACCTGTGACAACGGAGGTTAACCCAATAATCGAAACGCCTGAAATGTCTATTCCTCCTGTAATAACGACCAGTGTGACAAAAAAGCCAATAATGGCAATCGCAATAAAATCGTTAAAGCTATTTAACAAGATCGTGACATTCCAAAATCTTGGATTAATTATCCCAAAAACGATCATTTCAGCAATGATCAAGACGAATAAAGTAAGGTTCCATTTAGGGATTTTATTTAACATAAAAAGTTCTACGCCTCCTTTTACAAAACCCTTGCATTTAATCTTAGTTTCTTTGCCTTTTTATTCGAATGAAACGCAAGCAAGGCATCAATCACTACAATAATGATTAATAGAGAACCCGAAATCGTATCATTCCAAAAGGCTGGTACTTTCATATAAACCAGAGCAGAGTTGATGGACGTTAAAATAATCGCTCCCAACGCTGCCCCAACAACCGTTCCAATCCCGCCTATCAATGACACACCCCCAAGAACGCAGGCTGCGATCACCGTCAACTCTATTCCTGCTCCAGCGTTGGTTGAGACAAAGCCAATTTGACTAACAAAGATTAATCCAGCTAAAGAAGCACAGATACCAGAAATGACAAAGGAATAGGCAATATATCTATTCACAGGAATTCCTAATGAAATGGCACCGTCTGCGTTATCACCAATAGCATTGTAATACCTTCCCTTATTACTCCTAGATAGATATAACTGAACGAAGATGACCCCCACAATAACGATGAAAGATAATAAATTAATTCCAAAGATGTCTACATTCGAAAGCTCTTTGAAGTTTGCAGGTATATTCTCTACCCATTTCCCGTCCGTATAAATAACTTGAACCACTCTTGTAATGGAAAGGATCGCTATAGTCATGATAAACGAAGAAATTTTTAACTTGATCACTCCAAATCCATTAATGAGTCCAATGATAGCCCCAATAAGTATGGCAGTGATCACAGCTAGAAGGATATTTCCTCCATCGCGAAGAATCGTTCCACAAACAGCAGCACTTAAACCCATTGTTCCGCCTACTGAAATATCTAAATTCCCGGTTAACAGGACAAAGGTCATCCCGACGGCAAGAACAATATAAAGCAAGCTGCTTTTCAAAGATCGATCGATATTTTGTAAAGATAAATAGTCTGAGTTGATAAAACCCACAACAATAAATAGAAGGACTAAAAATAGGAGAGTTCTAAATTCCCGTTGTTTGAATATTTTTCTAACCCTAGGCATGTGTCTTATCACTTCCTTTAAATGTTCCAAAAGCTGCCTTCATCACATTGACCGCATTTATTTGGTCTACGTTTAGGCAAACATCGCAGGTCCCCTGATAGACAGCATAGATGCGGTCACTAATTCTTTCGATTTCTTCTAGATCAGAGGAAATGAGCAGAATGGAAAATCCCTGGCTTTTTAATTCTGTCAGGATGGAATAAATGTCACCCCTTGCAGCCGCATCAATTCCCCTTGTTGGTTCATCCATGATGATTAATTTAGGGTTCATGGATAACGCCCTTGCAATCACAGCCTTCTGTTGATTCCCGCCTGAAAGTGATTTGATTTCATCCTCCCGGGAATTCACCTTTATCCTTAATCGATCAATATACTGATCGGCCACTTGTTCTTCTAATTTTTTCTTGGTAAAAAAACCGTGTCGTTTAATAATTTGCGATGTGATATTATTTCTCACAGAAGTGATCGAAAAAATACCGTTTAAAAAGCGATCTTCCGGAATATAAGCCAACCCGCTGTCAAGCGTTTCATTTATGGATAACTTTGTAATGTCCTTTCCATCAAGATAGACCTTTCCGCTCTCAATCGGATTAATTCCGTAAATCGCTTCCGCAATCTCTGTTCTTCCGGCACCGACAAGCCCGGCAAGACCCACAACCTCTCCCTTGTAAACTTCAAAACTAATATTCTTAAAACCATCGCCAACTATGTTTTCAACTTTTAGGATTGGTTCTTCTCCCTCGTGAGTGGACCCTCGTCTTTTAAACTGATTTTCGTAGTGATTTTCATTTCCAACTGGAAGCAGCCCTTGAATCAACATGTCTTTCGTGAACTCCTCTATTTTCCCTTTAAGTGTTACTTTTCCGTCCCGTAATATGACGGCATGGGTGGAAATCTGAAAAACTTCGTCAAGACGGTGGGTAATATAGATGATTCCAACCCCAGCATTTTTCAACTGTTTAATCACTTTGAATAATGACTCTGTTTCTGAAAACGTTAACGTAGAGGTTGGTTCATCCAGAATTAACACTTTTGACTTTCTTAAAAGCCCCTTTATGATCTCAAGCTGTTGTTGTTCAGCGATACTCAATGTAACAGCTAACCGATTCAAATCAAGATTCCAGCCTAACTCTTTAATTAGCTTTGCAGATTCTTCTCTCACTTCATTTTTATCTTTTCGAAATCCAATCGTGAGGTTTTGTTCAACCGTCATATTTGGGAATAGCAATGGTTCCTGCGGCACTAAATAAATGCCTCTTTCATGTGCCGAAGAAGGATTTAGATGATCCGCTTTTTCACCAGCAATCTCAATAACCCCTTCATCCGAGTTGTAGATCCCTGTGAGGATTTTCATTAAGGTACTCTTCCCTGCTCCATTACCGCCGATAATAGCTATTACTTCTGACTCATTAAGTTCTAATGAAACCCCCTCCAAAACTATGTTTCGGTTAAAGGCCTTCCGGATATTCTCCAATCTCACTAAGTTCCTCGGCGCTTTCATCATAACCCCCTACCTTAGCACTATTTTTGTAACCGCTTACTAATAAGCCTATTACGGATTCATACATTTTATTAACGATTAAACATATATTAGCTAGTAAACCTTCTATATATCTCTGATGTTGGCAAATTTTAAAAATAAGCCAAAACACCTAATGAATGATTCCCTCGTAGATTATATGAACCAGGCAAAATATTCATTACATGCTTATTACAATATAGAAGGGTGATCGTGGGATTTGGCTTTTACTTTTGTTTTACCGTCATGCAAAAGTATCACAATTGTTTTAACATAAAACTTTTGTATCAAAAATAAACTGTAGAGAGTGAAGAACATGTCATATGAAAATAGCCTGATCATAAAAATCGCATGGAAATATTACATTGAAGGAATGACGCAAAATGAGATAGCAGAGTCTTTAAATCTATCTAGAATGAAAGTGATTAAATACCTAGATATCGCGAAAGCCAATAACATTATCCAATTTAAAATTAATCTGGAAAAATTGGTTAACATCGATTTGCAGAATCAAATCAAGCAACAATATCAATTACAAGATATTTATATCGTTCCTGCCTCTAACGAAAATCCGTTAAATAGTCTGACAAAAGCCGCCGCCCACTATATTCAAGACCGAATTACCAGCGACACGATGATTAATGTTGGTTATGGGCAAGCCGTTTCAGGAACCTTGGGACATTTAAATATCTCAACTAAGTATAAAGTCACCTTCGTCTCGTTATCCGGAGGCGTCAAATTCTACATTCCAACAGCTATCGATTCATCATCCGATTATTATACAAATCCCAATTACAACCATTACATTATGCCGGCCCCATTATTAACATCTACCGAACACCTCGCCAAACAGTTGATTAATGAAAAACCAATCAAGAAAATCTTTGAAATGATCCCTTACTCTACGATCACCATTATTGGCATTGGAGCAGTAAACGAACGGGCCACCCTTGTAAAGGAAGGATATTTGAGCACGCATGAAATGGAAATCTATAAATCATTGGGGGCTGCAGGAGATTTATTAAGCCAATTTTATGATCGAAATGGCCATGTTCTAGATCTTCCCTTGCATAAGCAACTGGTTAGTACTGATATCCATTTATTAAAATCACTGAACCATGTTGTTGCCGTGGCTGGAGGAGTTGAAAAAAGAGAGGCTATTATCGGTGCACTAAAAGGGGGCTATATCGATGTATTAATTACAGATGAGGTTGTTGCCAAAAGTCTAATTGAATGAAATGCTCCTGGTCATGAATCCCTAAAGGAATAGAAAGGATGAGTGAATAGCATGGAAAAGTACTTAATGGCGATTGATGCCGGAACCGGCAGTGTCAGAGTCATTTTATTTAACACACTAGGCAATGAACAATTTGTTACACAATCAGAATGGACCCATCATGAAGATAAACGGTATCCAGGCTCCATGGACTTTGATATCGAGAAAAATATAGACATTATCATCAATCTAATAAAGGAAATCTTAGCTAAGAGTAAGGTTAACCCTGAAAGCATTGTGGCTATTTCAACCACAAGTATGCGTGAAGCCATTGTCCTATACGATGAAAACGGGAAGGAATTATGGGCCTGTGCCAACGTGGATTCAAGATCAAACGATGAAGTGGCTCACCTTTGTAAAATAAGTGACACAATCGAAGCAGACATTCATCATGTTTCTGGACAGACCTTTTCATTAGGAGCGATTCCGAGAATCCTTTGGGTAAAAAATAATAACCCTGAAACCTATAACAAAGTTAAATACGTTACAATGCTGAACGACTGGATTACATATCGTATGACCGATGTGATTTCGGTTGAACCTTCGAATGGCTGCACCACTGGTCTTTTCGATATTAAGAAAAGAGTTTGGGATCCTAGCATTGCTGAGAAGGTAGATCTTAGAAGTGATATTTTTCCGATTGTAAATGAAAGCGGATCCATTATTAGCCATGTGACTAAGGAGTTCTCAGCACTTACGGGATTAAGCACTCAAACGATCGTTGTGGCAGGGGGTGGCGATGCTCAATTAGGCTGTATTGGCATGGGGGTCATTAACGAAGGGGATGCAGCTGTTTTAGGCGGGAGCTTTTGGCAATATGAATATACAACCAATCATGTTGAAATCAATGATCTTTGCAAAGTAAGAGTGAATTGCCATGCCATCCCAAACACTTGGCAATATGAGGCCATCGCCTTCTTTCCTGGATTGATCATGAGATGGTTCAGGGATACGTTTTGTGAGCTTGAAGCCTTTCTTCAGAAAGAAAGCGGGGAAAGCATTTATGCCCAAATGGAGAAAAGAGCCCAAAATGTACCGGCTGGCTGCAATGGAATGATTTGCACGTTTTCCGATAAAATGAACTACTTTTCATGGAAACATGCGGCACCAAGTTTCATAGATTTTAAGTTTGATAGCTCCTATAATAAAGCAACGTTTTACCGGGCCATTATGGAAAATGCCGCGTTTGTCACAAAGGGCAATATCGAAATCATTTCCAAAATAACAAACAAATCACCGGAATCGATTGTTTTTGGAGGCGGGGCTTCAAAAAGTGATCTATGGTGCCAAATTGTTGCTGACGTTCTGAATATAAAGGTAAAAGTTCCATTTGTAAAGGAATCGACAGCACTAGGTGCGGCCATTTGTGCTGGTGTTGGAGCAGGCGTTTATGAAAGTTTTAATGAAGCCATTACTCAAGTGGTTAAATTCGAAAAAACCCTCGAACCAAACGAATCGAATCACTTCATTTATGAAGAGTTATATAAAAAGTGGGAGGCTGTGTACAAGGTACAACTAGATCTAGCAGATCAAGGATACACAAACCATATGTGGATTGCCCCAGGACTATAAAACATCCAAAGGAGTGAACAAAATGACTGTTATAAACGAGAATGAGCTAGAATACCGATTTGGTGATAGTGGTCCTAAGTACCTTATGAAAGGACCGAGAATGAACTTCGGTGTCGTTGTGTTACAACCAGGACAGGATTTTACAGCACATTATCATAACGTGATGGAGGAAAACTTCTTTATCTTAGAGGGAGAACTAGAAATTCATATAGACGAGGAAATTTTCCAATGTAAACAAGGAGACTTTATTCATGTTGAACCAAAAAAAGTCCACTATTTAATCAACAAGGGAGATACCGTTTTTAAAGCAGCTTTTATGCTGGCACCCTACCAAGAAAAAGATAAGGTTGACGTAGATTACAAGCCATACGTTAAATAACCGGATCCAGAATACACAGGGACGGTTCTTTTGCTTCGGAATCAGCACTTTATAGAAAGGAGTGAAGACTCGCGGGACGAATCATACTAATCATTAGCGAAGTAGGATCCCCTATCGTGGTGATCCTCTGTCTGCTTTACCAGATTGAGTCGAAGTTAGATCTGGTAGTCCAATAGATATAAAATCTTCCCAACCAAATAAAACCGTAATGATTTAGGAGACTAGCAGTCAAGGAGCATGAGAACCGTCCCCATGCTTCTTTTCCAGATCAACTTCATAAGAAACTCAATCTATTAATCCTTAAATGACAATGAATATTTTTCCTAATCTAGCCAATCCTCTTATTTTAGTTGGGTTGTCTGTAAAGGATTATTGGCTAAAATTTCTTCCACATCCTCATATCCCGGTAGAAAGGCATAGTTGTATCGTGCAGGAAGTGCAAACACGTAATCATTGTTTCGACCCAATTCAGTTGGATCTACAGGAGCGGCTCCTACATGAAATACGCCTTGCTTAAGTGAGTTCCACTGGTTAAGTGTAAATACCATAATGGGGATGTCCTGGCGTGGGGTTTCCTTAGTCCATTTAGGATCTCTAATAGATATAATCGGCCCTGTTTCATCTACTATACTACCGTTATCATTAGCGACCCCCTCCCACTGATCAGTTATAATGGAATAACCTCTCCAATTTGCAGGAAGCTTAAAGCTAAAACCGTATTTTGTATTTTTATAGACAATTGATTTTGATGCATCAGATGAATGAGAAGTGGAAGAAGATGGGGGTGGATTGTTGGAAGTGGTGTCTTTCTGATCCTGATTACCGCCTGTTGTACTGCTATTTCTTGAACATCCTATCATAAGAATGAAAGCTAGCGTCACAAGAGCCCATTTAAGTAATGATCTTTTTAATGCTAAGTTCATAAAAATTCTCCTCACATTAAAAATTTTGGAAAAACCCAGTAAACACCCAAGGTTCCAAGAAGCTCTGAAAACACTTTTGTCTCTCCATTAAATCGTCTCTCTGCGGATTGACTTAATTTCGAGGACTCCTCTAATTTTATTCACTCCTAAATCAAATTAAACCATATATACACGTATGATCCGGGTAGTTAATGATTAATTTTTATGACAAGGAACGACATCATAACAACAAATTTCCCTATATGCTATACTAATCAAACATTTAATTAAAAAAGCTGAAAGTTTCGTCCCTCTTACTTTACTCTTCAAAACTAGTAAAAAAGATTGTCGAGCCAAGTGAGAATATTTCACAGATAAAACTACAATTTCCCGGAAAATTCTATTGTTATCGACTCAACTTACATCCCTCTTGTCAGTTCGCTATCTTTCGCATCTAATCAAACATTTGTTTAAAAACAATCTTTTCCACGTCATTTCTGCATTTGTCACCCCAATTGCATGAAAAAAATGTCGAGAGCTGTCCACAACTCATCTTATCCAGTCATTAAAGATTGAAAGGTTCGTAGTTAAATTATTAATGATATCCATCCTATTACCCTGGATCAACCTTGCACTTACTAAAAACTCGTATCATTCCGAATAGGAGTTTTTCCATGTAATTGGTAATTAAAATAAACTGTCCATTTAAAATGAACAGTTTATTCTCACTGATCTTCCCAGTGTGACAAACAATTTTATTTTCGTTCTAATACAGAAATAAATTCCCGTAAATAGTCAGGCAGATCAGGCGGCCGGCGACTTGAAACAATGTGACCGTCAGTGACGACAGGCTCGTCATACCAGATGGCTCCTGCATTTTCCATATCATCCTTAATACCAGGTGTACTGGTTACTTTTTTACCTTCCAGAATTTTTGCAGAAATGAGGACCCATCCTGCATGGCAAATTTGACCGATTGGTTTTTCACTGGCATTCATATCCTGGAGTAAACTAAGGACCTCAGGAAAACGGCGAATTTTATCAGGAGCCCATCCACCAGGAACTAGTATGGCATCATAGTCCTCAGCCTTCACATCAGCATAAGCAACTTCGGACTTAGCGGGAACGCCATATTTACCAATATAGGTTTCGTTAGCAAGTTCTCCTGCTAAATGGACAACTGCCCCCTCTTCTTTAAGCCTTAAAATCGGGTACCAAAGTTCTAAATCCTCAAATTCATGATGAACCAAGCTGATAATTTTCTTTCCCTGTAAACGCATATCCCATTTCCTTTCCGTATCGTTTATTTTTGATTTCTATTATAAACCTTACCATAAATAAACTATCAATAAAAAACGTTCACTCCCCTGACTACGTGGAAAAAACATGAATGGCTATTTTTATCCATCCAAAGAAAGAAATCCATAATGGTATGCTCAAAGTTGTACCTAATGTAAAGGCCTTTTAATATCTTGTGCTCTTGATCAGTCGTGGGCTAATGCCACAATTCATAAATGTGTCCCTTTCTCTTCTTTGGCCGCCTGGGTAATCCCTATTTTGCAAAAAAACCAACAGAGAAATACTCTGTTGGCTTTTTGTTTCTCCGAGGAGAATCAGTATTTGTTTAGCTCCTGAATCGGAGTTTGAATAATGACTGGATTCTTATTAGGGTCCAACCATTTCAAGATGCTGACAACATTCGTTTGTGAGGTGGAGGTACATCCCAGCGTATAGCCACTTCCAATGTGGAAGAAGATCGCACTACCTTTATACGGAGTTCGTTGTGTATTGTAGTTGATAACGAAACCATAGGTATAGGCTGCGATATTCATGTTTTCAGCACTATTCCATTGACCTTGTGTTTTACTTCTTGATTGCCAAGTGTTGTAAAGTTTTGAAGTTGGATCATCTACCCAAACATCATCGCTAGTGATTTTTCTATAAGGCATTTTGGTCCCTGGATTTGCATAACGTCCAAATGCGGTTCCAATGGAGTACTTTCCGATTGGAGACCTTTTACCGCCTTCACGCATACTTGCGGCAGTGGCAAATCCATATTTACCAATATGGCCTGTGGTGGTTAAAACAGGTACCCATTTCCCTAGGGAATTTCTCTCGAAGGTACGAATTTCAGCATTTGAGGTATTGTAGCCATTAGCAGTGACAAGAATTAACTGTTTGTTGCTTCCTACTGTCATTAACCTCTCCGCCAAATTCTTAGTGGTTAGGTATTGGTTGGATGCCCAACCTGTTTTACCAGCAACAGTTACTTGATCCCAAGAGCCTTTCGTTTGTGACACAGTGACAGCTTGGTTTTGCTTAATGGTTGTTACAATTTGGTAGGTCGTTCCCGGACCCGTTCTGACATTCAATGCAGTCGCTGTTACATATTTTGTTACGCTTGCTGCAGCTACCGGTTTAGCTACAAGAAATCCTGAAAGTAAAACAAACATGGCAACAAAGATGGCTAATCCCTTTTTAAACATCTACTCTACTTCCCCATTCTAGTCATATTATTATCCATTTTTATTATATAACGATTATATCCTTCTATTACAATAGGGATTATGTCCTCTTCCATTATCCAGCTGGATCAGCTGGGATAATAATAAATAAAAATAAAAGAGTAAGGATCCACAACTTGATAGGATCCTTACTCTTTTACATTTCACAAAGGATTTTCCGTCCGCATCTTATCGAAAGTTTTGTTCAATGAATTCTTGTTCTTCCTCGGGTGTCAACAACCGTGTCGCAACTCCGATTGTCCCGTTTTGAAGGGAAAGAATTTCGTTGTGTGCTTCGACCGCATTTTGGAAATTCCCTTTATCCCATTCGTTCAAGATTCCTAGATAAACATCTTTGTAGACATAATCGGCTTCATCTAATGTTTTAAGTAATTGGTCAATTCTTTCGGGTGTCATTTCGGTCGCTCCATCTTTTTCATCTGCAGCAACTTTTTGGTGCGTCATACGGTGAACAATCCATTGGAATTCTTTTTCTGTAGGTATGTAAATACCTTCAGTAATCTCTTTTTCAAGCTCGGCATCGTTTTTGACTTCCGTATCAAGTGAAGACTCTCCATCGTTTTCGACTTCCGTATCAAGTGAAGTCTCCCCATCGTTTTCGACTTCCGTATCAAGCGAAGACCCTGTATCCGCTACTGTTTTTTCACTCCCATTGCTAGTCACTTGATATATTAGAACACCGACAATAATGACCCCCACCACAGCAACAATCGAAAGACCCATCAAAAGTCCTTTTAAGAATTTCTCCATTTCCCCAACCGCCCTTTTTATACTTATAACAATTGTAATTGTTATAAATACGGATTTCAAAACAATTCGTTTCAAAATACGGGTCAGGTCCAATCTTTTTCTAACTGAATGAATAACATTTTTATTAGCAAAAACATCTCTGTGCTCGACGAAACTACCAGGAAGCTCGCTGCCGCAAACAAAAAGATTTCGGATAAGGTTTAGGCTAACAACTTTAGACGTTGTTCGCCATTCTTGTTCCATTATTTCGACTAATTTCCCTTTATGCCATACTAATCAAACGTTTAATTAAATCCAGTGTAATGACCGCTATATATGGATTTCCCTTAAAATGACGGTAAGAAAATTGCCGAGGAAATCAGGTTATTATAATCCTATGATTCTACAAAAATAGTGCACTTTTATACCAATTCATTAAGAGCCTTCCCCAAGCTTAATTTTAACCCGCTAGTAAATAAATATGTTCAGTTATACCTAATATGGGCTTAATTATACTAACCTGTTAATTAAAATGATACAAATGTTCTTTATCTATAACAAAGAGGCCTCATCAGCCCCCTCTTCTTAACCAATATCTTCGAATATCTTTTCAAATACCTCAAACGCTTCTGTATCGATACCAGCCAGCCAATGAATATATTTGATTTCTTTTCCTGTTAAATCCCTGTCCAGCTGATTGGAAATTAAACGAACTAATCGTTTATATCTTTCCTCTTCTTCCTTAACAAAGGTAATGGCTTCTAAATACTCTTTTCTAGTCATCATTTCGAATTCTCCTCCCTCCCCCCAAGCTTGTCCAATAATCGATAAAATTAAACCCAAGATAACTGATAAAATAGGAGACTATGACAATCCATAACGCTCATTCTTCCTTACTACTACCATCAGAGCCTTCTATTTTACACATATAGGTGTGATCTCTTGCCCCTCCTTTCAGGGGTCGCCATTTAATCCTCTATTTATACATCTTCCTAATCCAAACAAATAACAATGCGGAATATTGAGAAACTGGAGAATCAAATCCTAGGCTGTGCCAACCCATGGCACAGCCCTTTTTACGTGTCTATACATGTCTATACAACACGCAAACAACAAACTTCTGAATCCTCACCCCATTGAAATAGGGTGGTTCTAAAAGATTAGACCTTCTTTGAATGAAGGGTACATGTACTTTCCCCTTTCCTTACTAGACAAGAACATTAGATCATTCAATTCTTGCCGTTTAGACTCATGAGTTTTCCATGCAACATTCGCGAATGAACAGCTCTTCCACGCAAAAGAAAGACAGTCTTAGACATGGCGGAACCCGGTGGTTTTCCAGTCGCCGTTTAGTATTCGCATCTGGCTTTAACCTGCCAAACAAGAGATCTCTAAAACTAACGTCATAGATTTCCTGTTCTTCCGTGGGATTCAACACGGCAAAGGTTTGAATTTTAAATAATTAAAATCCGATGCTAAATATAAACTTTTTATTTAATGACCGAAGCAACTTTTCGGTCTTTTTGTAGTTTTCAAGAAACGATAAATATTCGGTTATACACTTCTTTCTGTTTACTTTATTTTTTGCATTATTTACGTTTTTAATTAGCCAAGCGGAGTAACAATCTCTCTGTATTTTTGTTCCGTCCGGTAGGACGTGAAACCGTTGAGACAACTTCTTCTTCTGATAATCATTTAACACATGGCAATACTGGCTAGCTCTCACCGTCCACGTATTTACGTACTCAATTTTTAATCCTTGATAAGATAGTTTTTTATTAACAATGGATAAAAACATGCTTGGTGCTTTGTATCCAATTCTTTTGCCGAACTTTGTTTTCTGGAGCCCCTTGTAATTCATTTTTTCGCAATATACCTGGTTTCCCATATTGAGAATGGTATTAGCTAGTTTATTGTGCATAATTTTTCGAACAGAGGCTATCTTACGGCAGATTTCTTTTAGCTTAAACAACTGTTTCCAATAATGTTTAGAACGTATCCATTTATCTCTGTTCCCCTTTTTTATAGTCCCGTTTTCTTTGTACCTATTAGGGTTGGTCGCCCTCCTAGACCTATCCATTTTTCTAAAAATTCTCCGTTTTTCTTTCTCCATCATTTCCAAGCCATCACAAAATTCCTCAATCATTACATCTTTATCCGATACAGCTGCAATGGTTGATATACCAATGTCTAATCCGACTTCACCATCACAAGTTTTGTGTTTTTGTGGAGGAGTACCTTTTAATACTAACTGCAAATAATAGTTGACTTTCCCCCTAATAGTCTTTCGAACCAGGCGACAATAGGCGATTTCATCGTGTAGAGCCTTCTGTATGTATTTATCTTTCATTGGAACATGAACTTTCATTTCTAAACCATTCCAATATAAAACTCCGTTTTCGTAGGTTAAACCAGCTTCGTTGTTTTTTCCTTCAACCGAATCAAATTGTCCGTACTTTTTAAAATGCACCTTTTTGCCTTTTCCGAAAAGATAGTCAGAAATAGACTTCCAAACTTGAAGGGCAATTTTCTGTACGATATGAGAATCTAAATGTACTTTTTGTTTATGCTTCAAATTTTTAGGCTTCTTTTGTTTAAAATGTTTGCCCATTTCTTTGACGATTCGCTCAGCCCCGGTTTGAGAGACATCATATTTTTCTCTTATTTCTCCTAGTGCAGCCGACCGTACTTCAGATTTTTCTTTCTTCAACCATAATTGATATTCTTCATCAGCTCTCATAAGAGCAATGTTTTCTAGCATTTTTCCTTTACAAGCATTTGAGATATGACGAGCAATTTCAAATCTAGTTTCTAGTATATGCAGTTGAAATGTCTCTAAAAGTACATCTAACTCTACTATATAACGTATTTTCTTCTCCTTCGCCATACCCCTCACCCCGAACACACATTCTATATAATTGATTATATGGATAATTATAGAAATAATCAATCGAAGTGATTTGAAATCATAAAAAAACAGGCAGAACGCACCTCATTGAAATAAGGTGCGTTCTGCCTTTGGAATCGTAAAAATATTTTTGACCTACCTGTCCTTTAAGTCTCTCAAACTATATATATAAGACGAAAGGAGGTGATCGAAGATGGCACAAGGATTACTAGAAACGACAAAGCTTCGGTTGGTATTTCAAGCGGGCATCGATAACGAAGGAAATCCAATCTTAAAGTCTAAAACGTTTAGCAATGTAACGAAAGCGGCAACAGCTGACCAACTGTTCCAAGCAGCCCAAGCGATCTCAGTTTTATGTAATGGCGACTTAAACAAAGTGGAACGCAATGACAGCTCTGAGATTATCGGTTAATGTCCAATAAATATCCAATGATAGGAGGTGAAAATAAATGGCCAAAACATTAGAATTACAATTTGACACCGAGTTTGGAAAAACGGCGAAAATCACCGTCGATAATCCAAAGGAGCCAGTGGATGAAGATGTGGTGAAACTTTCCATGGCGCAGATTATTGCAGCTAACGTATTTACTACAGGCAGCGGCAAACTTGCCTCAGCAAAAGGGGCAAGAATCATCGACCGAAATGTAACCGACTATGAACTAGCATAATAACCGCAAGGCCGGATTCTCATGAACCCGGCCTTTTTTTTAAATCGTGGGTGACGGTTCTCCTGTGGAAGCGCGGGGACGGTTCTTCTGCTTCGGAACTATACCTTTATATGAAAGGAGTGAAGACTCGTGGAACAAATTATACCATTCATTAGCGAAGTAGGATTCCCCATCGTGGTGACCCTCTATCTACTTTACCGGATTGAGTCGAAGTTAGATCTCGTGGTCCAATCGATACAAAATCTGCCCGATCGAATGAAGCCATAATGAATTAGGAAAGAGCAATCATTAAAAAGGAGCACGCGAACCGTCCCCACGCTTCCCCCATGATTCCCCAATTTTTGTAACAAATATGTCAAACTTTGACGAATTTTGTGCACTTTAGTACATGGTTAAAAAATCCTAATTATAATTAAATAATGTTAGAGGAAATCGCTCCCATGTTTACAATTCTATTTCCAAACAATCGAATTGGCGAATGCACCTATTATAACCAGGTATAGAACCTGCAGCAAAAGAGGTGAAGTTCAAGCACAAATCTAGTAAACCTCAACTTAGTTGCTCACAAAAATGTTCGCGCTAATCTAATTTAAGTAGTTCAAAAAAACAAATCGGGAGATGTTTTATGATTATTGATCAGTTTTATTTATTGGATGAGGACATCATTTTAATGACAGGTGAATATAACAACGAAGGGAAGTTTTGTGCGAGAATTATGGTCGGCGGGCAAACACTCTTAGTAAACAGAACACCAATACAGGTAATGGACGACACATTGAAATACATAGGCTTCGATTTAAAAGGAGCTATAAAAGGTACAAAAAACATACTTGGCAATATCAATATGTGCCCCATCCTTGTCAACCCATATAAGGGCATTTGTCTTTTTCCATATAAATCCCCCAAAAAGGAAGATTGTGTTTGGTTTAATCCTGATCATATTGTCAAAACCAAGACCCGCGGCTGCAAGACTGAAGTTGAACTTAGCAATGGTGTTTCAATCATTATCGATTTGAAGAAGTACTATTTTATCAACAAGATCCAAACCGCTCTTCTACTGAAGAATATTTCCAGAGAGAGAGGGAACCATCCTCATCCCCTCTCATACTTCAATGAATCAGAAAAGCAGAGACAAATTAACAAGTTGAAAGAAGGCAGATACAACTTTAAATCATTAGTGGAATACAGCGGTTAACTAAAAAGCAAAATCTTCCACAAAAGGAGCTAGCCTTTAACAGCTCTCTTGAAAGGTCCTATATCAGTATCTTGGAATGGGATAATAAAAAATCCTGCTAGATACGTAGAATAAGAATGAACAAATAAAGGATAGATCCATTACTTAAACTTAAGGAGAATAATATGAAAAATAACCGTATCGCTCTTTTGGGAGCTCCCCCCTGCCCAAATTATGTAATTGGGGTAAAAGGGGAATTTCCCATGAAGGAATATGAAATAGAGTCAATTGGAGAATTAATAGTAATGAAAAGGCGTGATTTGAAAATGTCTCAAGATGATCTGGCAGCTGAATGTAAAATAACAAGGAAAGCGATGAGTAATATTGAAACAGGAAAGAGCTTGCCAAGTCTACCTGTCTTCGAAAAAATTGCACAAGCCCTAGGCATGGATGGTTCTGAGCTTTATAAAGAAATAGAAGACCTAGGTTTAATTGGCGATTTATTTAGAGATGAAAAAGAAGAATAACTAGCTAAGTACAGCCCCTCACATTATAAATCAGTAAGTACACGAGAAGATTAGGGTATCAGCCCCACGGAACAAGATACCCTAATCTACTCACACCAAAAATGGAAATAACTCAGAATAAAGTGGCTCACTATTGAAGTGATCACTCTGGCTCAAGTTAATATTTACAAATAAAACGATTAGATTATGATAGACCCATATAAGACCGAACATCATTGATTGGTGATTATATATCCGAAAACACCCACTTAAAAATCGGTATGTCTTAAGAATAAAAGTTGTTTCAAGTTGTGTAACGAATAATAATACACAATAATCCAAAGAAACTTTTTGTATTACAAATAATAGTCCCTTCCAATTTACTCCTTATTTTACATTAAAACCTCAATTCCCTCTAATTAAAATCATGGTATTATAGGATGTTATTACTTTTTCATAAAAGAAAGGCTAATGTTCTATGAAACCAGTATTAAGTCCCATTAACTCCCAAGTAACAAAAGAATTCAAAAGAAAATATATACCAATAAAAACAAAGTTTTGGATCAGTCATATAGCAGCTTTTATATGGATGTGCTTTTCTATATATATAGCACTTCCATGGTTAGAGGACCTTGCAAAAATCGTATCGTTTCCATTAGCCCTACTTATCATTGGTGGTATATCCTACATCCCCGGCTATCTGAATGCTTTTTTAGTCATAAGCTTAATTCTAGATCGCCAACCTGCCTTTAAGAATGAATATCCGAATGATGAGATTACCATACTCATAGCAGCACATAACGAGGAAGACAAAATCTTTCAGACTTTACATTACATTGATAAACAAGACTATTCAGGAAAAGTAAAGGTATTTGTTATCAATAATGGTTCGACAGATAAAACAGTTCATGAAGTAGTAAAGGCTAAAAGGGAATTAAAAATTGAAATTGAGTTACTTAATGAAGAGAAACCCGGAAAATTCAATGCTCTAAATCACGCGTTAGAATGGGTAGAGACTCCTTATGTGATTACAATTGATGCCGATACTCTACTACATCCATCTTCTATCCGGTATCTTGTGGCACGCATGAAATCTAGCCCTGAAGACGTATGTGCCGTTGCAGGATCTGTTCTAACAAAAAACAGCAGAGAGAATTTATGGACAAAAATTCAAGAATGGGACTACTTCTTAGGGATTGCATCCATTAAGAGACTTCAAGGCTTGTACCAAGGAACATTGGTAGCCCAAGGAGCTTATAGTCTTTATAAAACTAATTGCATTAAAGAAGTAGGCGGTTGGCCTGATGCCATAGGTGAGGATATTGTGCTAACATGGCGTCTGCTTCAGAAAAAATGGAAAGTATATTTTGAGCCATTGGCTGTTTCTTTTACTGAAGT
The DNA here is from genome assembly GCF_002585305.1 of Bacillus sp. AFS037270. The sequence continues at coordinate 102,024 of NZ_NUNF01000014.1, read as the reverse complement.
TCCAAGTACGTTTATTCACTTTGTACGACAACGAGCAAGATGGGCAAGAGGCATGATTGAAGGATTGAACGAAATAAAGCCTTGGAAGCAGCCTCAAGTTTACGTTAAATATTTAACAGGCATAAATCTGATCATGCCATATTTAGATCTTACCTATACCCTATGTTGGATTCCGGGACTGATTTTGGCCTTCTTTGGTTATAACTGGATTGTTGGCCCAATGACATTACTTGTATTACCTTTAACACTTATCAGTTATAGTATTCTTTATTTCTATCAAAGAAATGTTGTATTTAAAGCATTAGACTTAAAAATCAGAAAAAATATTTCAGGCTTTATATTTTTCATTCTTGGTTATCAATTAATTATTTCTCCTGTATCGGTATATGGTTATATACAAGAGGTTTTTAAATTTAAAAGAAACTGGAAGTAACGCAGTGTATTTTTAAATACACTCTTTTTCTTAATTAATTTGGGTATTCATTAGTTATACTAAAAATTAATAGACCAACTTTTTGGATTCTAAAGAAAAATAAAAACAATCCGGAAATAGCAGTATTATTCAGTAATCGCTTACATTTAAAAATTAAGCCAATCAGCAGATATAGGCATCTAGCTAGATGATTGGCTTATGATTTTGTCTGGAATTAGTCTCCTATAGGCCTTAAATTACGGTTTTTGATCAGTCTCTTTCTCTTTATTAAATAAGTAATAAAGAGAACTAGCAACGCGCCTACAGAATCAAACAAGAATACATCTTTTTGAGAGGACACCCTACCTGGCATAAAAGATTGATGATACTCATCAGACATGGCATATAGTACAGTTAGAAACCAAGAGATAATAAAAGAGAATCGTTTGATTTCAAGTGACTTAAACAATAAGAAGGCAAGAATTCCGAATACGGTAATATGTGTCGCCTTTCTTATGACTAAGTTCAGGGAATCTACTTCTGTAGTGTCAACGCTAGGTGTATGGATCGTTTGATGTTCTGTTACGACAACCTTATGAACGGCTTTACAGGTATTCTCCCCAGTAAAGTATGGCAGCTGGGTAAGGTAAAAATCGTAAGCATCCAAATTACGGCTCCAAGTACCCACCATTTTCTTTTATTCATTATGCTGTCTCTTAAATTTCCAAAATTACACCCTTTTCCTAAGAGGAAAAGGGTGCGAATTAGTAGTGCTTTCCTATTAGAATTGAATTATGAGGTTATAACCTTGCAACCTATCTATCATTTACCATATTCATTACGGCCGTTTATATAGCCGTTAAATTTTCTAGGCTCTGTTCTAAACGACTCAGACTGACCATGAGCCCCGTTAATTAGTATTTCAATACATTAGATGACGGCAAGATAATCTTACTTTCAAGACCAGCTGCTTGTCTAATGGTCCTTACTCTCTTAAGTATGCGACACAATCATTTCACAATTCCCGTCTACCACAAACTCCCCAAAGCCCACAGGAATTATAAAATGGGTCCCCTTCTTCAATCCATAATACTTCCCATTATGTGAAAGGGTTCCTTCACCATCACTCACACTAAAAAGCAAATACTTATCATTAAATGCAAAGCTAGACTTGCCATCAACCTCCCATTTATATACTGAGAAAAATTCCGATTTCACAAATGTCGTAATCCTAGTATTACCATTTTCATGAACAGCCCTTGTAATTACATCATCTTGATGCGGAACAGTAGTAACCTCCATTGCTTTCTCCAAATGAAGATCCCTTAAGTTCCCTTCTGTATCTCGGCGATCATAGTCATACACCCGGTAGGTTGTATCTGAACTCTGTTGCGTTTCTAATACAAGCGTTCCTTCACATAAAGCATGAATAGTCCCACTTGGGACATAGAAAAAGTCACCTGGTTGGATTTTCACTCGGCGAAGCAAATCATTCCAATGACCATTTTGAATTTGATGCTTTAATTCTTCCTTCGTTTTGGCATTATGCCCGAAAATCATATCGGCATTTTCTTTACAATCAATGATATACCAGCATTCAGTCTTACCCAGTTCACCATTTTCATGAACTAATGCATAGGAATCATTGGGATGAACTTGGACCGATAAATCCATGTCCGCATCCAAAATCTTGGTTAATAAAGGAAAAACCCTTTCCTTTGGATATCCAAAGAGCTCCGGACGCTCACTCCACAATTGATCTAGCGTCATCCCCTTATAAGGGCCATTTTCTATCATAGAGGGCCCATTAGGATGTGCAGATATCGCCCAGCACTCCCCTGTGTTTTCGTTCGGAATTTCATACCCGAATAGTTCCTGTAAAGCTGTACCACCCCAAATTCTTTCTTTAAAAACGGGTTGTAAAAATAACGGTACCAAAAGAAGCCCTCCTCATTATGTTAATCTGTTATAAGCTAATATAAAATAACTGCAAGCCTTACATCTTACTTGAAATCCCCTATATTTATAGTCTACCAACTCTTCCATTGTAAGATGCTTAGTTTGAGTGTCTCACTATTCTCTCCCCCATGCTCTATGAGTGTTATGCTAGCGGCGGCAAATAAGACTATTATTTCTGTTATTGAAAATGGCGGTGTTGTCTTATAAAGACAACTTGATGATTTTTTGTATTGGAAATAAACTGATTCCCTTTGAAAAATCTAATTAAGAAAAAGTGTGTTTGTCCCTGTTTAGAAGATTACTTAATTAATCTACTGCCTTCCTTATACATTAGCATTTACGTGCTAGTGAGTATGTTTCACTATTTTCTTCAATAGCGTTTTATGCTGACATTTCTGTGTTATTTTGTACAGTCTTTCTTTTGGTAACTCTATTTGCAAGATTTTTTCCCAACTTCATACTATTAATTTCAATAGAGTAATAGGATATTGTCGAAATAATAAATGTTAATAAAAGCCCCACTATCCATATTTCTGAATTTGTCCATTTTCCTAAAAAATTATTAGTTAATGCAAGAAAGATTATTAAATGAGATAAATAAACGCTGTAACTTATCTTCCCTATAAAAACAATCGGTTTTAATAAAAGGGGTTTACTTAGCAAACTTCCAGAAATAACAGTTGTTATTATCAACATACTGCCTAATGTAGTAAACCAATCGCCAATATAACGACCAAAAAATGGGATATGAATTCCAATGGAATAAGCGTATAGACAATAACCTAATAAAAGTACTCCATATTTCAAATTAAGTTTTACTGAATTATATAGTCTTATTAGATTTTCTTTGTGCTTAGCCATTAAAGAGCCAACAACAAACATTAAAATATAATGAAAAGTATCAAAATAGTTAGTTGTAATATCTACTTTATCTTGAAATAAATAATGCATTACTATAGCTAAAACTGATAAAATCCAAGAACAAGTTAACACATTTTTCCAATTGTACTTTAAAATAACGGCTATAATAATCGGAAAAATAATGGATATCCTCATTTCATGAACCAAAGACCAAACGACGGGGTTGAAGTAATTTTGATTAAACATATCAATTAAAAATAAATGCTGTAATATCGGTTTCCAAGAAATTTGACCGATCCATAATCCTTCCAAATTTACTGTTCCTGTTAGGTATATTCTTGTTAGGATGGCAGCTCCAATAGAAATAGCAAAAGGTATATAAATTCTGCATATCCTTTTAATTAAATATTGAAAATAGAATGTAGAGTCAACCTTTGTCCTATAAAATGGCAATGACAATACAAAACCACTTAATACAAAGAAAAGGATTACAGATTGATGACCAGACCATAGCAATCTTAGTGGAGAATACATGCATAATCTCCAAATAATATTGTTAATTTCACTCCAATTAGTAATGGTCAAATTTAATGCATGGTAAATAACCACACTAAGTGCGGCAAGTCCTCTTAAAGAGTCTAATTCATCATAGCGTTTCAAAAATAAATCCTCCTATTTTTTCATTTACACCGTTAACATTTAACAATTTTTGTAAATAGGTAAAGCAAGATAAGTTAATAAAGAGGAATAGCCTATATCAAAAAGCTAACCATTGGTTATATTTCAATCTATATTACCGAATTTTCCAAGTACTTTTATAAACAATATATACACTCAGCCTGAATATACGGAAATAAAAAAACACCCTTGTCTGAAAAGAGGACAAGGGTGCTGAATATTAGTGCTTTCTTCTTTTAATAATAAAAAGGATATAAAGTTATACTTTTGTTAATAATATATCATTCACCTTACTCATAACTGCAGTTTGTAAAATAACTAATTTCTCCCGGCTTTGTTCTATTGAATTTCCTTTAACACCAAAGTAAAATTTCGCCTTAGGCTCTGTACCAGACGGACGTAGACAGAACCATGAACCATCTGCTAAATAAAATTTTAATACATTTGATGTAGGTAAGTTAATCTTATTTTCCAAAATACCATCTTTTCTTACAGAAGTTGCATAATCTTCCACTGCTGTTACTTTAATTTCCGCTACCTCTATCAAGTCTTCATTTCTAAATGTATCCATTAAACGAGCAATTTGTTCTGCTCCATCTTTCCCCTTTAAGGTAATTGACTGAAGTGACTCCTGGTAAAAACCATACTTTTCAAAGATTGCTAGAAGACCTTCATACATGGTCATGCCTTTCGATTTATAATATGCCGCTACTTCTGCTGCAAAAATCGCAGACTGAACGGCATCTTTATCACGTACAAAAGCGCCAATCAGATAACCATAGCTCTCTTCATAACCAAATAAGAAGTTATGCTGGCCCAATTGTTCAAACTCATTGATTTTCTCTCCAATGAATTTAAAACCTGTCAGTGTATCCATGGCTTGGATACCATAATACTCTGCAATGGCCCGACCGATTTCAGAGGTAACAATTGTTTTAATGACAACACCATTTTGAGGAAGTATGCCCTTGGATTGTTTTTGCGATAGTAGATACTCAAGCATTAATGCTCCCATTTGATTTCCGCTTAATACCACATATTCAGCAGAACCGTTTTTTACGGCTACACCTAATCGGTCCGCATCAGGATCTGTCGCCATGAGAATGTCCGCACCAATTTCTTCACCATAGTTTATGGCTAATTCAAAGGCTGCATGTTCTTCGGGATTAGGCGACTTGACTGTTGAAAAATTCGCATCTGGTAGTTCTTGCTCCTTTACAACAGTAACATGTTCAAATCCGAATACCTTTAGCCCTGCACGGATAGGTTTATTCCCTGTACCATGTAATGGTGTGTATACAATTTTCAAATCCTTCGCGACATCAGTTACTATCTCAGGATTTAGCTGAAGTGATTTCAATTGTTCTACATAGGCATTATCAACCTCTTCTCCAATGTAGGTTAATAACCCAGTTGATAGAAGTGCCTGCTCTTCTGCCACTTCGACAGTAAGTTCATTTTCAACAGCATTTACATATTTAATAATAGTATCCGCTGCTTCTGGGGGAATTTGGCCACCATCCTCTCCATACACCTTAAAACCATTGTATTCAGGCGGATTATGACTTGCTGTAATGACTACTCCTGAAAAGGCATGTAAATATCTAACCGCAAAAGACAAAACCGGTGTTGGACGAAGTTCGTCAAATACAAATGTCTTAATTCCCTGCTTACCTACCACTTTAGCAACTTCTAACGCAAATTCCGGAGACTTATGGCGTGAATCATAGGCAATCACAACCCCACGCTGTTTAACTTCCTCCCCCTGTTCAACGATATACTTTGCTAATCCCTCAGCTGCCCTGCGGATGGTATAAGTATTCAATCGGTTAGTTCCAGGGCCCAGCTCCCCGCGCATACCACCGGTACCAAATTCTAAGTGTTTATAAAAACTATCCTCTAATAATTTTTTATCGCTTTCCATCATAAATAATGCTTCTTTTATATCACATTCTAAATTATTAAAAGAAAGCCATTTTTCTGCATTCTTTAACCAAGTCAAAATAATATCCCCCTAATCTTAGAATTTTGACGATTTAGATTCTAGGATTATAATCTAAAGAATTAAAGGAAGGAAAGAACCTTTGGTTCTTTCCTCTGAATAAATTTCAATCCTATACAAGTACCTCTACACTATTAACCGTTTCTCTTCCAATTGAATCATAAACTAAATTAGCATCCTTAGCACTAGCAATATCATAACAGTTTCTTCCATCCAAAATAATTGGTCTTTTCATTAGCTCTTTATATTTGTTTAAGTCAAAATCTTTTACATCATTCCACTCAGTAAAGATAAAGCATACATCTGCATCTTTAATAGTCTCTTCAATCGTTAGGCAATATGTTATACCATTAGGAATAAACTTCTCAAAGTTATCGACTCCAACAGGATCCCATGCTTTAACATTTGCTCCATCTTCAAGCATTAATGGAATATTTACTAATGATGGTGCTTCTCTTAAATCATCTGTACCTGGTTTAAAGGTTAAACCTAATACAGCTATATTTAAACCTTTTAAGGTATTAAAATATTTCCGGGATTTTTTGATTAATTTTAACTTTTGGTTTTCGTTTACTTCAATTGCAGCTTTAATAGTCTTTAATTCATAGTCATGGAAGTTTGCAAGCCAATTCAGAGCTTTAGTATCTTTTGGAAAGCAAGAGCCCCCATAACCAATTCCTGATTTTAAAAATTGATTTCCTATGCGACTATCATATCCCATTCCCTGGGCTACATCTTCAATATCTGCTCCAATAATTTCACAAAGGTTAGCAATTTCATTTATAAAAGAGATTTTTAATGCTAAAAAATCATTTGAAGCATATTTAATCATTTCTGCACTCTTTCGATTTGTAACAAGGATAGGAGCACCAAAATCCTTGTACACATCCTTTAATACTTGAGCTGCTAATTCTTCTTCTACTCCAATTATAATCCTAGACGCACATAAGGTGTCTCTCACCGCTGTACCTTGTGAAAGAAATTCAGGATTTGAAGCAATTGATACATTTACATTAAAATTAAGATTATTTTTAACCAAATAATCAATTTTTTCATTCGTCCCAATAGGTACAGTTGATTTCACAACAACAATACAATCTTTTTCAATACTTTGTGCAATTTGTTCAGCAGCGGTAAATACATAAGCTAAATTAGCCGAACCATCATGTTTTTCTGGAGTTCCTACTCCAATAAATATAACATCTGCATCCTTATATGCTGCTTTGTAATCTGTTGTGAATGTCAATTTATCCATATTTTTTATCATTAATTCTTCAAGCCCTGGTTCATAAATGGGAGAAATCCCTGACTTCATTAATGCCACTTTTCTTTCATCTATATCTACGCAAGAAACGAAATGCCCATGCTCTGCCAAACATACCGCGGTTACTAAGCCAACATATCCAGTTCCTGCAACAGCAATTTTCAATTTTAATTCCACCTTTTTAAATAGTTTCGACTATGAAAAAATAATATTAGATAAAACAACTGTAACTGTCAAAGTACTTTTTAAAAGTTTATTTATTGGTAACATACTATGCAAATCAGATTCCTATATTTATATTACAGCATGTATTATATTGATACATTAATCCTTTTTAATTAATTGTATACCTACAGTTCAATATTTAAGATATTACATAATAATAATTACATTGGCTGCATTATTAAATAGTCTACCTGTTTTCGTAGAGCTACAGAAAGAACAACTAATTAATTAGTGAATAGACATTTGCTTCAATCTCTTCCCATGATAAGAAAATACGATGATTATCTTCTTCTACTAATTGAGTACCCGTTTGTACCTCAATAAACTCTAAATCGGTAACAGCCTTAACAGCATGCTTAGTTCCAATTGGAATTTCTACTATGTCCCCAGGTCTAATAACTTTGAATTCATTATTTAAAAGAAGAACTCCTTCACCATTTACAATAGTCCAAACTTCTCTTCGATATTTATGGTATTGATAACTTAAATTTTTTCCAGCTGATATTTTTATACGTTTGGTTAATACCTCATTTTGCTCCTCATATTTATTATAATCTAAGACGCGATACCATCCCCAGCGACGCTCTTCGTACATAGGTCTTTGATCTAGGTTACCGACTAATTCTTTCACCCTTGGACTTGAATCCTTATCAGTAACTAGTATCCCATCAGGACTAGCTGCTACTAAAATGTTTGACAATCCAAGTACCGAAATTGGTATGTCTAACTCACTAATAATATGTGCATTTTTAGAATCTTCACTTACCTGTGCTTTACCAAGAATATTAGTCCCCATTTCTTCCGTTAAGGTATTCCATGTACCTAAGTCTTTCCATTGGCCTTCATATGGAATTGCAATAATATTCTCAGTTTTTTCTACTACTTCGTAATCAAAGCTTATTTTTGGTAAAAGACCGTACTTAGCTGATAATTCTTCATAATTTGTTGGTAACCCTTTTTGCTCTAATAAAGAAATAATCTTATTAAGTTTAAATGCAAAAACACCGCAATTCCACAATGCTTTTTGCTCTAATAATAATTTTGCCTCTTCAGTTTTTGGCTTTTCTTTAAAATGACTAACTTTTACAAAGCTATCAGTAGATAGTATTTTATCTGGAACAATATAACCATATTTTTCAGAAGGGAATGTTGGCTGTACCCCCATTAGAGCCAAATCTGCTTCAGATGAATTTAATATATCTCCTAAGTCTAATAATCTAGCAAAAAATTTATCCTCTACATATGGATCAACTGGTAAAATACCTATAATCTCGTCTCGAGCTGCTATTCCATTAGAAAATAAGTAAGAAGCTGAAAGAGCTATTGCAGGAAATGTATCCCTTCTTTCTGGCTCAACAATTATAGGGACATCCTTACCAATTTGGTTTTGAAGCATTTCTACTTGGGACTTACTTGTTGCAATTACCGCTGATTCAGTCAATCCTAATTTCTCTAATTGCCCCCAAACTCTTTGTACCATTGACTGTAACTCGTTATCTTCATTAAGTAACACTTTCAAAAATTGCTTTGACCTTGCATCATTGGATAAAGGCCATAATCGTTTACCTGAGCCGCCTGATAATAAAACTAATTTCATTTTGTCCTCCTGATTTCCTGTTTTTAGAGTATACATACCAAAATTGGTGCTTAAATACGTGTCTTAAAAGAATTTTACATATTTAATTATTTTCAATATGATACATAATTTAACATTTTAATAATAACTATTCTTGTAATAGTTCTTCATAGCAATTAAGAATTTCTTCATTCATTCGTATACTGGTGTAGCAACTATTAAATAATTCAAATCCCTTATTACCTTTTTGGACTAACTCCTCTTTGTTTAATGAATCTAATATTATTTCTAGTGTCTCTAAATTTTCAAGTTCAAAAACATAACCATTATTGACCTTAACAAAATCAGGTAATGCACCTCTATTACTTACAATAATAGCCTTTTTATTTTTCATCGCTTCAATTGCCACAAGTCCAAATCCTTCCCATCTAGAAGGAATTATAACTGCATCGAACAGACTGTAATAAGAATCAATTTTACTATTATCAATCCAACCCAAGGTAATAACACTAGAAGGTATCTCAATATCGATGTTTTCTAGTACATTGTCACCAATAATGTAAAATCTTAAAGCATTATTATCATAAGTTTTTAAAAAACTTAACAAGATATCTAAACCCTTCTGTTTATCAAATCTACCCACAAATAAAATATTAATTTTGTTTTTATCAAGATCCAATTGTATATTTCTTATCTCCCTTTGATTAGAAATACCATTATTAATTAATAGTAATTTATCTCTAGATATCCCTCTTTTTATTGATTCAAATTGTTCGTATTCAGATATGTTTATAATTAAATCCGTTCTCTTAGCCAGTAGTTTCTCTATTGCCAAATAAATTTTCCTTTTAATTTCTGAAGTCTCCATACAAAAAGCCCAACCGTGTGGGCAATAAATAACTTTAAAATCCCTCTTATAAAAAAGTAATGGTAGTCTTACAAAAACTCCGGCAAAGGTACTATGAACATGTATAATATCAGGATTTAATTTTTTTATCTCCTTATTAATTTTAAATAAAGATTTTATAAAGTAGGGAATCTTCCGCTTATAATTATAAGTAATTAAGTGGGTATCTGGTAATTTATAAGTTACTTCTGAATTTGAACTACTTTGCATTAAATATATATCAGTAATTTCTTTTCTTGAAATTTGAAAGTCTACAACTTCTCTTATATATGTTGCAACTCCACCTTTAATATATTCACCTATATGAAGTACCCTCAATTATATTCCTCCTTTCTTTAAATAAAAATTAACTAAACTATTCAAAATTAAGACAACTAGTGTGATTGGCCAATTGACGTGATGCGTTTTGCCATGAAAACTTTTGTGCTTGTTGGTATCCTTTACTTTGTAATTCCTTTTTTAGTAACTCATCATTCATTACCATAAGAATCTTATTAGCAAGATCTCTTTCATCATAAGGATCAAAATATATCGCTGCATCTTCACACACTTCAGGGATGGGCCCAATTCTAGATACAACTACTGGACAACCTACTGACATCGCTTCAAGTGGTGGTAAACCAAAACCTTCATATATTGAAGGAAATACAAAGCATCCCGCATTCATATATAAACCCTTTAAGTCCTCATCTGTTATATAACCTAAATATTTTATATTATTTCCCTCAAAGTTCGAAATCCCAAAAACTTTCGGATCTGTCCCTCCAGCGATAACAATGTTGAAACTTTTTTCTTGGAAAAATTGAGTAGCTTTTATTAGTGCCTCAAAATTCTTATTTGGATTTAAACTACTAACAGCGAATACATATTTACCCTTCTCCAAACCATATTTTCCAAGAACATCTTTATTTTCTTTAACTTCTTTAATATGCTCAGTACCTTCACTAATTTGAGCAAGCTTTGTTTTACTTATATTTAAATATTTTAGTATTTCTTTTGAAGAGAAATTTGATATAGTTAAAATTTTTTTTGATAATTTACTTATAAAGAAAAAAAGAACTTTATACCAAATCTTAAATAATTTCGAAAAACCGTTAGGTGCAGAATAAACAGCTGTATCATGAATAACAACTATTTGATTTCGTTTTATAATAGGTGCAGTATTACATAGATTTATTAGCGGTTTAGACTTCACATATTTGTATAAATCGATTTGTTCCCATAAATGACCTGAATTAACTCCTATTTTTCTTACCTCAACATCTCTTATAGCATGAATATAATTGTAATTTTTTGGAACTAAAACTATTACCTTACATTCTGTGTATTGGTTGATCCTCTTAATAATCTCTAATGCAAATCTTTGGACTCCGGTGATTTTTTGGGTTAAAAATCTACCATTTATAAAAATTTCCACAAGTCTCCTCCATTTATGCGACTGATTTATTACCATTTCCAAACTTAACTTTTGTGAGTTTCTTACCTATACTAATACTAGGTTCTTCGATTATAAAATACATAATAGTAGATACTAATAACGAAAATAACATCCCTAATAACCAAATTAACCAATTACTTAACATCCCATTTAATAGGTTTTTTAAAGTTAGGAATATTATCAAATGGTATAAATATATACTATAAGATGTTTTTCCTATATACGATATAGGTTTAATTAATAAGATTTTTGATGCCCTCTTTTCAGCTATTGAAGTGATAATAATAATAGCTCCGCCAATCATTGTTCCCCAATCCGAAACCAGAGTGATTAGTAAAGAGTCATCAAGAAACCTCATAACTACCGCCCTAGAGTAAATATAAAAACATAATCCTGAAACAAAGAATAGAAATTTAATCCATGTAGATTTTGTTTGATAAATTTTTATTAAATCTAGACTATATTTTGCTAGTAAGGCACCTACTGTAAACATTAGAATATAATGCATAGAATCATAATAATTCGTATATAAATCCAATTTATTCTTAAATAAATAATGAAGAGATATCCCTAATAAAGAGCATATCACTCCAAATACAATATTGACTTTCCAATGGAACTTATTAATTAACAGTATCAGAAAAGGAAAGATTATAGAGATTCGCATCTCATGAACTAATGACCACACCACCGGATCGAAAGCATTTTGATTAAACATACCAAGTAAAAAAATATGATTTAAAATTACTCCCCAGTCTATATGAGTATTCCATAACTCTGGAAATATATCTTTTGAAAAGCTAATTCTCATTAGAATGCCACATAATATTGCACATAAATATGGTATATAAATTCTACAAAATCTTCTTATAATATAGGAAAAGTATGTTTGATTAGCATTTCTATAATAGGAAAGGGAAAGTACAAAACCGCTTAAAATAAAAAATAGGATTACTGCTTCATGGCCTAATAATAAAATTTTCAACGGTGAGTTTACAATAATCATATTAAATATACTTGCAAAATTTGTTCCCGGAGCTACTAATCCAGAAATTGTGATACTATGTGACAAAACAACTGTTACGGCTGCTAAACCTCGTATGGAATCTAATTCTCCAAATCTCCTATTCATAAATTCCCTCCATAGAAATAATGATAAACCACCAACCTTCATAAAAATAAAATCCATGTGGTTTGATATATAGTGCTATAGTGTGTTTAAATTCCTAAGATGGTAGAACTTTAATTGCGTAGTAGCTTTTAAAATTTCCCCAAAAACTATGAATTAGACAAGATAAGGGTTTTATTTGTTAAATCTTCAGTTGTTGTAATTGTTCCACTCTATGTTTCCATAGACAATTATCTACAACCCAACTGTATCCTTTTTCCCCAATTTCAACCGATAATTCCTGATCTAATAAAAGTTTTTTAATTTTATCTGTTATTTCATAGTAATTTATTGGATCTACTAGAAAACCTGTCTCCCCATCTAATACTGCGTCACTTATTCCACCACTATTACCAGCAATTACAGGTAATTTATGATAATTTGCCTCAAGAAAAACGATACCGTAGCCTTCAACGTCACCTTTATCTTTAATTTCTCTACTTGGCATGATAAATAGATCCGCAGCTTTATATAAAGCATCTACTTCTTCATTGGGAAGACTTCCTGTAAAAATCACTGAACTTTCTAAACTATATTTTTTTACAAGATGCTCTAACCTTGACCTATCAGGGCCATCACCACAAATAACATAACATATATCAGGAATTTCATTCACTAAAGTTCTTAAGGATTCTAAGACCATATCATGTCCTTTTCTCTCGACTAATCTAGAAACAGTCAGTAATACTTTTTTTCCATAAAGTTTATAATTATCAATTAATAAATTTTTCTTATTCTCACTCTTAAAACTTTCTACATCTATACCAGGTGATATTATGGCCACTTTTTTTTCTTTTATTCCCATATTAAGAATTATATTCTTGGTATAGCTACTATTACAGATTATTTTGTTAGCATTTTTTAAGATAAATAATAATAAGATATAAGAAAACTTAGATTTCCTTTTTAAACTAAGAACATCTAATCCATGAATATATACCACATACCGTATATTTAATAGATTCTTCATTAAAGGCCCTACCAACCCAATTGGAAAAACATTTCCAAAGTGTATCTCTTTGTAACCTACTTTGAACTTCAAGTATATTAATTTATAAATTAATATTAAGATTGACGTTAATTTCTTAAAAATACTTTTTCTACCTGATAAAGCAGTCCGAAAAATCTTAAAATCTTGAGATTTATCAAATTCGCTATAATTGTCTTCCCCAATATGATCCGATGTTAATACGAATGATTCATGTGGATTTAGGTTTGATACAATCCCATAAACATAGTTTTGAATTCCCCCTCTTTCTGGCGGAAAATCTAGACTTACAAATAATCTGCGTGTCAACACTATCACCTTTTTATACTATTATTTATTATTTTTTTTTACGAGGTTTTTATATAGTTTCAAATAGCTACTTGAAACGCAATCCCAACTATACTTTTGTACTTCATTTCTACCTTTATTTATGAATTCATTCCTTTTTTCCATACCGCCTAATAATTGTATTATTTCTTCACCCAAACGATGTTCACGAGCAATTATACCTAATTCACCATTTTTAAGTATCTCCTTGGCCCCCATGTTCGGAGTTGCCACAACAGCTGAACTTGCAGCCATCGCCTCTATATAAGGGACTCCAAACCCCTCATAACTACTAGGCAAACAAAAGATCCATGAACTACTATAAAGGTCAATTAGAGTGTTTGTATCGACTCTACCATAATTTACCACTCCCTCACCTTGAACCGGTTGATCAGAAACTAACCATAACTTTGCATCTGGGAAAGCCGGTTTAATGATTTCATTAAAGCATTTTACTAATAACTTACCTCTTTTTCTTCCTTCTATTGTTCCAACAAATAAAATTGAGGGTTCCGAACTTTTTTTAACATTATTTTTTTCAAAGGAATGGATATCAACTCCATTTGGAATAACCTCGTTAATCAATGGAATGCATTTCTTAGTATTTAACGATACTCCTACTGAATAATCGGAACGAATTAAGGATAAAAATTCAAATGGGTATAAAATCATCTGTCTAATAAATCCCTTTAAATTTTTACTGTGTATTGCCTCGGCAATGGCAGATCCATGAAATGTTCTTATTATTGGTTTCTTTTTCCCCCACAATAAATATTCATCACCATGTGAATGGATGATATCATACTGAGAAAAATCTTGTTTATTTAATTCAACGGCAAAAGCAAATACTTTCAAAAGTTTTTGCTTAGGTTTGTTTATAGAAACTTTTACAACATCGTATAATGCATCAACTGGCTTTTCAAACATTGAATATACCGTTACATCATGTCCTGTTTTCACGAGATGATTGGATAAATAATGTACTTGATATCCAACACCACCCTTTGATCCACTAGGTAAATATCTTGAAATAATTGCAATTTTCATTTCTTTTCCCCTTCTAGTTGTTACTCTTAAATAAATGGCATTTCCTAATACATAGAAAAATCAAATATTTAACTTATACTTTTTAGTACTTGGTATTAACTTATTCTTCCACCATATATATTCACTTTTATTAATAAAATAAGAGGTAAATATATATAGAGAGATACCTAATGTAACAATAATGATTAAATTTAATAATACAGATTCTCCTATAAAGTAAAACCTTACAATACATAAAGAGACGCCCATTATTATCGTACTATAAAGATTAGGCAATAAAGAATTTAAATAGATAATTTGTGGAAGCCTAATAGTTTTGTTAATAATATATATTTGTACAAAACCAAAAATTAATGATCTAATCAGTATGCCTAATGCAACACCTAAAATTCCGAAATTTGAACCTATAAAGATTGCTATTCCTAGAAATACAAAAGAAATTATATTTAGCCACATATCTATTTCTGGTTTTCCAAGCCCATTAAATACAGCCCCACCAACATTTATGATTGAACTAATCATACCTGCAATTAACAAGACTTGAAGGACTGGTATTGCACTTTCCCAATTGTCACCATAAACAATTTTAATAAACTCAGGTGCTACTATTAATAGACCAATACATATTGGAAACGTTAAAAAACTTGTTCTGCTTATAATATTTAAGTACAAATTCCTCACAAAATCTAAATCATCCTTGTGTTTAGAAATTTCAGGGAAAGCCACTTTTGAAATCGCTCCAGCAATATAAAATCGAGCTAATACACTCCATTGAAATGCAATAGTATATAATCCAAGACTCTTACTGCCAAGTAATTTACCTATTAAAAAATAATCAATATTATTATTAAAATAAATAAATATCTGAGACCCCAAAATTCTACTACTATAGCTGATCATTTCTTTAATATTATGAAAAGATGGCTTATTTAGAAAATATTTACCAGAGGTTATTAACAGAAGTACAGATTGGAATAAAGGCCTCATTAATAACTTACCTGTTACTGCTAATAATTCAAAATGATATATTGCTAATGTAATGGACATGACACTACTTGCTAACTCCGCAACCATATCAATTATTGTAAGTTTCTTAAACTCCCTATTTTTCACCAACACTGCTCGATATGTCATCCCAAAAGATCCAATAATTACTCCTAATGCAACATAATAAATTACTGTTGAAACTTCAGGTTGTTGATAAAAATTAGAAACAGGAGTAGCAATCAAAATCAGTAACAAAGATAATAATAGCGATATAAGGATGTTAAGCCAAAAAATTGCATTTATATTTTTTTGACTAATATTTGATTTATGAATTAAAAAAGCATTTAATCCTGAATCCTGAAAAACTAAAACTAAACCTGTAAATACTGTTGCCATACCTAGAATTCCAAAAATCTCTGGGTATAATATCCTCGCAAGTAAAGCATTAACTATTACAGCAAATATCTGTATTCCAATTATGTTTATAAATGACCAAATTGAATTTTTCAGCATCACATTTTAACCTAACCTTTACAAGTGAATTACTTTACCTAAAAACAAAATATTGTATTTATTTCATTTACTCAAAATAGTTATTTAACATTTAAATTATATTTTATTTGACCGATTATTTACTTTTCATACTCTTGATATATTTTATTACTAAAATTCAACTAACTATTTTAAATTAGCCTATTTAAATGACAGCAATTATTTTTTAATATTCCAGAATAAAGGAACAATAAAAAAACGTAATTGAATTAATAAAATCAATTACGCTTCATTCCTAAATGAATAGGTTGTGAAATACCATTACCAATAATTAACCATAGCATAATATTAAAAGGGAAAACCTCTAAGCTGTTCCCAAAAAAAGATACAATTAGAGTAGCTGTAAATATTGAAAATGCAACTTGCGCATTTTTACGTTTATTGTTAATAGCATTCTTATACAGTAAAGTTAAAATAAGGAAAGTTAGGATAAGAAATACTAAGAAACCAATTATACCGAACTGCTGATAAAGTGCTATATACTGATTATCAACAGCATAATCTAATGAATTATATCCTAGAGTTGCAGTCCTTCTACTTGCAGCTCCTATGCTACCTAATCCGAATCCAATCCAACCATTGATAGAAGAAATACCTGGCAAATAAAGCCCCCAATGATCCAGACGATCGATTAAAGAATCATATGCAAACAAGCTAAAATTATGATTCGTAAAAAATATATAATAATAAATTAAAACAAGAATTATAATTAGAGAGAATGGAAGAAACGAAGCATATAAGTAAAAATTCTTAACGCTTTTATTCCTAAAACTAAACAAAAAAACCATAATCTCACTTATTATCCAAAGTATTATTGCGTTTCTAATAGTTGCTAGGCTTAAAAAAGTGATTGTGAAAATTCTTATTAAAGATTGTGAAGACTTAGATCCAGAAAATAGTTCTCCATTAGCTAGCAATAAACCTAAAAGAGCTAGAGTAAAAGCATAACTTTCAGGTACTCCCATCATAGACGGTAGCCTTGGTAAATCACCTAGATAAGTTTTTACATTCACCCCATAATTAAATCCCATATTTATCAACTGCTCGATTCCTAAAAAATACTGCATAATCCAAATAGCAATACTTATAATAAAAATCAACAAGAATAACTTTTCGTATTTTATAAAACTTGTATTCATTGATATTAAAACCCCAAAGAGTAGCAAAAAAATCGGTAGAATAGTTATTTTAAACCCATAAATATATCCTATATAATTACCTGAAAGAATAGTACCTAAAAAACCAAATATAGTTAAAGTAAGAAGTGTAGCAATTAAGACATTTAGGTAATTATTCCCAAGATATAATCGTACTTTTGCTATTGAGTAAATCGCTAATAAAATTAAAGCTACATCTTTGGTTACATTAAAGAGAAAATTATTAATAAATATAGACAATGTTCCATAAAAAGATATATATATAAGAAGAGTGAACACAAATAAGTAACTTAGAATCTTATTTCTAGATTTGGAATTAGTCATGAAACTGACTTCATTAATCATTTTTCTCTTTCCTTCTACTTTTAATAAGTCTCTCATATATTGTTTCGTGTTTTATTAATAAATTTTCAGTGTTAAAAGACTGACTATACTTAATACACTGTTCACTTAACTGCCTTTTCTCATAAACAGATAATCTATTATAAGATAGTATAGACTCTTTAATAGAATCAATATTTTGGGGTTCGAATAAATGAGAATTATTTATTATAATTTCCGGAATACCTCCTACATTAGATGCCAGTACTGGAGTACCAACCTGGTAGGCCTCAATAATCACTCGCCCAAATGGTTCCTCCCAAGTTGATGGGACAATTACCAAATCTACATCGGACATTGCTAATTGAATTTGTTCCTTTGGAATCTTTCCATTAAATTTTATTCTAGTATCACCAATTGATAATTTCATTAGGTCTTCTTTTAAAGGACCATCTCCATAAATTTCTAAAGTAGAAACTATCCTAGTATCAATTTCCCTAATTGCGTTTATTAGATATTCTAATCCTTTATTTGAAGCTAATTGTCCAAAAAAAGCTACTCTAACTGGAGTATCTTCAATTTTTTTGTTTGAAATTATAACATCAGATTCTACCACATTGGGAATTACAAAATTCCGAGAATTTACAAACATACCTTTACTTAAATGTTGCTCAAGGATAAAATTTGATATTCCAGTAACCACAGATACATATCTACTAAATGAAATTGATATCATTTTATAAAATCTTGAAAAGATTTTGGATTCAACGGGAGATAACAATGAATAGTCCCTTAAGGTATGAACTATAGGAATGTTCAAATCTTTACCAACTTTCCATACTGATAGACTCAATCCCGGTAGATTTTGCGTGTGTATTATATCTGGTTTTATTTCGCCCAATATTTTTTTTATTAATTTATATTGCACTGGATTATATATATCAATAATATGCCAAATTAACTTACTAATTAAAGATTTATTTTTCTTAACACCAATCCAATAAAGGTTATTATAAGGAATTCTATATATCTTTACATTATTTAATTCCTCTACATAAATTCCATCAGTACTTTTGTGTCCACCGACTGCAATAACAGAAATATTATATTTGGCAGATAAGGTTTCTGCCAAGATTTTAGTAGATATTTCTGCCCCCCCTACTATAGTGGGATAATACAGTGAATGAATAATAACAACATTTTTTTTCATTCCCATTATCATTTTCGCCTTTCAGCATATATTTAAACCATTTCCTTTAAATCATAGAAGAATTAATATTTAGCGCTACTTTCTGCATTTTTATAAACTCTAAAATGCATCCTTGGATCCAAAAAGCACCAAAACTGTTTTAAAAAGGATCTTCGCATCGAATAATACCGTACGATTTTGAATATAAGTAAGATCTAGTTCAACCATTTCCTCAAAACCCACGCTATTTCTACCACTCACTTGCCATAATCCTGTACAACCAGGGGTTACCATTAAACGTTGTTTATCAAATTCAGTGTAAACAGCAACCTCTCTTGGAAGTGGTGGACGTGGTCCTACCAAACTCATATCCCCTTTTAATACATTAAAAAGCTGTGGTAACTCGTCAATACTTGTCTTCCTAATGAACTTTCCAACTCTAGTTATTCGAGGGTCATCTTTCATTTTAAACATGGCACCAGTTACTTCGTTATATTTTAATAGTTCTCGCAATTTCTCCTCTGCATTTGAGACCATCGAACGGAATTTATACATTTTAAATTCTTTTCCATTCAATCCAACACGCTTTTGCGAGAAAAAAACTTTACCTTTAGGGTCTTCAATCTTAATTAAGATGGCGATTAAAACAAATAGAAGACACAGAAATATAATTCCACATGAAGCACCGATGATATCAATTAATCTCTTAGTTATTATATACATCTTCCCGTTATTTACTTCAATCCTAGCATTTTGTTCATCTAAGTAAACAACATTTTGATTTGATAAATCAGGCAACCTGAACCCCTACCTTCTCTCTACAATACTTTTTCTATATCTAAAGTAGAAACGAGTTTTTTCAAGTAATCGATCATGTCATCATGGAGGTCTTCATGCTGCAAGGCAAATTCTAAAGTTGTTTTGACAAAACCAAACTTTTCACCAACATCATACCGTTTCCCTTCGAAATCATAAGCAAATACTCTTTGAATTTGATTTAATTTTTGAATAGCATCCGTTAACTGTATTTCTCCCCCAGCGCCTTTTTCTTGCTCCTCAAGGAACATAAAAATTTCTGGAGTTAATATATATCGACCCATTATCGCTAGATTCGACGGTGCTGTACCTGGTTTTGGTTTTTCTACAAAGTTGTTAACCTGATACAATCTTCCGTCCTGTGATGAAGGATCAATGATCCCATAACGATGTGTCTCTTGGTCAGGAACCGATTGAACGCCAATCACTGAAGAGTAGGTCTCTTCATATTGATTAATTAACTGACGAAGGCAAGGAGTTTCGCCTTGAACAATGTCATCACCTAAAAGAACGGCAAATGGCTCATTCCCAATAAAGTTTCTAGCACACCAAACCGCATGTCCAAGTCCTTTGGGTTCCTTCTGACGAATGTAGTGGATATCTGCTAGATTCGTTGCAAATTGAACCTTTTCTAGCAGATCAAATTTTTTCTTTCCAATTAGGTTCTCCTCGAGCTCCATTGCCATATCGAAGTGATCTTCGATGGCACGCTTGCCTTTACCTGTAACGATTATAATATCTTCAATACCTGACGCCACTGCTTCTTCAATTATGTATTGAATAGTCGGCTTATCAACGATTGGTAACATTTCCTTCGGCATTGCTTTCGTTGCTGGTAAAAATCTAGTCCCCAGTCCAGCTGCTGGGATGATTGCTTTTCTAACTTTTTTCAAATCATATACCCCCATCTATCATTTGTTTATCTACTAAACTCTTTCCCCCACTAAAGTGCTGGGGCAAAAAAATAAATACCTAATGGAATTGCAAGCGGATTCACGCTTATTCTTTCATTAGATATTTATTCGTTTTTATTTTAAAATGGGCATCTAACCCGTCCTCACACCATACTATTGACGACATGCGTCTAAGGCCATTCCTATGACCCACAGTATGACCGAGTACCTCCATGGATAACGGACAGGGAAGCCTCGCCGTTCAGGTATAAACACCTGAAAATTGTTGTACCATACAATCATTTACTCAAAAAATTTTAAAGAACTTTTTCTTTTTAATTTTTTCCGGCACTTCTTTATAAACATTGCTGCCTTCTATCACAAGGGCTGCGTTATCATCGAATAGGTAAACCATTTCATTCCCATACTTTTCATGGATAAGGTCAAAAGCCTCTCTCAGCTTAAATGTACGGCTTCTCGTATTGTGAGCATCAGATGCAATAAAGTGTGTTAAGTTTGCTTCGATTAACTGTAATGAAAAACTCTTAATTTTCCTGCCAAAGTCACCACAAACACTGCCAGCCGTCACTTGAGTTAAAGCCCCATTTTGAACAAGCTTATAAAGGAGGTCCGGCTGTTCAATGATTTCCTGGTTCCGTTCCGGGTGAACGATGATTGGGATAAGTCCTTTCACCTGTAGATCATAAAACAACTTCTCCGTGTATCTCGGGACATGACTGGAGGAGAACTCAACCAATACATATTGACTACCATTCACCGGTTGAATTTCTCCCATCTCATAGCCATTTACCAATTCCCCGTAAATCCGCGTCTCCTGGCCGGGGAGAATCTTTAAATCTATCTTTTCATCCCGTAATACTCGGTTTAACTCCTCAACTCTTTCCAAGATTTGTTGCTTTGGATTTTCATAGTGATTATTTAAATGATGCGGCGTTGCCACTATGGTCTGTATACCTTGTTCTACAGCCTTGCGAGCCATCTGGATGCTTTCCGACAGATCCTTTGCCCCATCGTCAATCCCGGGCAATATGTGACAATGCAAGTCGATCATAGGTCCCACTCATTTCCACTTAATTCCTACTTTATTATACTAGCACCATCGAAAGTCCTAGTAAAGGGACGAAAATTGTCGAATGGTTATTTTGTACCATAAGTCCCATAATAATAGTAATAATCATTTTTCTTTATTTCCTTATGGTTTAGCACTACACCAAGCAGCTTACCTTGAGCATTTTGTAATAGTTCCTTACTCTTTTTCGCCAGTTCAATTTCCGTTTTTTCACTGTAGACAACTAAAATAGTACCGTCACACTGATTTGCCAGAATTTGCGGATCGGCCACTGCTAATAATGGTGGTGTATCAAAGATGACATAGTCAAACATTTCTTTTGCATCTGTAATAAATTGCTCCATGGATTTCGAGCTTAATAACTCTGCTGGGTTTGGCGGTATTGGACCACACGTTAAGATAAACAAATCCTTTTCTACTGTTTCCACTACTGCTTTTTCAAGGGTTGTCTGCTTGGTCAAAACCGTTGTAAAACCATAGATGTTGTTGACTTGAAAGGTATGGTGAACTGTTGGCTTACGTAAGTCGGCATCGACTAATAATACCTTCTTCCCAAGCTGGGCAAAGGTTACAGCCAGGTTTGCTGCTGTAGTCGATTTTCCCTCGGCCGGTCCGGATGATGTGACCATTATCGCTCTGATTTCTTCATCAACCGAGGAATACTGAATATTGGTACGGATGGCACGGTATTGTTCAGAAATCGCGTTCTTCGGTGCGACACTGGTAATTAATTTTCTGCTTGGATTCGATTGTGACTTTTTCTTTTTAAGAGCCAAGTGACTCACCTCTTCCAGTTGATCTTCTTGAATCTCGGTGCATTTTCAATTCTTCGATTTTTTGGTCATCAATCGTTGCAATAACACCTAAGATTGGAAGCTCTAGTATCTTTTCAATATCTTGTTCGTTTTTAATCGTGCTGTTTAAGTACTCAAGTAAGAAGGCTAATCCGACACCTGCCATTAAACCAACAACTATTGCAATTACCACGTTTAGTAATGGCCTTGGCTTAATTGGAGATGGATTCTCAGATACATCTGCTTTCGCTAAAATACTGATGTTATCCACTTTCATAATGCTCGGGATTTGACGTTTAAACACTTCCGCTGTTTTGTTGGCAATTTGAGCAGCTACTTCGGGACTTGAATCCTGAACTGACAAGTTTACAACCTGAGAATCCTTTTCACTTCCCACTGTAATCTTGCCTTTTAGTTGGGAAGCTGTAATGTTTAAATCCAGTTCTTTTGAAACAATATCTAAAATCGCCGGGCTTGTAATGATAACATTATACGTATTGATTAATTGAAGGTTTGTTTGTACTTCATTTGAGTTGTAAACACCTTGTTCATTTTTTGTTTGGTTAACGAGAATTTGTGTAGATGCCTGATAGATCGGGGTTAAAAAATAGTAACTGATGACTCCACTAATGACTGCGGCAATGACTGTTATCGACACGATCAACCATAATCGTTTTTTCAATGTCTCAAATAGTTCTTTTAAACTAATTGTCTCTTCCATTTCGTCCTCCTAAAAGCATAAATAAAAACTTAGAGTATTATATCATAATTTGTTGTTTTTTTCATAATTTAACAAAAATATTACACTACTATTTCAAAATATAACAATCTCATTGCACATACTCTATTAAACACCGAATTGTAAGAAAATAGAAGAGGGAATTTAAATTTGGTTAAAATTCCCTATATTTCCTTGGACCACTATTACTCACTGGACAGATGAATTACGAGTCTGAGATTAAACTGTAAACACTTACATTATATATATAATAGAAGAAACTAGGATTTTTTTAATCCTCAATCATGAGTAACTATTAATAAACCCAATAAAAAAAGCCGCAAGGATTTCCTTAACAGCTTAAGGTAATTTATATAATTAAATGACCAATTGTCTTAAATCAGCTTTTAAGTCTTCAATCAATTTTTCTAGAGTAATTTCGGTTTCATTAACACCTTTATCGTATGCCTTTATCACAATTTGTGTAAAATCGACATTATTCTGGCTATTCCCCTTAGGTTTACGCTCCAACCTCCAAAATCCCCCTTTGCAAGTTTACTAGTTTCCTATTTTACTTTAAGTTTTCCGCAATGTAAATATATTTCCAGTCGTAATATGTGAAATATTTGCGTAAAAAGTCGAAATATTAGAACAAATAAAATCAGGCATGCCCTTTTATAGAGCAAAGCCACATCAAATGTAAGTTTTTATTCGATCTTCTCTGTACTTTTCTTTTGAGATTTCCGGTAGAGTTCCTTTTCCAATACGTTACCTATTAAGCCAAGCAGTAGTCCAAATAATACGCCATTAAAAACTGGATAGTCCAAAAAAGGGAACGTTTTTATTAAACTCCCATCATGCCAAAATAAGCCGAAATCCATACCAATAACCAGCCCAATAAAGAACCCCGAAAAATAGGTTCGTTTTTCAACTGTTTTCCCTTCCAGTTTATTATTATTGGCCTTAGCTGAATTATAAGCATGCCAGATGGCAAAGCCATATAGGGATGGATAGAATAGCCCCCAGCTGTAATTAGCCGACTCATGTGCGTGCAGGAGATCCCCATTGAACGTATTTACTAGAACTAGATTTAGGTGTGATTTTAAGTTGATTAAGAATTCTAATACTAATAATATGATACCGATAAAATAATCCTTGTTGTATAGTTGTCCGAATCCTGGTAGAACAAGTGACCATAACATCGCAGCATTTGGGGATTTATAAGGCCGGCTGCTTCTCATCGAGGTCCTCTCCCTTATATGATATATATCGCTATAATTTCGACGAATTTGGCCATTATCCTTCTTTTTCACATATATTGGTAATTTTGACCTAATTTAATTTTCCCTAAATCTCTCCGTTAACTCGCCACATTAGAGCTATACTACGTATCCTTCTTCTGGATATTAGGCCCTTAGTTTCAATTAAGTTGCACCAACAGCAAGAACTATACTAATCACCGAGACACTATCAAGGTTTTGACGTTCATCGAAGGCAAAAAAAGCTGACAGGTGAAACCTGCCAGCTTTTGTACCGAAACTAACTATCCTTTATCCAGTTACTTATATAATTGATACACTTGTTTAAAAATTACTTCTGCTATCTCCTTATGTCCCTTATCATTGGGATGAAAGTCATCACTAGTCCCGTAGGGTGTTTCACGCCCTTTTGGACCATGTGTATCCGTTCGGTTTTTCCATACTGAAGAGATATCGGCCACTGGAATATTCCTTCTTAATCCAACCTCTTTAATCACTCGGTCATACGGTGCAGATTTTGTTCCTCTATTCCAGGTTGTTACTAAAACTATTTTTCTGTCCTCTTTTTGTATCTTGTTCAGTAATTGCAGTAAATTATACTTAAATTGGTATGAAGTTTCGTGTCTGTTATCATTTTGCAAGTCATTTGTTCCATACTCTATAGTAATTAAATCGGGATTTTGTTCATTAATAAGATCAAAATTCGGCAAACCATATTGCCATAATGTACTTCCCGATTTATATACTCCTTTTTGAGTAACATGATAACCTAGCTTTTCTTCTATTAATTGAGCTAAAACAGCTGTATACCTTTTGCTTTCTTTAGTTGCAGCAAAACCAGCTGTTAAGCTATCCCCCATAGGCGAATAAATTATTTCTTTTCTTTTTTCCTTTTTAGTCTCTATAGTCTGTTTTTTATTATTGTTCGTTTGATTACTATCTTTTTCTTTTATAAAATGATCATTTATCACTATAATGGCCAAGAAACAGGATACTACTAAAAGAAATATGATAATACTTTTACTCTTCATTTATTTTACTCCTAATCATTGGTTTGATTATTCAGCTTAATATACTTTCCCCAGAATCACTTAGAATAAACGAAACAACAACTTCTAATTAATTTACATATTTTTTTATATATCTATTTTCCTACTTTTTTGGTATTCTATTTATCGAGTGCAAAATAATTGTAAAATTTTTGGAGGTAATATATGCGATCTGAAAATAAGAAAAAGAAAAAGACTTGGCTGAAGATCACAGGTATTATTCTTCTTGTCCTCATCGTAGGCGGAGGAGTATATGCTTATAATGTATATAATTCGTTAAAAACGGCTGTTGAAACCATGCATGAGCCGATTGAGCAAAAACAATCAGATAAGCGCACAGAACCAGTGGCGATTACAGAAAAAGATCCATTCTCAGTGTTAATGCTTGGTGTCGATGAGCGAGCGGGTGACAGAGGCCGCTCTGACACCATGATTGTCTTGACGGTTAATCCAAATACTAATTCAGTTAAGATGCTAAGTATTCCACGTGATACTCGTACTGAGATTGTCGGGAAAGGTACACAAGATAAAATCAACCACGCTTACGCTTTTGGAGGCGTGCAAATGTCAGTTGATACAGTTGAAAACTTCTTAAATATCCCGATTGATTATTACATGAAGGTCAATATGGAAGGATTTAAAGATATCGTTGATGCCGTTGGCGGTATTACCGTTCAAAACGATTTAGATTTCTCTTATGATGGCAATCATTTTGCTAAAGGTCAATTGAACTTAAACGGTAAACAAGCGCTAGCATATGCACGAATGAGAAAACAAGACCCTCGCGGCGACTTTGGCCGTCAAACAAGACAGCGTCAAATTATTCAAGGAGTTATTAAAGAAGGTGCAAGCGTATCAAGCTTGACGAACTACTCTAATATCTTCAGTGCACTTGGCAAGAATGTCAAAACAAACCTTACTTTTAATGAAATGGTCGATATTCAAAAGAATTATAAATCTGTTGGCAGTAACATCACCCAAATGGAAATCAAAGAGACAGGAACTAAAATTGGCGGTATCTATTATGGTTTAGTTTCTGATGCAGAGAAGCAAAGACTTCAAAATGAACTAAGGGCTCAATTAGAACTAAAATAAGTTTGATAATAAAAACTGATGGGGGTAACACACCCCATCAGTTTTTTTATACTTACTCTTAGCAGGACCCACCAAATTCCTTCGGTCTAGTTTTTATAATGAAGGATGACCTGCCTTGGCATTAGTTTTTCCCACTAACAATTGTTCCAATTTTTTCGCCCATAACGGCTTTTTTGATATTGCCTTGTTCCATAATTGAGAACACCATCAATGGAATATCATTATCCATACATAATGAAGAAGCAGTTGAATCCATAACGGCTAAGCCTTCCTTAATGACATCCAAGAATGTAAGGTCTTCATACTTAGTGGCATTAGGATCAATTCTTGGGTCTGCAGAATAAACTCCATCGACATTATTTTTAGCCATTAAGATCACTTCCGCATCAATCTCCGCTGCCCTTAATGCTGCTGTTGTATCTGTTGAGAAGTAAGGATTACCTGTACCTGCTGCAAAGATCACAACCCTATTCTTTTCTAGGTGTCTCATCGCCTTGCGTCTGATATATGGTTCAGCAACCTGACGCATTTCAATGGATGTTTGTACACGTGATTGAATTCCTAATTGCTCTAAACTATCCTGAAGCGCCAAAGAATTCATAACAGTTGCAAGCATTCCCATATAATCTGCTGTTGCTCTGTCCATCCCCATCTCACTGCCGATCTTACCGCGCCAAATATTACCTCCGCCAACGACAACAGCTACTTCAACGCCTAGATCTGCTACTTCTTTTACCTGTTCAGCAATTGATTTGATTACAGAAGGCTTAATACCAAAACTGGACTCACCAGCAAGTGCTTCCCCACTTAATTTTAAAACCACTCGTTTGTATTTAGGATTGTTCATATTAACCTCCGTATGTATTTGTATATTTTCGAACACATTGTGTCCTTATAAAAAAACTATTTCCGTGACCTTGCCTTAAAGCATTTGTTGTTAAACAAAGTATTATCAAGTCACTTATATAATGGATACACTTGTTTAAAAATTATTTCTGCTATCTCCTTGTGCCCCTTATTATTGGGATGAAAATTGTCACTAACTCCATATGGTGTTTGAAGCCCTCTTGGACCCTGTGTATCTGTTCGATTTTCCCACACTGAAGAGATATCGGCAACTGGGATTTTCTTTTTTAAACCAACCTCTTTGATCACTTGATCATACGGCGCTGATTTTTCCCCTCTATTCCAGGTTGTTACTAAAACTATTTTTCGATCATCCTTTTGTATCTTGTTGAGAAGTAGCAGTAAATTATACTTAAATTGGTATGGAGTTTCGTGTCTGTTGTCATGTTGCAAGTCATTTGTTCCATATTCTATGGTAATTAAGTCGGGATTTTGTTCATTTATTTTATCAAAATTCGGCAAACCATATTGCCATAACGTACTTCCCGATTTGTATACACCTTTTTGAATAACATGATAACCTAACTTTTCTTCTATTAATTTAGCTAAAACCGCGGTATATCTACTGCCTTCTTTAGTTGCAGCAAAGCCCTCTGTTAGGCTGTCCCCCATAGGCGAATAAATTAATTCCTTTTTTGTTTCTTTTTTAGTCTCTATAGCCTGTTTTTTATTATTGTTCGTATAATTACTATCTTTTTCTTTTATAAAATGATCATTTATCACTATAATTGCTAAGAAACAGGTTACTACTAAAAGAAATATAATAATGCCTTTGCTCTTCATTTCATTTACTCCTAATTACGAATTTATGTTAACTTGCGTTCCAACTAAGATGATAATAAAAACTGATGGGAATTAAACCATCAGTTTTATTAGGATTCTCCCAAGTCATTCGGTCTAGTCTTGATAATATTTTTATAATATAAGATTGCTTCAACAATTCTTTTTGAAGCATTACCATCGCCATAAGGATTGGACGCTTTCGACATCGAATCATGCACTTCTGTATTGCTTAACAGCTCATCAGCTAAATTAAAAATAACTTCCTCTTCAGTACCCGCTAACTTCAAAGTCCCCGCTTCGACCCCTTCAGGACGTTCCGTTGTATCCCTAAGCACTAACACAGGAACCCCTAGCGATGGCGCCTCTTCTTGGACGCCGCCAGAGTCAGTTAAAATGAGGTATGATCTAGACGCAAAATTGTGAAAGTCGATGACATCTAGTGGCTCAATTAAATGGATCCGATTATGATTACCCAAAATTTTATCGGCGATTTGTCTTACAACAGGATTCATATGTACCGGATAGACAACTTGGATATCAGCATGTTTTTCCACTAGCCTTCTAATGGCATTAAACATATTTTCCATTGGCTTCCCTATGTTTTCTCTTCTATGGGCAGTCATAAGGACTAACCTGTCATTTCCCAGCCTATCTAGAACAGTATGCGAATAGTTTGATTTTACAGTCGTTTTCAAGGCATCAATCGCTGTATTACCAGTGATAAAAATACTATCCTCCTGCTTGTTTTCTTGAACAAGATTTCTTTTGGATTGAGTTGTAGGAGCAAAATGCAAATCGGCCATCACTCCAGTCAATTGACGGTTCACCTCTTCAGGATAGGGAGAAAATTTATTCCAGGTACGAAGCCCCGCTTCCACATGACCAATTGGAATGGAATTGTAAAACGCTGCTAAACTTGCCGTAAAAGTCGTTGTAGTATCCCCATGGACCAACACGATATCTGGTTTTGTTTCTTGAAGTATCTTATTTAATCCATCTAATCCTCGGATTGTCACATCGACTAATGTCTGCCGGTCTTTCATGATGTTTAAATCAAAGTTGGGAGTAATGTTAAAAATCTCCAATACCTGATCCAACATTTGACGATGCTGCGCAGTAACTGTCACAATGGATTCGATGATGTCACTATTATTCTCTAACTCTTTGACAAGTGGCGCCATTTTTATTGCTTCTGGTCTTGTACCGAAGACTGTCATTACTTTGATTTTTTGATTCATTTCATTTATTCCTTCTTTTTAAGACTAAAGTATTCCAAAACCTTTAAAAGTAGCGGGTGCTAGAAAAACCCGAACGATGTATCATCATTCAGGTTAGTATGAATTAGGACCCTATCCCGATACCGGTCTCACTGTCATTTTTGTAAAGTGACCTAGATTGTTGGCATATAAGATAAAGTCATAGTCCTCCCCGTGATATAAATAAGTATAATTATTGAGGCGGAGTGCGGGCTCACCTAACTGCTCCATTACCTCTTGCCTAGTTAGACGGTCTAGATTTAAATGAAGTTCGCTCAATTGACCTTGATCATTAAACGCCATCGTAGCAGGGTCTGCATCTGCACCAATTTCCTGCTCTGATTTCCCAAAAGCAGATAATGACTCACCTAATTGGTCATTATCTGTCAGCGAACTAACAGAGGCTACAAACTCGGACTCATCCGGTTGCGGCTCCAATTTGGTCACAAGCTTTTCACTGATCCAAACATCTTGTCCAGTTGCTAATTTGAATTTTAACCAATTAAACCCCTGAACAGGATCTTCCTTCATTTCCTCTACGGTGATGGCATCCCCGAAGTTTACCGTCGTAACCTTTTGACTCTCAGCATAATCCGGCATATCTCTTACAAACCCTGTATTCACAAGTACATAGCGAACATCTTTCACAGGAGCTGTAGTTTCCTTAGAGGCTGGTTCCGCCTCCTTTGCATGAGATGCTTCTTTACTCTTCTCTTCATTCGTGACGTGCTCTCTTTTGTCTGCCTGGAAGTAAGTTACGACATTATTCCATTTAAATAGTAAAACCGCCGCACCAATTAATAAAACAATTACTAATAATGAATTTAACCATAACGACGAGCTCTTCTTCTTGGGTTTTAGACGTGATAAGCTCCCAATTCCTGGTACAGGCGTGCTGCTGCTTTCCAATGTATCAGAGGTTTTGCTTTCCGGTGAAACCTGTGCCCTGCTCCGTCTCTCCATTATTTCATTGTTAAACTGTTTCTTCTCTTCCTTCGATAACTTATTGAATTCCCGGATAAATTTCTCATACTTCGGGACGACTTCTTCGACAGGTCCGAAAGCCCTTACTTCCCCCGCCTCTAACCAGAGCGCCTTTTGACAGAATTCCTTTACTTGACCAATTGAATGACTAATGAAGAAAATGGTTTTTCCTTTGTCTTTAAAGCTGTTCATTTTATCTACACATTTTTGGTAAAATGTTTTATCCCCTACAGATAGTGCTTCATCGATTACTAAGATATCCGGGTCAATATTAACTGAAATGGCAAAACCCAACCTGGATTTCATCCCACTTGAGTATTTTTTTACCGGTTGGTCGATAAATTGCCCGATATCGGCAAACTCAATAATTTCCGGCATTAACCGCTCGATGTCATCTTTCCTAAAGCCGAGCATTAGGCATTTTAATTCGATATTCTCTCTGCCTGTCAGTTCATTATTCAGCCCAGCCGCAATGGAAATGAGTGCTGCTTCGCCCTTGATGGTTACTTTCCCTTGGGTGGGTGGTATCACACCAGAGATGAGGTTTGACATCGTCGATTTCCCCGCGCCATTGACCCCGATAATGCCGATTACGTCGCCATTTTTTGCTGTAAAATTTATATTCTGTAATGCATAAAAATCCTTACCATAGCCTTGTGGTAATGCCAAATCCAATAATTTATCAGATGTCTTTTTATACATTTTGTATTTTTTCGTGACATGTTCAAAAACAACTGAATTATCCATGTTTTCTCCTTGCTACTTGTATTTCTAAACTGTCTATATTTTGTCGTTATTTTATTTTATATAATGAAGAAAATAAATACACCCTACTCTTTAAAAAACTCTCAATTGACATCATAGCACAAATTTAAAAAAGTAGGAAAATGTCATAAATTTTGGGATTATTAAAAAGATATTAATTTATTTTAAGATGGGATTTCATTTCCAGAACAAATATTTACAACCCCTACATTTTCGTTTAGACTAAAATACGTCCAAAAGTGTAGATAAATTAATTCATTTGGAGTGGAGTATAAATATGAAAAAAGTACGAAAAGCAATCATACCCGCTGCTGGATTGGGAACACGTTTCTTACCAGCTACAAAAGCTATGCCAAAGGAAATGCTGCCGATTGTTGATAAACCAACGATTCAATACATTGTCGAGGAAGCAATTGCTTCTGGAATTGAGGACATTATTATTGTAACCGGTAAATCCAAACGGGCAATAGAAGACCACTTTGATAATACACCAGAATTAGAACAAAACCTACTGGAAAAAGAGAAATTCAAGTTATTGGAAGCTGTTAATTATGTTTCTAACCTGGCCGATATCCATTATATCAGACAAAAGGAGCCAAAGGGATTAGGACATGCCGTATGGTGTGCAAGAAACTTTATCGGTAATGAACCTTTTGCCGTTCTCCTTGGCGACGATATCGTACAAAGTGAAACACCATGTCTAAAGCAGCTTATTAATCAGTACGAAGAAACACATTCTTCTGTTATTGGTGTTCAAACCGTTCCTGAGGAAGAAACCAACCGATACGGTATTATTGATCCGGGTGCAAAACAAGGACGACGCTATCAAGTCAATAACTTTGTGGAAAAACCTAAAGCAGGAACGGCCCCGTCTAATTTAGCCATTATGGGCAGATATGTCTTAACACCTGAGATATTCAGGTTTTTAGAAAATCAAGAAACAGGAGCTGGCGGCGAAATTCAGCTTACGGATGCCATCCAGCATTTAAACAGCATTCAGCGTGTCTTTGCCTATGATTTTGAAGGAAAACGATTTGATGTTGGAGAAAAGATTGGTTTCGTTAAAACGACAATCGAATTCGCACTTCAGCATAATGACCTTCGCGGTGATGTACTCGACTTCTTAAACGAAGTTTTAAACAGAGAAAAGGTTTTGAAATAGCTCTTCTAGACCCTATTTCTAATGAGAAATAGGGTTTTTTTATTAAAGAAGGAAATAATAGAGCATACAAAGTAGGGTATGTCACTTTTGTAGAAATTAGTGGAAGACGAGAAAAATATTATCATTTCCTGTCGCATTAGATAGAATCATGTTAAAATATTTAGGGTTTCAACCATAGAGCGTGTTCGTAAAGGGGGGTTATTTTAGTGAAAAGTATGCAGTTATTGGATGTAGACTATAAAGACGGAGTGTTAACCGGTGTACTCCACAAAAACCCTTTAGAGGACCAAAATCTCACTTTCATCTTCTATAATCAAGAATTAAAGTGTGAAAAGCGATATCCTGCCCACGTAGTAGAAACCAATGAACAACATATTCAGTTTAAACTCCCTTTTCATTCTATTGATTTTCCAAATCCCAATGGCAACGTTAGCACATTCCGTATTTTTGTTAGTTTCAGCAATGGTAAAAACTACAAATTAACCATTTTATCAAAGCCCTTACTAAATAAAATCACCTATTCATGGTTTTCATTGATGGATCAACAAAAAATGGCCTTTTTTTCAACGAAGGGCAATAGACTTAGCCTTGTTTACGGAGAGGCATCTAAACTGCTGCTCCTTAAGAAGAGAGATAAAGCTATTATTAGTGATCTACAGTTTAATCAGCAAAAAATGGTTCTTTCTTTCTCTGTTAAGAGCCCATTTAAGCCCAAGACTCAGCTTGTGCTAGTGGAAAGAAGTTCAAAGACTGAATGGACGGAGAACGCACAACTCCAAAATGGGCGAATGGTAGTAGATTTACGTAACTTTTGTCAGGTTTATTATAATCAGACTTCGCGCTGGGATTTCTATCTAGAAGAGGTAAATGATCTTGGGGTGTCAGAGAGAAGGAAATTGGGGACCTATGACCAAGAAGTAGCAGCGAAGAGTAAAAGGTACTTCTTCTCAAGTAAAACATCTGGCGTAAACTTGCTTACACCTTACCTAACAGAGCACAACAGTCTCGCATTAGTCATTAATGAGGCGCACCATCTCGCTAACGAAAAAGTTCAGTCAGACGTCAAGATCTTGCAATTTAACATGAGAGGCAGCCGCATTAACGGGAAAGTTTATGTGAAGCTACCCGAGGTTCAATCCTTTCGGGTAAAATCTTTGATTTTAAAATATCGAAGCAAAACGGACCACATTGAGTACCCTTTTCCAATCATTGAACAAAAACAGACCCATTTAGATAGCTTTGTATTGTTTAACTTCGATATTTCCCAGCTTCAGCTTCAGAATTATTATTGGGACTTCTATCTGCTTGTGGATATTCAAGACCAAGAAACAATGATTCGGTTAAGGAATCCTGCAGATCTGGTCCGCAGGCGGGTTAATAATAAATCCGGCGAACAATCGTTTACGTACGAAAATGGATACTGGGTCCATCCGTATGTAACAGCGGCCAACACGATCGCTCTTCTGTATAAGGTAAAAGAGCAGCATGAAACATCATTGTTTTATTTTAAGGAAAAGCTGGCCTATTTTATCTATCACATTTTCAAGTGGTATGTTGACCGAAAAGACATCTGGCTTGGCTTTGAAAAATTTGCCGATAGTGCCCAGGATAATGGCTTTTACTTTTTCCAATATTGCTACCAACAAGGCAAGCATATGAATTTTTATTATGTCATTAAAAAAGATTCACCCGATTATGACAACCTCCAAGCGATGAGAGATAAAACCATTCATTATATGAGTTTTAAATATATGGTCTATATGTTTGCCGCAAAATTATTAATATCGTCAGAATCCAAAGGCCATGTCTACGATATTCGAGTCCAAAAGGGGCTGTTAAAAAAGGCGTTGGATCGAAAACGCCAAGTATTTTTACAACATGGTGTCATTGCTTTGAAGAGGGTTGATCAGGTATTTAAAAAGTCCAGCAAAGGGGCAGTTGATTTATTTGTCGTCTCTTCTGAGCATGAAAAAGAAATTATTAAACAAAATTTCGGCTATAGCGATGATGAAGTCATTATCACAGGCCTAAGCCGCTGGGATGTACTTACGGATCAATCCCAAGGGAAATCCACCATCCTTCTAATGCCGACCTGGCGTTCCTGGATGGATGACCTTCCTGAAGAAAAATTCATACTTTCGGAATATTACCGGCAGTACGAGTCATTGCTAAATTCCCAAGAACTTAATCAAACATTAGACCAGTATGATATTCATCTTAATTTCTTTATTCATCCAAAATTCAAGGCCTATATTGATAAGTTCTCGAGTGAAAATCCTCGAATTAAAATTTATCAATTTGGAGATATCCAATTGAATGAATTGTTAATGAAGTCATCCTTATTAATTACCGATTATTCAAGTGTATCCTGGGATATGTATTATCAGAAAAAACCGATCATCTTTTATCAGTTTGATTTGGATGACTACCTGAAGTATCAGGGTAGCTACATCGATATGGAAAAAGACCTGTTTGGTGACCGAGCCCATACCGTCGACGGTTTACTTTCCTTGATTAAGAAATATGCAAAGCGACAATTCAAAGAGGAAAAAACGTATGCTTTGATGCGAAAGAAATATCTCAAATATACAGACCGGCAAAATTCCAGCCGTATATATGAGGAGATTCTAAACCATAAGAAGCAGTTAGCCAAGAAAAAACGAGGCTTAGGCCTTTATGAGTCATCTCTTTTACGAACCATTTGGGCGTATTCTAAGAAAAATGAATTTTTCTTCCACTTCGCCAATTATATGAAAAATAAGTTAATTAGACGTTAAAACAGCAAGAAGGAGTGATCAATAAATGTCAGAGCCAATTAGGGTGTCTTCCTATGACATTAAAGAGCATTTATTAAGTGTAACCTTTAAAGACCCGTCCCCCTTTACCGATGAAGCATCCGTAACAGTGGAGATCGCGGAGCGAAAGTCCGGTTCACGTGTCAACTATCCAGTTGAGTTAGTCAAGATTGGGACCGAGACTGGTTTTTACTTGGATCTAAACCAAGTTCCCTTTCAATCAGAGGATAAAACAATTCTAGATGTATATGTGTATACATCCGATGATACTGCCGTTCGTCTGTACAAACCTGTTCCAGAATTAAAAGAACGTTCCATGAAGTATTTACAGACTCCATATCATATAAATCCGGAAAAGGTAGCGGTACTCTATTTAACGACCAAAAACGAGCTTTCCATTTTATATGGGAGTAAATCTGAGGTCTATAAAAGTTTTTGTACCTTTATTAATGATAAAACCTATGTTAAAGATGTAACCATAACGAATAACTCACTTGAATTAACATCAGGAATTCATTTTAACGAACTCGAGGACTTTTATTTTGTTATAAATAAAAGAAAAAGTAATGATAGTAAAGTCATCCGCTATCAATTACTCAATGATCATAGAATCACACTTGATTTAACGAGCAGAAAATGGAGCTTAAAATCACGATATGATTTATTCCTAAATATTAAAGTTGGTCGTGTGATCCAAACCTTCCGTGTTTTATTAAAAGATGACATTGTTCAAAATCAAAAATTCAACCTCGTTGACATCGGGGAAAAGTTTAAAGTACTTCCCTATATCACAACTAAAGGTGAAATTTCCTTTGTTGCTGTCGATCACTGGCTCTTCGATTATGAAAGAAGCACCAAAGAAATCCTAGATATTAACTATCATAAACTTACCGTTAATCAGGAGAAAATGACGATTCATTACAATCCAGAAATAATATCTGAATTTCTCGCTGACAGGGAATGGAGTTTAGAGATAAAGAGTACCAAAAATACGGATTCTCTATTAATCCATCCAGATTATTACACCATTTCTGATGATTCCTTAGAAATTGATTTAGCGAGAGCATTAGCTCCAAGCAAGTTCAATCTTAATGAAAAATGGGAATTCTATCTTAAGGCCTATAATCAGGAAGATGACCATTTAGAGATCTATAAACTTAAGAAACAAACGGTTTGGGCAGCTGGGGACAATCAACGATATTTCAAACCTGTTTCACTTAGCGATAAAATGAACGTCATTGTCTATATCTCCACCAAGAATGATCTTGGGTTGCTATTTGGCGATAAACTCACCTATCAAAAACTGATGTACACTAACATCAATTCGAATATTAGTATTCAAGACCTTCAATTCTTTGACGCAGGTATACAATTTAGGCTTAGTGATATCCCGGTTATTAAAATTGAAATGCTCCGGGTTACCCTTAAAGCAAGAAATAGCACGGATACTTGGGTAGTGGATATCGACCCTGCAACTGTGTTTGAAAAAGGTGTTATTACCCTTCATCTGGCGGAGTTTATTGACGCATACCAATATGGTAAATCAAGATGGGACATCCATATGGAAATTACCCATGGGAACATCATCGAGACTGGAAAAGTTGGATGTTTTTACGATGAACTGGCACCAAAGCATTTACGTTATTTTGCACCGATTGCGACCAGAGGTAACACCGTCTTTGTTCCCTATTTAACCGTTTATAATGAATTATCAATCGTTGTGAATGAAAAAACGAATGTCGATAATGAGCGGGTAGCTCCAAAGATTTCTTTAACCAATTTTCATATGTCCGGATCGAAAATCGTTGGGACAGCCGAAGTAGAGCTTGTGGATGTGGATCAGTTCGCCGTCAACAACATTATGCTAAAGTATCGAGGCAAAGCGGATGAAAATATTGAGTACGAACTGCCTGTAACAAGTTCAAAAAATAATGGCTCGAAAAGTGTCGTTACCTTTGAAGTTGACGTAGCCAACCATGAGTTCCAGCCATTTTATTGGGATATGTTCTTATTAATTGATCTTGAAGGTATGGTCTTCCCTGTTAAAATTAAAAATCCCACGAAACAAGTAAAGGAAGAAATCGATACAAAAATAACCGAGTACTCCTTTACCTATGATAATGGCTATTTTATTTACCCTTATATCTCAGGAGCCAACACATTAGCTCTTACGTATCGTGAAAAGCCAAGCTACGAAGCGAATGCTTTTAAAATCAAAGAAAATATCGCCTATTACACCTATCGTTTATTCCAAAAATACTTTGACCGAAAAGATATCTGGTTAGGGTATGAGAAATTCTCTGAGGGTGCACAGGATAATGGTTATTACTTCTTTAAATATTGCTATGAAAACAATAAAAAGAAGGACTTTTATTACATCATTAAAAGGGATTCACCCGACTACGAAAATGTTGCCCATATGAAAGATAAAGTAATTGAGTTCATGAGCTTTAAGTACATGCTCTATATGTACGCTGCCAAGTTATTGGTTTCATCGGAATCAAAGGGACATGTCTATGATATTCGGATTCAGAAGGGCAAATTGCTTCAGGCTCTAAAAAAGAAAAAACATGTCTTTTTACAGCATGGTGTTACAGCCCTAAAACGGGTTGATTACGTGTTTAGAAAAACTAAGAACAGTGCCGTCGACCTGTTCATTGCGACTTCTGATTATGAGAAAAATATTATTAAGAAATACTTTAACTATAACGAAGACGAAATCGCGGTTACCGGCTTTTGCCGCTGGGACGTCTTAGAAGATACCTCTGGTGAGGAAAAAGAGATCTTTGTTATGCCAACATGGAGAACCTGGATGGATGATCTCCCAGAGGAGCAATTTGTTGAATCCGATTATTATAAAAACTACGTAGGATTCTTCCGTTCGGAGCGTTTAAAGGAACTTTTAGCGAAAAGCGGGGTTAAACTCAGCTTCTATATCCATCCAAAGTTTAAAACCTATATCGATACGTTTAATGTCGATAACCAAAACATCAAGATTTACCAATATGGTGAGGAAAAGGTCAATAAACTTCTAATGGATTCTTCCATGCTGATCACGGATTACTCCAGTGTCGCATGGGAAATGTACTATCAGAAGAAACCGGTTGTCTTCTTCCAATTTGATGTAGATAAATACACTGCCTTTCAAGGAAGCTACTTGGATATGGAGACCGAGTTATTTGGGGATCGCGCCTTTACCGTCGACCAATTAGTGGATTCCGTAGAGGAATACATTAACAGAGATTTTCAAGAAAAAGAAGAGTTTGGCTCTTTACGAAGCAAGTACTTTAAATATGTGGATAAGAAAAACTGTGAAAGAACATATAAAGCCATTAAGGCCTTCATCAAGAAGTCAAAAAGTAA
This sequence comes from Bacillus sp. AFS037270, assembly GCF_002585305.1. Next base: position 63,238 of record NZ_NUNF01000014.1, on the reverse strand, counting down.
AGGTAATAGTGGTGGCAAAGGTAAAAGTCAAAGTAATGCTAAACCAAAGGGTAACAAGAAATAAGAAAGAATTCATAAGGGACAGGTTGTCTTTCCTGTCCTTTTCCTAAGGGAGTTGTGTTTATGTATAAAATAAAGGATCTTTCACTCGATACACACTTTATTACGATACATTTTTCTAGTGCCAAGCCATTAAGTGACTTAAAGGCAGAATTGCGGCTAAAAGATATGACACGATATGCGGTCAGTGCCTACAATGAGTATTTTGAAGCGGATGTTAATAGTGATGGGACCCAGCATGAAATTAAAATAGCCCTATCTTCATTAGCGGATCACTTTTCATTAATAAATTTAACAAAGCAAATTGTTTGGATTTATATTAATCATCAAGGCGAATATCGACAATTAAAGATTGAAAAGGATATCGCAGAAAAACTCAAGAAAATAGAAAGCGTTCACTATTGTCAAGTGGCTAAAGTCAACTTCACGAATAACAAAAATTCGCTTGGACTTAATATTACAAAGATTAATGTAACATGCAAAGTCAATAAACTGGATTTAGAAAAACAGCAATTATCTGTTCACTTATCACCGTTTAATTATAATGGCCATACCATTGATATTTCCAACCTTCAGGTAAAGAAGAGGATCTTTAAAGACATATTAATTTATCATCCAGGTATTCAATTGGAACCCATTGACCAAGGGGTGTATCGCCTTGACCTAGATGCTTTAAATACGCTTGAATATGATCAGGTTAGTAACCTAGATTTTATCGCTGAAATTATGGATAGAAACGTTTCTGTTGAACTGCCACTTTTCTTGGAAGACCAAGTTAAACTAGTCAAGTGTGATTTTAACGAGAATTTAAAATCGAAGCTGTATTCAACCGCTAAAAAGAGTCTATCCATTCGGGTCGAAAAGGTTTCCCCTTTTGTTGATGTAATGAATTATGAGTTGGATGGTAAAATCATTAACTTGCAGATTGATGTAAGTTCTCTGCATTCCGATACCCTGCAAGCTGGTTTGTTTCGACATACTCAAGCCTTAAATGACATTGAATATACTTTATATAAATCGCTTCTTACTAGTGAAGTTCAGAATGGAACGTTGTCTTTACGGCTAGATTTAGGCGAGCTTTTCTCAGAGGTTACGGCCAATTATACACAGGACTACTCTATCGCTTTATACGATCATCCTTCCTCCGATGTAATTGTCGAACTTCAGTTGCCAGAGAAAATTGTTCACAAAGCATCAACTACTAAATGGATGATTTCCTTTACATTAGAAAAGGGAATAAAAATAACTGTAACTCCGAAAACAAAGAATCCGGTGAGAATCAGTATTTTGGGTAGTTGTTTTTCAAGGGCTGCTTTTAATAGCTCAAATCCCTTCTTTAATCCGGATTATAAATCTTACTTTAGTCTCGATTATTCACATTTCTGGATATCATTAATTAGTGCTGTCGGACCAAAGATTCCATTTGATGTCACCAAATATACGGATGTGCCGGAAAAAGTTCTTGATAATATCCGAAAGGAATATGAAAAAACGACTTTTGAAGATTTACAAAAGGTTCAATCCGATTATATTGTTCTAGACTTTTTTGTGGATGCTGTTCATGGGGTGAGACGACTTCCGGACGGACGATTTTTAGGACAAAACGGAGATATGCATAGTTCCTATTATTACAAACACAAACTTTTAAAAGAGACTACCCAATTTGACTTTAGGCATCCAGACTTCTGGGATACCTGGAAAAAGTCATGTGATGAATTCATTACACGATTAGAAAAAATTATGGATTTAAATAAGGTGATTCTCAACATTGGCGGATTATCAGATCCTTACTACAATGAAAATCGTGAATCATCCAGCTTTAGTAAGGACAAAAAATTCACTTCAACCGAGATTAACTTTATTAATCACACTTGGGAAAGAATGAATAATTACTTCTTAACAAAGGTGCCAGGTGCTAAGGTCATTGACTTAACCCAATATAATTATTATGCAAGTTTAGATTATCCATATGGCGGCAGTGGACCGCACCATTATGAGAGAAATTATTATAAAACGTTCCTCGGAGAATTGGCGAAAGTCGTTCTAATGGATAGACTACAATAGATATAGACAGAGAAATAAACATAGATATAGACAGAGAAATAAACATAGACAGAGACAGAGAAATATTCGAAGGGGCAAAGGGTGAATAAAGTGTTTCAGATCAACAAGCTTCAAATTAATGAGGGGAAGCTTCATTTTTTATTTTCTGCAGAGACCGGAAATGATCCGATTGAGGTCTGCTTCGGCTTACGTGACAATGAGCGCTGGGGCCTGCTGGAACGTCATCAAGAGGTATTACTTGCTCCCAATAAGCATTCGGGAGATTTCGAGTTAACAGTAAATATTACAGATATTATCAACCAGTTTGAACATCTATCTGGGAAAAGAAATGTCATTGACATTCTCATCAAACACAACAATAAATATCATAAGCTATACATTAAACCGAACATGATTGAATATATAAACAGCAAGCAAATCTCTAATATATCGCCTTTGCTCGATATAAAATATTATGTAATATCCAAGGACTCCTTAGGCATTCAAGTGTTGGCTAAGAACATTAAGCCTATATTGAAAGAACTGCAATTTGACAATGACAAAGTGAAGTTCCAGATTACAGCGCTTTTAAATAATGGACCCTCGAATTTTAGTGGACATAAACTATATGTTAAGCAGCGTTCCGTTGCGAGTACCACTCAAACTTATAATGAATGGGATTCCGTTTTTGAAGACGAAGCAAACTCCTTTACATTAAATGCAAATAGTTTATCCGGGTTCAACTTGGGAGAAAAAGAAATTTTTGATCTCTATGTGGAGTACCAATGTAATAATTTTTCCATACAGGTTCCATTAAATATCGGTGACATTCAGGTGGGCGTCAAAAAGTGGTGTTTAATAGAGGATATCTATGAAGTTTCTTTGCTAAAAGGGGTAACTGGAAATCTCTCCATTCGAACCATCCAGAAAGAATTATCCGTTAATGTAAATGACATAGCTATTAATGATGAAAAACTTACCATTAAACTTCAGAATCCTAATGGAGATTCTGAACAAAGTACATCTAAGCTGCAAATTAGAAGTTATCTAAATGGAATGCAAAACAAGGATACGATTTTATATTATGAAAAAACCGTGTCTAAAGATTTAACGATCACCGTCAATCTCAAGGAGCTATTTGGAGATTTTACGTCAACCTTTAAAAGAACCTACAAGGTATTTTTAGAATATAACAATCAATTGTATAAGCTAAATAAATTCGACTTTCAAGAAGCTTTAACCATTGAAAATACCTCTGTCCAATGTTCTTTTGATGATACACTTATCCTTAAAGCGATGATCATTGATACAAAACCAGTTCCAATTGCGGTCATGGGGACCTGTTTTTCAAGGTCTTCATTTAACTCTGCTGACTATTTTAATCCAGATTATAAGAAGTATTTTAATGTATCCTATAGTTATTTTTGGCCATCCATTATCGGCTTAGCGAGTGATCCACTGCCTTATGACCCTAGTTGGTTTAAGGATGTCTCTAATAAAAAGTTATTGGAAATTGAATGGGAGTTTTTAAAGAACTGGGATAAGGCATTACGGGATTCAGGCGCGGAATATCTATTACTTGATTTCTTTGTTGATGCCATGCACGGTGTTTTACAGTTTGGTCCCAATCAATATTTAACACGGAATTTATACACAAGAAAAACAAATTACTATAATACAACGCTGCTTAAAGAAGGAAAAACGGTTGATTGTTTTCAGCCTGGATATTTTGAATTGTGGACAAAGTCTTTTGATTCGTTTATTGAAAAGATCAAGGACATCATCCCGGAGGAAAAAATTGTCTTAAATTTAGCTCTCCTTACTGACCGCTTTTATGACATGAATGGTGGCATTACATCGTTCTTTGATAGTAAGCATATTACTAAATCAAGGTTTATCCATGTAAACAACATATGGACGAAAATGAACAACTATTTCTTAGCCAAGCTGCCAAACGCTAAAGTGATAGATATGTTAAGGTTCGGTTATATTGGACAGGCTGATGCACCAGCGGATTTGGTTATATTAGGCCCGCATCATTTTGAAACTGGCTATTATAAATCGGTTGTTAACGAATTAAACAAAATCATCAGTATCGATTCTAGGCTTCCTAAGCCAAGCAAGATTGGCTTGTAATTCTATAAAAAGACGAAAACTCACCGAGATGCGGTGAGTTTTCTTTATAATACTACAAATCTTCAAATACTATATCTCATTATAAGTAATCTACAAACCGCTCCTTGAACCTCACATGAAGACTGGAACCTAATAATAACAAGACAAACACGAGCACCCAAAAATAGAGGGTATATGCTTGGTTTTCAACAAAATACCAACCCGTCCCAAGCAAAGCCGAACGGTAGCCCTCAACAATATAATAAACAGGGTTTAATTTCATAATATTGATAATATATTCAGGCATATTCTGGTTGGACCAAAGAATCGGTGTGACATACATCAGGACCCTTACTGTTGCCTGGACAACCATCTGCACATCCCGAATTATCGTTGATAATGTTGATGTGATCAATGATATTGCGAGAAGTAATAATAGATTGGCCACAATATAATATGGCAGTTGTATAAAGTATAATGTCGGTGTATAACCGTATATCGCTAAGATGACCATAATGATTCCCACTAGGACGAGATGGAGATAAAACTTCGATGTAATCACAAAAGTGGGAATCACACTCATCGGGAAGTTCATTTTTGCAATGATTTTAATTCTTGAATAGACTGATTTAGAACCTTGGAGAATGGACTGAGACATAAAAATCCAAACAATAAAGCCCGTAAGCATCCACGGTAGATATTCAATTCCATCAACAGGCTTTCCTCCCCTAATCCCAAAACCAAAAACAAACCAGTAGATTGCTACGAGAATCATGGGATTGAGAACTTCCCACAGCATACCCAAATAATGACTGTTATTACTGCTCTTTAGTTCAAAAAGGGATAAGCGGATAATTAAATAAATATTTGTAATGTTTTCTTTAATAACCTGAATTAATGATTTCATTCTGTTGCCCTTTCCAAAAAAACACTTTTTACAACTCTTTCGGTTGAAACACCATTTTCGAGATGACAGAATTCCTTGTGAAACCTTAATAATGTTTCTGATGGGGCGTCCCCTGTTAAATCCACCTGTTTTATTGCCTTAATTAACTGATCCGTCGTCTTAACTAACGGGCCAGGTGCATCCTTTTCAAAATCAAAATAGAATCCTCTTAATTTATCCCGATACGTATCTATATCATAAGTATAAAAAATAATCGGCCGTTTCAAACATAAATAGTCAAAGAATACTGAGGAGTAATCGGTGATCAGTAAATCACTTATGATATAAAGCTCACGAATATCATCATGAGCAGAGAAATCAAAAACAAAGTCCTTATATGTAGATACATCAATTTTATTGGCAATTAAATAATGCAGCCTTAATAATATCACATACTCTTCCCCTAGAGAGCGCTTAAGCTGATCAAAATCGATATTTAAGGTAAACTTATATTTCCCAATGGCGTAATATTCATTATCCCGCCAAGTTGGGGCATATAAAATCACCTTTTTATCCTTGGGAATCCCAAGTGTTTCTTTCATCTGATTTATATATTCCTTTGTACTAAGATTTATTAAGAAATCATTTCGAGGATAGCCAGTTTCTAAAATTTTTCCTCGGTCATATTTAAAAGCGCGTTCGAAAATGGTGGTGGAATAAGTATTTGGAGAAATTAAATAATCCCAATTACGTGCTTCCTTGTAGAAACTATTTATGTACATCTCAGTGGTTGTTCCTGGCATATGGACTTCCTCCATATCACCAGCTAATTTCTTAAGCGGGGTTCCATGCCACGTCTGAAGGTAAACGGTATGATTGGGCTTTCTAATCCAATAAGGCATTCTGCTGTTAATCACCCAATAATGTGCCCGCGGCATTACGAAGAGCCATTTAATTGAAAGGCGATTTATTGTCGGAATGTTTAATTCCTGAAATGTTTGTTTATACCTTTTATTAATACTCCACAGTAATTCATACTCTGGAAGATGGTCCCTTATATATTCATAAATCGCCCTAGGATTATCACTATATTGTTTGCCGAGAAAACTTTCAAATATAATCAAGTTTTTTTTGACCGGCAAAAAACCAATTATGTTGAACAAAATATGATAAATCCTTTTTATGATAACCCCTGGTTTTTTCATTGCTTTAAAAAGCTTTCTCAAAATACAACCTCCATATTGCCTCTGTGCAAATATTTAGTAGGAGATACAATGCCATTGATACGATTAGTTTTCACAGCTGATGGTCATATTATTAATATAAATAGCTATCTTGTCTAAAGTTTGGTATAAAAATAAAATCCAATACTTGTTAAGCATTGGATACCGTTAACAAATCACGCTTTATTTTTGTTGTGGAAACTCCAACTGTTCTTGGAAGGTAGATAACCTGACAATACTCTTTTAAAAAGTCAAAGTGTCCTTTCCAATCATCACCCATAACGAAAATATCTATATCGTTGATGAGAACGTCTCTAATCTTCTGATCCCATTCTGTTTCCGGAATGACTGCATCCACATAACGGATAGATTTAAGAATGGCCTTTCTATTTTCATAGCTATGGTAAGCATTTTTATTTTTAATGGCATTAAATTCATCTGTTGATAAGGCGACTGTTAGATGATCACCTAATTCTCTTGCACGTTGCAAAAGGTTAATGTGTCCAAAGTGTAATAAGTCAAAGGTGCCGTAGGTTAAAACTTTTTTCAATATGTAACCCCCACTTTCTACTATTTATATCTATATATTCGAATCTATTAATTTCATATGAACTCTACTATAGAATTGTAATATTTTATAAAAAAAAGTCAATAAGTATTAAGAAATTGTAAATATGTGTTAAGCACAATGCCGATATTGTAAAGATTATGTAAAGTACTTTACTAACTAGGATACAATATATTCCTATTTTCATAAAGAAGTTTGTCCAATCTTCTCACGTACTCTTTCAATCTCATTCTATTACCTTGACACTTCGTGTCATTTTGTTACCCTATATTAATAGTGGAATTTGGGGGATCTAGTATGAAAAAACATTTAATCCTTGCAGCCGTGATTATTTTTATTAGTATCATTACGATTACCATTATTATCAATACTAATGGAAGTAAAAATCGAAATAACGAGAAGGTTGCTGCTGACGATTATCTTAATAAGATGGTATTTAGTCATGTCACGCAAGCAGCGCATACAACTAATCTAATGCACATCAAGAAACAGGGGTCGTCATCTGAACGCCCCACTGGTATTGTAAAAGGATTTGTCTATTTTGATACTACGTTGAATAGACCTATTTATTGGAATGGGAAGGTATGGATTGACAGTCCACTCATTAACATCAAAGATTTTGGAGCAAAAGGTGACGGAATAGCTGATGATACCAAAGTTATTCAAAATGCTCTAAACATAGCCAGAGACTATGGAAGCATTAAATTATACTTTCCTAAAGGGGTCTATCATACCAAATCATTAAGAATATATAAGAACACATCTGTTACGCTCAATCAAAAAGCAACCATTAAAAGAGTCGGGACAGGGTACTATCTGTTTACTAATGGTCAAGTAGGTAACACACACTACGCAACAAAATACAACGGAGAAGGTAATATTCACTTTAAGGGCGGCACCATTGACCTAAACACAATCAATGCACCAATACCAGACGATAAGGGCACGGTTGCCTTTAATATCGCGCATGCTGAAAATATTTCCTTTCGTAATTTAACTATCATTAATGGACAAAACGGACATTATTTTCAAATTTCTTCTTCTAAGAACGTTTTGTTTGATCGATGTTGGTTTGGTAACGTCCATTACACAAACACTACTTCAAAAAACTATGAACTGATTCAAATTGAAGAAGCTACGGAGATTTCCTTTCCTACTTTTGGGAGCTATGATCGAACCGTATCCACAAATATTACGATACAAAACAGCCACTTTGAAAATGTCATCCGTGCGATCGGTACGCATAGTTATTCAAGAGCGAAGGATGGAATAACCCCTTTGCGATACAATAAAAATATTGTGATTAGAAATAATGTATTTAAAAAATCCATAAGCCAATTTGGTCATTTTGAAGGATTTAAGAATGTGGTCTTTGAAAATAATGTCGTAGTGGATAGCGGTGAAGATCCCATTTACTTTAATCAAAGCAGTCATAACACGGTTAAGAATAACTATTTTATTCGTTCACAAAGATCTGGTTTGAATTTAAAGCAGGCTGATTCCAACATTATTGAAAGGAATTCTTTTATTGATACCTGTTTGGACTCTTCGTATCCTTGCAGTACATTACTTGGAGTTACTAGTCATCAAAATAAAATTATCAATAACAAAATAGTAAGGACGAAAAATACTACTACACTACAATTAACTAAAAGTAAGGGCAATGACATTAAGAATAACAAAGTAATGAATGATTTTAAATCAAAGACGGCCATCCTAAATCAGGCTAAACAAAAGATTAAGATTTATACTGAAGCAATGAAAGGGTCTTAGAAATTAAAATAAGGAGAGGGAAAATTCCCTTCTCCTTGAATATTTCAGCAGTTATCAATCCTTGTTGATTAGGCTCTGTATATATTGAACAAGATTATCAGCTGACTTCCCCTTTGAATATCGGTTCCATCTATCCGAGAAATCTTTTATCATCTGATTGTCAAATTGATTTGCCTCTATTACCTTTATAAGTTGATCGGTATCATGAACAACAGGACCTGGGACAATTTTTTCATAGTCATTAATTAGGCCTCTTTCTTGACGATAATAATCCTGGTCATACGGGAAGAAGATCATTGGCTTTGTTAAGAGTGCATACTCAAACGGTAACGAAGAATAATCGGTTATTAAGTAGTCAGCCACCAGTAACAGTTCATTCACCCGCTTATATCCTGAAAAATCAACCACAAAATTCGGATATTGCTCTTCGTAATGATTAATTGTTTTAACGGCCGGATGAAGCTTAATTAACAAAACATACTCATCTTGTAATGCCTGCTGCATTTTTTTTAGATCGAGATGTATTTCATTATTATCTAATTGCCCATCACGGTAGGTTGGTGCATACAAGATTAATTTTTTTCCAACTAGTTGGGGATACTTTTTATAAACGCTTGCTTTTATGGCATGTATAGTATCCTGTTCATAAAAAAAGTCCGTTCTCGGAATCCCAGTTCGCAGCATTCGTTGCATAGGGGCATTAAAGGCTTCACTAAAAATCGCGGCCATTTCTTCTGAACCGACAACTATTCTATCGAATTGGTCATATACTTGTTGAAATCTTCGTCTTGCAGCCTGGCTGCGACTAGTGATTGAATGGTCTTTCAAGCCAAATGTTTTTAGGGCACCAGCCGCATGCCATATTTGAATACATTCGACATTTTTTTTAAAGTTTACGACAGATAAAAATCCATAATAATTATCAATGATAACCACTTTAGATGTAGCTAAATAATATAATGAAGAAACCCAATCACGGATGCTTCTCTTTTCAAAAGGGATGATTTGTGCATTTATTTCTTGTGTAAATTCTTCTGATACAGTCGCTGCACATAAAAAGACCATTTCCAATGACGGATTTTTTTTTTGTAATTGCCGATACAAATGGATGACATTTTCCTCAAAAGAAATAACAAAGGAGACCCTTTTTTGCTGAGGGAACATTTTCAACAAAGTGAAGACTACCTTAAATACTGCTAAATAACCGGCAATGGCTAATTCTCTAAACATTAGTGTCCCTCATGTTTTTTTTCTTCTTCAAATTATTTCCTCCTAACTATTGAATTTATTGTAATATTTTATAAAGTAATGTCAATATAGTACTTTTGGCATAAATTGTTTTCTTGTATTTGTGTCGAAAAAGCGAATTTTATGTTAAAATTATAAATGTTATTTTACATTTTTTCTATTCATATCCAATTCATAATAACGTCTATCATTTTTGTTCATAATAATTTATCCATCATTAGTTTGGATTAGGAGTTTGTGATATATGCTCAACTTTAGAGAAGTGCTGGGATACCAGTTTGTAAATAATTCGATGGATGAGCTCGTAAACGAGGTCCATTCCAGAATCAAGCTTGCTCAAAAAACATTTATCGTTACTGCTAATCCAGAGATTATTACGTATGCACAATCGAATCCTGACTATGAAAAGGTTTTGAAAAGATCCAATTATATCATTCCGGACGGTGTCGGTATTATCCTTGCATCTAAAATCTTGGGTCAGCATCTTCAGGAAAGGCTGACCGGATTTGACCTGATGTCCAGGCTTCTGGAACTTTCTAATAAGAAAAACTATAAAATTTATTTATTAGGTACTAAACCAGATATAATAGATATGACTGCGTCAAATATCAAAAAAGCATTTCCACATATCGAGATTGCCGGGTTTCACCACGGATACTTTCATGATGACCAAGAAATTATCAATGAAATTCAACAGAGTAAACCTGATATCATCTTTGTTGGGTTAGGATTCCCCAAACAAGAAAAGTGGATATCAAAAAACCTTCATAAGGTTAATAAAGGTGTATTTATCGGGGTTGGCGGTTGTTTAAATATTTGGGCTGGTGTCAATAAACGCGCTCCTAAATTTATCATTGATTTAAATCTCGAATGGCTGTATAGGTTATTTAAGGAGCCGACTAGATCTAAGCGAATGTTAGCTATACCCATATTTTTAAACCGTGTATTCCGTCAGAATACAAGAAAAAAGGAAGAACGAACAGAAAGGACAGAAATCAAATGATCTCTGTCCTTTTTTTGTAAAAATTATGTCTTATCCTTTAGTAATTGGCTGTTAAAACATATACCTTAGAAACAACAGTATGTGGATAATAAAAGGTTAAGATACTATTGTATTTAGACCCTGCATTCGCACGGTTATTAGCACCATGCTGACTCATACCTACCCCATGGCCTTTACCTGTTCCTGTAATGGAATAGGCAGAACTAGTTTGTGTCATGTTAGAGATTAACGTGCTGGGAATCACATCTTTTCCAATAATACTACGAACATTATCAGCAATCACACCCGTATAGCTGATCGTTTGCAGCTGAAGCTTACCCGTTGAATCCACTTTGCCCTTGACATAAAAGCGGAACTGAATATCCCCTCTTGTGACCCGGCCGCTTGTGGTCTTGTCATAGAAAGTCAATTTGGGGATGCTGATAATCTTTATTTGTTTATTGCTATAACCATGCTGGGATAGCCATGTTTTAATATTTTTAGAGATGGTTTGATCCGCTTCATATGTTTGATCCCACCATTTTTCGGGATTCAAGAGATCTAATCCAGTAGTATTGATTTGTTGTTTATGTATAATTGGGTTCCACTTTATTTTTGTATCAAAGCTATCTCGATGAACCGGAAAATATGGAAGTGCAGGGGTTCCGAACTCATTGTAATTGCTTTCCGTCATTCCGCCGTTCGAAGCAGAAAATAAGGTATCTATGACACTTCCATTATAGGTAACGATTTGACCCGCCGTTTCCTGGGTTGCTGCCGTAGAATTAGGATGTAGTCTGGCTGTTCCATCATAGAACTGGTAGGTAGTCGTATCATTGATCACTTTATTTAAACGGTAATAGGCATAAGATCTCGCTGCTACCGCCTGTGATTTCAGCGCTTCCTTGTTCCATGAGGCATACATTTCGGAAGGAACGACACATTTCAGATAATCTTCTAGATAGACCGTATTGGTTACCCCTACATAGCGTCCATTGTCTACAGAAAAATTAAAATTCCCTAAGTATGTATGGTTACTTAACGTAGCCGTATCATTCCGGCTGCTCGTCTTTATTGATATGTTGTCTCTTAAGGATAGTCTTGTTGAACCATCGTATAAACTTATGTATGGCTTGATACTCCCATCCGTGTTCTTTTGGTTTACTAACTTTAACGTGTAGGTTTTTGCTGCACTTAAACGGGTGGTTGTCCCATTTAAATAGTAGGTTCCTGTTACCTTTAACGAGATACTCGTTTTGTTTGCTAAATAATTAACTAGTTTTACTTGCATTTGGGGTTCTACTCCAATTGCTGACCCCTGGTTAGGCATAAATCCTAACATTACAAAGGCGATTACTACCATCATTAATAGTTTCTTCATGATAACTCCTTCCCACTCTACTGAAGTTTAGCGCTTTCATATACTATATTTTACCATAATAATATTTTTAGAGAATAAGAAGTTTGGAATTTTCAAAAAAATACAGCCGTCTGCTACAGGCGACTGTCAATGAATTGTAGATATTTAATTAATGGTTACAGAAATTGTCGGCACTGATTAGTAAAATACATATTCTCTTTCCTATCACAATAATTTTCATATTTATTGTATAAAGGTCCTCAAAAAATAACCTTACCGGTTTTTTAAAACCGGTAAGGTTATTAAATCTACTATTTTACAGTTATTTTATCGAGATTGATTCCGGTTGCGGACTTTTTCACGCCTGTCGCCGATTTCCCTGTCCATTCAATCGTGAGAACATGCTTGCCTGAGGTGAGCCCTGTTTTCGTATAGTAGTTCTGCTTGTAGAGTGTGCTAGCGGAATAAAGGCTTACTTGTGTACTTACGCCGTCTAACGTTACCTTTACATATCCCTGACTTGCATATTTTGTACCAGTTATCGTTACAGATGTTCCATTAAAGGTAAACTGGGCCTTGGTTCCGGCTACGTTGGTCACAGCATAGGATCCACCTGAGGCATTTGTATTGGATACCGTACTCCATGAAGGAGTATAACCAATTTGCTTGGCCGTATTTTCATAGGTTCCAGCACCGGCAATCGGATCGGTTTTTAGGGTTGCTGTATAGCTGCCTGCTCCCTTATACGCGTAAACATCCAAATAATATTTGCCATCTGCTGGAGCTGTGTACGTAAAGGTCTCACTTGATGTGGCTGCCTTTTCGGAATAAGCGACGATATTCGCACTGCTTTTTACCGTTGTCGCAGTGCTATTATATAGGTAGATATCAAAATCCGTACCCGTTGCTCCGGACAAGGTTACCGTGATTTTTTGACCCTTCACTAGATTAATTGAGTAAACATCATCCAAGTCTGTTGTAGAACTTAGCGTATTGGTCACACTGGTGCCTGGGAATGCAATGCCTGGGATGTCATTGTCTGATTGAACCACAAGCGCCTTGTCTGCTCTAGCCATACTACCCGTTAATATCTTCCCGCTCAGTGAAGAAAGAGCGGTTGACTTTTTCAGAATCGCATCCTTGATTACCGCTGAAGTATAGGTTGGAAACTTACTAAGAATTAATGCCGCTTCCCCAGTGACATGCGGCGTTGCCATCGAAGTACCACTGAAGTAATCGTAGGCATAGGTATAATCTCCAAACCACGCTGGAACTGTACTTAGGATATCTTGACCAGGAGCAGCAATGTCAACTGATGTGGCACCGTAGTTGGAAAAATACGCTAGATTACCAGTGTTATCAAGGGCGGCAACCGATATAATATTCGGCAAATCATAGTTTGATGGATAGTGTGGTGATGAATCATTGTTCGTTCCATCATTTCCTGCAGCTGCTAAGAACAGGGAGTTAGAGTTTTTAATGGCATCGTATAAGGCTTGGCTGAAGCCTCCTCCACCCCAGGAGTTGTTGGTGATTTTTACCCCTTTTGCTTTGGCATAATTGACGGCTAAAATCGCATCGTCTGTATATCCTCCATCAGGTCCCAGGAATTTAAGTGACATAATTTTTACATTTGGCGCTAAACCAATTACGCCTGTGGTATTGGCTGTTCCTGCAATGGTTCCTGAGACGTGGGTACCGTGTTCATCCCCATCAGCTTCATCATAAACGGAGTTATCGTTGTTATAGAAATCCCAGCCATTGACATCATCTACGTAACCGTTCTTATCATTGTCAATGCCGTCCCCTGCCACTTCGCCAGGGTTTTTCCAGATTTGCGCTTTTAAATCCGGATGGTTAATGTCTACTCCGGTATCAATGACACCGATGACGACACTTGAACTACCCTTTGTTATCGCCCAAGCGCCCTCCGCACCGATATCGATACCTGCTTTACCTGTAACCCCCTGAATGTTCTGACCCGTATTTTTCATTCCCCATAATTCGCCGTACAATGGATCAGAAACCGCATCTGGTTTAATCAGGTAGTTTGGTTCCGCATACTCTATTAGCGGGGAATCATTTAAAGATTTAAGCACTTGTTCAATTGGAATATTCTTATTGAAGCTTACGACTTTCGTATTATTATTACCTAGATTCTTTTTCGTCTTCAAACTAAGTTTCGTTGTAAGAGCCCCTAAACTTTCTGTTGTGTAGGCATTCTTAAACTTGACGATGACTTCTCCCTCTTTATGCTTTTTACCCGCATCGTTTTTATAAGTGGCCTTTACCTTTTTGCTTTGAGGACTTTGTTCCGGAATTTGAATCACCGAGTTGAATTTTTGTGTTGCCTTTTTGACATTTTGAGGTCCACCGTCTGATTGATTTCCTGCAGCAAACGCAGGGATGCTAGAAAAAATCAACCCCACACTTACTAGTAAAGCCGTTGTCTTCTTTCTCATACCATCTCTCCCATCAGTAATATCGTATGTAAGAACCATACGAGTCTAATATACTGAGGTAAATTGTCCTATATTCCCATTTTTGTAGATTTAAGAAAGATGTAAGGTAATGTAAGAAAGCGCGGGGACGGTTCTGGTGCTTTTCGAAGACTTGCCTATCGGTTCCGGATTTACCTGCCAGTTTCAGAGATTTACCGGACAGGTTTGGATTTTTATCGGACACTTTCGGAGATTTACCTGCCAAATTTGGAATTTTACCGGACACTTTCGGAGATTTACCTGCCAAATTTGGAATTTTACCGGACACTTTCGAAGATTTGCCTACCGGTTCCGGATTTACCTGCCACTGGGGACGGTTCCTGTGCTTCCATCCAAGGGCCTCATACAATGGATTTATAATCCCCTTTGTTAAAGAATGGTTTCCTATTTCTATGATTTAGGTTAATTGGTTTTATTGTCCTAGGGCTCAATAAACTGGGTTTATACTCAATGGCCCTTGAATTCTCAAAAACTGTCCGAAGTCTACTCAGGTTCGGACTCAATGGTCCTTGATTTTCCAAAGCCTGTCCGTAGTTCACACTTTGTACAGGGCAACATATTAAAGCAAGGGCCTGAGTAAGAAAAAAGGTGGAAAGAGTAATGATTCTACTCTTTCCACCTTAAATGAGTTATTTGTTATTACCTTTACCCGCTGCTACATCAAAACTCATTTCCGCACTAGCTTCAGAATAATACGAGAATAATCCCGTATTAAACATGTCTTTTGCTTCAACGATAATGGTGTAGGTGCCCGGACTTTTGGCTGTCCATTTCAATGTATTGCTTGCCCCATAAGCTTGCGTGTAGATAACATCTCCCTTTTTATCAATGATCGAGAATCGATATTCAGGAGTTCTGCTTCCCTCTGAGGTAGCGATAAATTGAATGTCTTCTTTGAATACCTGTATACCAGGCTTAGCTGTTGTTACACTTACTTTTGTTACTTTTTCATCTGTAACTTTTACCTCAGTTGCTGTACTTACATTAGCTGCTGCATCAACTGAAGTAATAGAAATCGTCGTCCCAGCTGCTTGCTTAGCAATACTAATGCTGTATGTGCCACCAAAAACGGCTGTAGCTTTGCCAATTTCTTCACCATTTACTTTGGCTGATACAGTTGCGCCTTCTTCTGTAGTACCAGTGATCAGGACATCGTTATCGTTTACTGGGTTTACGACTGGTGCGTCTGGTGCTGTTACATCGCTTACGGTTACTTCCGTTGCTGTACTCGGATTGCCAGCAGCATCTGTTGCCATAACCGCGATTTTAGTTCCTGCTGATTGCGTTGCAATCGAGATTGTAAATTTACCATCTTCACCCGCTGTTGCTGAGCCAAGTAAATTCCCATCCACTTTTGCTTCCACTTTCGCGTTGGCTTCCGTTGTTCCAGTGATCGCAACAGCTTGATCAGTTACACCATTTACCACTGGTGCTTCTGGTGCGGTTCTATCGAAACCAACTAATTCTTTTGTATCTCTGACACGGATCCGTGTGCCTTCTGAGAATGCCCCAGAAAGACCGACTGCTTCTAACGTGTCGCCGACTTTAAGAGTAGGAACAGGACCGCTTTGGTTGACAATATATCCGTCTGTAAAGACTAATACATCTCCTGAACCATCGTTGATTACATAAGAATTATCATCATATTTTGATTTAACCGTTCCTGTTACCTTAACCAGTAATCCTTGGTTGGCAGCACTGGTCGCTTCACCAGTAGCCACTGTCTTAGGTTGGACTGGATCCCCTGAACCAATTTTAATAACGTCACTTGCAAAGCTAGTAAACTCTAATTCTTTGTTATTTTCAAATGTCTTGATGTGTCCATGAACACGTACTTTATCGCCTAGTTTCAATGAGCCTTCAGGAACTTCTTGGAATGCCATAATACCGCCTGTTTCGTCCTGCAGATAGAACGCATCAAAGAAATTGCCTGCGGCAGTTGTAACCGTACCTTCTACGACTACATCTATGCCATCTTCCAGCGATCGTACTTCGGCAATTTTAGACACTTTCGTTTCGCGATGAGCCAGCCAGTTTATGGCGTTTAACGTGAATTCATCATTTCCTTTTGGCTCATATGATTCGTCCATTTGCTTGTCATTAAAGATGTTCATACCGGAAACGACGATACGTCCGTCCGAACCAATTTCCTCAGATGCAATTAACGGAATCGCAGAACCGCCTGTTTCATCGGAAACCGCATCATAACTGTAGCCACCTTTAATATTGCCTTGATATGTGGTTTCATTTCCTTTTGCAAGGATGGTTACTTTACCGCCGTCTGTTAACGCCTTATTATCGACCCCTGATAAGCTTGTTCCGCTGTAGTAATCAATAAACGATACGCGGTCGGTAATTAAGTTTGACACTAGTCCAGGATGCACTCGGACTGCATATGGGCTGACCGTCGGATCGCTCCAGAAGTTACCGCTCTTGCTTAAGTCAAAGACACCGTCGTTCCCCATGCGGATGGCCGAACCAATCTCGCCAAGAAGGGCGTTATTAATCGTTGGGTCTGTGCTGTTATTACTTTTTCCAGCCATCAATAAGGAACCGCCATTTTTTACAAACTTTGCAACAGCTGCATTTTCTGCTGCTGTTAAGGCTGTTCTTGCATGAGTGAGTACTAATACCTTCACACCGCTCAACGTTTCATCTGTAAGGGCTGCTTTGTTTTCAACAACCGTATACCCTTCTTTTTGAAGCATCAGTGTAAAGGCTTTTAAGTTGTCCTTATACGTTCCGCTGTCACCTGATGTATTTTCATTGCCGTGGTTGGCATCGATTAATACTTTCACGCCAAGCGGCTCTTTAATTTTTACTGGTAAAACAAACTTCGTATCGCCTAAATCGAGACCATCTAGGGAAGTAACAACCGCAATAATTTTGTGATCACCTATCAACGGAGTCGCCCATGTGGCAGACGCTGTTGCTGAAGCTTTCGTTAGGATCGAAGAAATCGTGCTCGTTCCAATCAAATTGTCTTGCTTTACTTCGTCATAATAGAAATCGACTTTTAGGTTTTTAACGACTTGTGTACCATTGTTCGCAACGGTAGCTTTTAAGGTTGCCGGGTTGCCGCCAATGATGACGCCGCCGTCGATATCAATGCTGTTTACTTTTACGTCGACTGGTTCTTCTTTTGACCAGATTGGTGAAGAATAAATTCTTTCGCCGTCCATTTGGGTTACTTTTACAACAAACCATTGCTGGCCGCCTGAAACCGTATAGGTTGGTTTCCAAGAGAAGTCTTTCGTCATTGGCTCATAAGAATCGACTACTTTACCGCCGTTTGTAATGAGTTCTACTTTTTGGATTCTATCATCTGATTTGTAGCTTGTTGGTAAATAGCTATAATCCGTGTCGTTATGAGCTTCCGTTACTAAGTCGCTTCCCTTAATATCAAATTTTAGGGTTTTGCTGTCGACTGTTGAACCCATGTAGTAGCCGTTGGCTAATACGTCTAACGTGAAGTTAGGATCTTCTTCCATGTACACGCGCATATTGCGCATTGAGTGAAGCAGGGATGCTTGCGAAAGATCGTCCGCCACGATAACTGTACGGGCATTGACTTGACCCCATGTTCCTTCATGGTTGTCTTCCCCATACGTTGGTGCGACATGCCAGCCTAAATCTAAGGCAGAGTAGAATTTCGTTTCCGCATTGGCATAGCCGTAGTGTCCGGACCCATTACCTACTTCTAACATTGTAAATAGCTTATCTACATTGGCATCGTATGGTTTAAAGTTGTTGAACGCATTGGCTGACATATCTGGATGGTTGAATTGACCGACGATGTCGTCGTATGTCATGACCCATGCATAGTACTGGCTTAAGTCTTGGTACTGCTTGCCGTTAATATTTCGGTCGATAAAGTTATCGGTACCGAAGATATTGGAGTGTCCCCATGTTGTTGAGGTCATCTCAAACGCCGGGAATACGACATAATCATTGGTTGTGTACTGTTTAGCTAGATCTTTTGTTAATTGCCAGTCCGATCCGCCTGAACGTTCTGGTACATCCTTGCCATCTGCTGTTTTACGAACAACCGTGTCTGTTCCCAACTTTTCAGGGTCGATATCATGTGAGTGGTCTGAGAAAGCAAACCAATCATAATGATGGAATTTTCCTGCTTTTAATGCATCCTCAGGAGTACCTGCTGCGTCATGGGAAATGTTTGTGTGGTTATGC
This sequence comes from Bacillus sp. AFS037270, assembly GCF_002585305.1. Next base: position 44,288 of record NZ_NUNF01000014.1, on the reverse strand, counting down.
GTTGTACCGCGGTAGTGATTACCGCCTGTAAAACGTGGTACCACTTCAAATGTCCATGTTTTTTCTGCTCGGTTGCCTTTTGTATCTTTTGCTGTAACCTTCACTATGTGTGTTCCAAGCGCAAGGTCTTGTTCAGGTATATATTTTACCTGTGTTTTGCTGATGGTTGCTGCTGGAGCGGTTAGCTCTTTGCTGTCCAGCCACATTTGAACTGTTGTTTCGTCGACGCCGCTTGGATCATCAATAAAAGCAGAAATCTCTGGTGTTGGGCTTTCTACTTTTGTTGTGTCCTGTGGTGTCATACCTGTAATCGCTGGTCCTTCTGTATCCTCGATTAAGGTTACTGGATATGGAACGTCACTAGTACCAGAAGTTTGAACTTGTGTACCTGCTTTTGCTTCAATGTAATATTCGAAACCGTTTTGCGGCACGTTTGCAGCTGTTAGTGTGGCTGTATAACGTCCATCTCCGCCATTGACCATTGGCAAGGCAGTGAAGTCGGTGGTGCCTGTTGCTCTGTAATAAACCTTTACAGATTCCGCCCCGTCGGCATTCGCTTCAAACTCGACATTTGCGCCATTAAAACTTTGAGTTAATGGTGTATGTGATATGCCTAACATTGGCGCAATATCTTTGACATTACGAGGGTAAAGCTGATAACCGTTTGTTGCTGATGCGTTGGTTGTATATTGGCCTAACACACCTGTCACAGTATAGCTTTTTCCAGTTACAAGATCTGTATCTGGTTTAATTCCTGTTGCTCCCATTACCCTTAGTGTCGTGGTTTTATTGTTATCATCGACAAAGGTAACGTTATAGTTGGCACCTGAAGCAGCCACTGCTGAAACTTTTCCTGTTGCCGTTACAAGGCTTCCTTCTAACGGTTCCGCTGTTGCATAGGTGTTTAAATCAGCAATTGTTAATGTTTTAGCTGCTGGAATTGGGTTTCCTTCGCTTATTTTTTCAATTGAAGTAGGTTCGAATTCGGTTAAGCCATTATAGACTAGGACTTTCCCTGTGATGCGGACCTTATCTCCTTTAAGGATCTGATAACCTAAATCTAGGGAAGTATGAAAAATGTTGATACCCGCTGTATCATCTTGAATATAGAAGTTTTGCTTCTGGGTTCCAAGAATTTGGTTATCAACGGTAGCCATACCTTCAATGGTAAAGTACTTATTAAGGTTAACTGGCTGTCCTTTTGTATCGGATGTCCGAACTTCGGCAATCTTTGTCACTGCAGTTGTGTCAGCCTTTGAGACTGATACAGGATTGCTCTGCAGCATGATTCCTTTTGCCGAGCTGGTGATTTGTGTGACATACACGGTGTTAGGAGCGTTGTTAATTGTAACGGAGAAGTCTCCTCCTGTTCCTGCTGTCACAGCTTGTGTGTTTAATTTTTCTGTTGCTGCTTCATTTGCGTAAACATTGATGTTGGCGTTAGCCGCTGCAGCACCGGCGCCGCCAACTAAAGTACCAATACCGTTCGCTACGACGTAGCTTAATTTTGCTTGTGCCACTGATGTACTTGCCGCTGCGACATCGATTTGGATCGCTGCACTTTCGGCTAGACCCGCTTGTGTTGCAGCAACATATATAGAGGATAGTGTTTTAGTGATATCGACTTTAAATGAACCGTCAGCATTGGCAGTGGCTGTACCAAGGGCCGTTCCTTTTGCTGCGGTTTCATATACTTTTACGATTGAACCTGGTTCTACTGCTTCTGGTTTCCCTGTTACGATTCCAGTTGTACCGTCTTGTAAGAATTGAATGTTCAAACCTTTTGGCTGTAAGCTGGTTACTGGGACCATTGGGGCTTCTACAGGACTTTGGCTGTTTCTTGGATTGGGAGTAGTTGTCACAAAATCCGTTGCGTTGTCATTTGAATCCCAGGCATTGCCTAGACCTTGAGCTGGTGCTGTATTGGCATATGGTATGCGGATTACGCTTAAGCTTGCAGATGGTGATTTTGTTGGTCCAGACCCTTCATAACCGCTAGAACCATTACCATACGATACAAAATCGATTACACCTGTTGGAGATTGTCCTGAAACGGTATTATTTGAATTAACTAGTACCACTTTCCCAGAGCCTGCTCCCATTGTAAAAGGACCTGTTGCATCTGGAGTTGGCAGGGGTTTATCCTTTACAGTTGTTCCTGCGGATTCCTGGATTAGATAGTATCCGTGAGATTTAATTGTCCCTGATAGAAGATTAACCGCCCATGTAGTGCCTGTCCCACTTGCCCATTGAACAGACCATCCTTCTAGGGATACATCGCTATCAGTTGGATTGTATAATTCAATAAAATCATTCGAATAAGTGGCGCCACTATTACCTCCACCCCCATATACTTGAGAGATAACGACATGGTCAGCCTGCTCTGCATGCGCTCTGCCTATGAAACTACTCGGCAAAAACGTGCTAATCAATAGAAGCGCTGCCATAAACGAGCTCGTCCAACGCTTGAACCTCTTACTCTTCCCCTTCATTCAAACTCCACCCTTTTATATATATATTTTTTAAAAAAAGCAGCCCCAAGTCCCCCTTCTTTCTGAATAATTTAAATTACATCATTATTCTACAAAATTTCTAAATAGAAAGATAGAAAGTGTGACAGATTTTTGGACAAGAATTTAATTCCATGTGTACAAATGCGATTAGGATATGATTATATAGAAGTAGGATTGGAATAAAACCCTATCAATTCCCATTAATAATATTATTTACAAATAGTAATTTCAGGAGGAATACTGTGGGTAATCTTTGCAACAAAAACCGAAATTTCTATACTTTTAGACCAATAACTTTGATCTTGTTATCGATTATTCTATTAGTTTGGATAACGATTCCTTCTAAAGCATCTGCCCATGCCTATAGTGCGAGTTATACAAAAATGACTGTGGACAGTAACCACACAGAAGTGGTATTTACCCTTGACACTCTATCCGTTATAGAATTAATACCCGGTCTAGATGCAAATAAAAACTTTGTCCTTGAAAAATCAGAAATTAACAAGAATAAACATCATTTAGAAGAGTTAATCGAGGAAGGCCTTACCCTTGATAAAGGAAATAAGGAACAAACAGCTACGATTGAATCTATGAAGCTTGTAAAAAAGGAAAATAAAGAATATTTATCTACTTATATGACGTTCCCGGCCTTTTCACCGGGTGATACCATTAATTATAATGATGGTTTTTATTATCATGACACAGGTACTAACTATGTTGACCTGATCACGGCTTCGATTTATGGCGAATCTAGTGAAGGTGTCTTACAAGGAAAAGAGCGGACCTGGACGGTTTTGGTAACCGAGGTTCAGCAGGAGCAAGGCCAAACGGCACAGCCTGACACTACACAGGTGCAGCAGCCTTCGCGGGCGGAAAAGCCTGTTGAAAAAACGGCGGCAACGTCATGGTTTTCCTTTTTTAAACTTGGAATGCTTCATATTTTAACTGGCTATGATCACCTATTATTTTTGCTTGCCTTGTTATTGCGGAAGCAAACCTTTAAACAGTATGCGGCGATTGTTACGGCCTTTACGATTGCGCATAGTATTACGCTCAGCTTGGCTGTTTTAGGATGGTTTACATTGCCGTCCCGGTTTGTTGAGGCCGCGATTGCCTTTAGTATTTGTTATGTGGCAGCTGAGAATATTTTTAGAAAAGAGATCCGCTATCGCTGGAGTATCACCTTCTTGTTTGGTTTGATTCACGGTCTTGGGTTTGCGACGATTTTACGAGAGATGAGCATTCCGAAGAGCCATCTGGCCGTGGCGCTGCTTAATTTCAACCTGGGCATTGAAGCTGTCCAATTGACGATTGTTTTATTGTTGCTGCCGTTGTTATCTTATCTATTTAAGCTTAGAAACTCTGGGAAAATTGTAACCTATGGTTCGTATGCGATTGTTGCGTTGGGAACGATTTGGTTGTTTCAGCGGTTGTTCCAATAGTAGGCGGTAAAAAACTGAAAGGGTACTCCTTTCAGTTTTTTTATTGACTCGGAAATGACCTGTTGGGTGGGGACCTCATCCCCCGTGCGGCCGGCGTTTCCTTTCTTCCGACTCTTGAGCCGAGGCCTCATACCCTGTACGGCCATCGATTCCTTTCCTTCGACTCTTGAGCCGAGGTCTCAACCCTCGTACATTCATCGGTTTCTTTCCTTCGACCGTTGAGACGGCGCCTCATCCCTCTACGGCTATTGATTCCTTTCCTTCGACTGTTGAGACGGCACCCCATCCACCGTACGGCCATCAATTCCTTTCCTTCGACTCTTGATCCGGGGCCTTATCCACCGTACGGCCACCATCGTTCCTTCCCTTCGACCGTTGAGACGGAGCATCAAATGTGTAACTAGTTTTCATAGACAAAAAGCCTAATCCTTCCAATATTTGAGAGATTAGGCTTTTTTCTTTAGAGATTATTTAATTAATATTGTTTTTACCTGATTCCGTTTTAATGACATAGTAAAGCTACTATTTTCTAATTCCATTGGAGCAATGGCTTTTTCATTTAAGTTTCCTTCATGTACTTGTTCAACTGAACCTTTTAAGGTAAATGATGAAAGTATATCTTGTTCTGTCGGGTTATAGAAACGTAGGACTAATCTATTTTCCTTTTCGGCCTTTTTTAATGTACTTAACACAGCAGTAGGACTCGTTTCTTGCAGCAAACTAAAGCATAATGGTGTCGGTATACCAGATGGATTTAGTTTCATCGCATTATACGGTATTTTATTATATGTCTGGATAGGTGTAGTAAATTCCTTCGCCATCCTGCCTGTGTTTGCTGCTGAAACCGTGCCTTTATGTGTGGTAATCGCAAAGTCCAGGTTCAGCTTACCAAGCATTTGTGAGTCAGGTGTAGGCAGTTTAATGCCGGATGGACGGCCTGGTCTTCTCAGCATTTCTTCTTTTCCTAATACACCAACACTCCGGAATAAGGTAATCGCAATCGTATCATAATTCTCTCCAATGATCTCATACTCACGTGTGCTGTTGGTTAACACACTTACCCCATGTTCCTCATCTGATAAACCAACAAAAGAGAGCATCGGATAAATGGAATCTGGTCGCTCGTCCCAATTTTCTTTTTCCCAGACCTCCATTGCTGTATCATACACATCACGCTTAATGTGACCAAACTGATTGTCCGAGACGGAAACAGAGGAAGCAATTCCTGTTGGAATTAGGACACGAAGGCGGTGATCCTTCGCCTGATTATCGATTTCTGCGTCGACTTTTATGACTGGCTGATGATTCGGAATCGTAATTTTCCAAGCTACCTCTACAAATCGGTCGATGGTATTGCTTTTTCGATTTTCTAAGTTGCCAGGTACTTCGAGCTTTAACTGAATATCTATTTGTGCTTGTAACTCATTCTGAGTCATGTTTATGTTGGCTTCGGCATGATCACTGTAAATAAGTGTTTCATTTGGCAGAGGCGAGAAGTCATATTCGTCACCATCATCGCCGCCGTTTTCCAACAGCAGAACATTATTAAATTCCTTTTCCAGCTGCTTATCCCAAATTTTTAACGTTCCATTAGGATTCACTGAGACTTTATAGTAATCTGTTTCTACCATATCTTTTGCAGAAAGGGTATTCGCCGTTGTGCTATCTGCGCTGACGATAAAGTAGGTTTTATACCCCATTGCAGGGATGGAATCTTTCAGTTGGATAGTATATTGAAAGAAAGGATCATAGTTACCATAGTGAACAATTTGCCGGTCAATCAAGCCAGGATCCAATTCTTCTTTATTCAAAACTTCAAATGGAATGATGTTTCCATCGGCATCCTCTAATGTAAAGGAAGGCAACTTTGTAATAACGGTTGTGGTCACTACTTCATTTCGTTCATATGGAAGCATGTTAAATGCATTTAAGCGATCTTCCTTGCGATCCGTGTCGATTGAATCGGTGATTTTGCGCTTGTAGTGTTCAATCAGTTGATCGGTTTTTTCTTCTGCTAAGAAGAATCGATTCAGGATTTCACGGTGAACTTTATCGGAGCAGCAGCAGCCGATACTGTCATGGGCATGGTTTTTCATGATTTCTTTCCAAATTAACTCAATCAAGCCATGATGATACTCGAAGCCAAGTGTATAAGCAATGGATGCTAATGGTTCAAGGATGTTCGTAATTTTATTTTCAATTCTTGCATTCGCCGCTTTAATATCCATCCGTGTAGAATAGATACTTCTGTGGACACGCATGTATTTTCCGTCTAAAAATTCGCCTTGGATGGTTGGCAAGGATTGGCTTTTTTCAATTTCGGCAAATACATTTTCATATTTGCTCAGGAAAAATTTACGATCAGGGTATAGGCGCTCTAGTTTTTCAATAATCGTAAAAATATTTTCCTGAATTGGCATTTGATCGTGACCATTTGGGAGAATGATATTTTCAGTGGTCGCTCCACGGTCAAGCACTGTAAAGTATTTATCAATACGCTCCTGAAGTTTTTCTTCGTCCTCAGGCAGGTATTTACCAATCGCATATCCAAGCGGGAATAGCTGAACTAAAACCTTGGATCCCTCATCACTTTCCCAGTAAAATTCTGTCTTATCTGTACCATGACGTTCGGATGTCCCGCGCCAGAAGATAGAGTATTGAATATCAAACCCATTTAAAATTTGCGGCATTTGCGAAGATTGGCCAAAGGAATCGGGCAAGTAGCCAATCTTCATCGGAGAGCCAAATTCTTCACTGTCCTTTAAACCGTAGAGTAGATTACGAACAATGGATTCTCCGCCAACTACCATTTCATCTGTTTGTGTATACCATGGGCCGATGATCAGTTTGCCTTCTTGGACAAGTTTTTTCACCCGTTCTCTATTTTCTGGTTTAACCGCAAAATAGTCTTCAAGAATAGCGGTTTGACCATCTAAAACGTAATAGGGATAATCGGGATTGGTTTCAAGCATTTTCAGAATTTCTTCCATATTATTAACTAATAAGATTCGAGACTCTTCGGTTGAAAAGTACCACTCTCTGTCCCAATGCATATGGGGTACGATATGAACTTTTTTCATGATGTCCTCCAAATATCCATGGTACCTAGATGCGTAATCTCTAGGTACCAAATATTTTTTTACAACTTAGGCTGCTTTTCGTGTCGAAATGCTACTTTTTTTTTCCTTATTCACTTTACTTTTTCTTGTTAAAATTAATAGAATCGTTGAAATAACAGCTCCGATTAAGGCTGCTCCAAGCCAAATGCTTGCAGCCATTAGTGCAGGTTGTCCTTTTAGTAAGGCTAAGGAGAAAATTCCTGCACCTGGTACATTTAAACCAATATTAAAGTAGGCTACAATTGCCCCTGTGACGGCTGAGCCAGCAATTAAGGAAGGAATGACACGTAATGGGTCATTAATCATAAACGGAATGGCTCCTTCTGTAATCCCAGCCAGACCCAGCAGCCACGTTTGCTTGCCAATTTCTTGTTCTTGTTTGTTAAAATACTTTTTCCCAATTATCGTTGCCGCAGTTACAGAAAAGGCTGAAACCATTTTTACTGATGCAAAGGCTGCGTAAGGGATAAAGTTACCACTTGCCATTGCCCCAATACAGAATGTATAGGCTGCCTTGTTCACTGGTCCGCCTAAGTCAAATGAAACCATGGCACCAAGAATGGCTCCTAGGATAAGCGCATTTGCTCCAGAAAGACTGCCAAGCCAATCAATTAAGCCTTGATTGATCATTGCAAGTGGTTTTCCAATGACGAATAACATGATAGATCCGACAACTAGTGTTCCTATCACTGGGTATACCCAGAAGCTAATAAACCCTGCAAATGTTCCTTTTGGCTGCACGTGTTTCTTTAAGAATTTCAAGAAGAAACCAGCAAGGAAACCACCAAGCATACCACCAAGGAATCCACTGCCAATTAGATTGGCGGCCACACCTGCTGCAAAACCTGGTCCTAGCGCAGGCTTATCCGCAATGGAGTAGGCCATATAAGCGGCTAATATTGGCACCATTAGTTGTCCAAGCATACCGCCTCCCAGTTGTCTTAATAACCAAAGCCAGGAACCTTCTTTTGCATACACGTCTTGGAGATCAAACGCTTGCGAGATTAATACCGCTACGGCTAATGTCATACCCCCAGCCACAATGACTGGAATAATATAAGAAATACCTGTTAAAATTGAGTCTTTGATTTCGGTTTTAAATGATTTTTTTCCATCGTCTTCTGGCGAAGATTCTGCGGTTTGCGATGGATTGTATTGCTTTTTCGGTGTTACTTCTGCTTTTTCTAATGCTTCCTCTATTAACTTCTTTGCATTTCTAAGTGGTGCTGCCACAGATGTTTTCAGCTTTGGTAAATGCGTGAAACGTTCCTCATTTTTGACCGCCACATCATTAGCAAAGATAACCGCATCCGCCTTTTTCAAAAGTGCTGTTGTATGGCGATCCTCAATGCCGTTCGCCCCTTGCTTTTCCACAAATACATCGACGCCTAATTCTTTTCCGGCTTTGATAAGAGCTTCTGCTGCCATATAGGTATGGGCAATTCCAGCTGGACATGCGGTAATCGCTAAGATGGTTTTGTTCAACTTCTTTCCTGCTCGTGTTTCTTCCTGAGCCTCTGTTTTATCCAGTTGCTCAAATAATTCGGTATTTGTTTTCGCTCGTAGAAGTCGATCTTTATAAGATTCGTTTGATAATCTCCTTACAAATTCAGCCAGTAATGTAAGGTGGGTTGAACCCGCTTCATTTTCTGGAATGGCAAGCAGAATCACAAGCTGTACTTCATTGTTGGGATCAATACTTTCCCAGTCGGTTAATGGTTTTTTCAGTGTAGCGACGGCAAAAGCGGCTTCCTTAACGGCCTTAGACTTTCCATGCGGAATAGCGAGTCCGCCTTCAAAGCCTGTTGGAGAAAGCTTTTCTCTATCGTATACAGATTGAAGATATTCTTCTTCAGAGTGTAATTTTCCAGCTTCACCTAGCTGTTTGACTAAATACTGGATAACCTCTTGTTTGCTGCTAAAGGTACGGCCAGTACTGATTAGGCTTGGTGAGGTAAGTGCTTGAAGTTGCATATTGATTACCTCCATATGTGAAAGTGTTTTCATTTACGGATTAATCGTAACAAAAAAAAAAATAAGAAGAGCGATTCTTCTTATTTTTACACAGTAAAACTACAATTAAGCGTTTCCATGTGTATATGTACACATTTTTAAAAGTGATCCCAATAAAATTGCGATAATGTTTGTAATACAATCATAACCGGAGTTCGGTCGGTTATATTGTAACCATTTTTTACTTTTTTAGGTGCAAAGCAATATAAATTGATAGCAGCTGCTTCTTGCAGAGAATTCCTAGTAAAATGTGTTAATGAGATAATCGGAATTTCTCTTTGTTTTGCTCGTTCAGCCATCTCAAGGATTTGCGGGGTTTCACCCGAGAGGCTGATGAGAAACAGAACGTCTTGTTTGTTCATTTGATCAAGCATGTTGAGCATTTCATGGCGATGAATATAGTGCTCTGCAGCTTTTCCCACCACACGTAAATTTCGCACCATAATTTCGCAAAAATCAGCGGAATCACCGACACCAAAGAATAAGACATGCTTTGCATCATGCGTCATTTTAGCGGTCGCTTCAATTTGTTCCATATCAATGAGTTCGAACGTTTTTTGAATAAGAAAATAGGAACTTTCCTCATCGGGAGCTTTGGACGATTCGAGTTCTTCCTTAATGCTATTTTTTAGGTGCGAGAACCCGTCATATCCAAGCTTTTTCGAAAGTCTTGTAATGGTATTGGGGACAGTAAATAGACTTGCCGCTACGGATTGAATCGATAGGTTAGTGAATTCCTCTTTATTCTTTAAAATATATTCAATAATTTGGTCGTCGGTATCATTTAACTTATATTCGAATTTATGTACTCGTTCTTCAAAACGCATAGATTTCACCTCGATTCTTTTCATTATAGCAGACCATGAAACGGTTTCACTACTGGATTTCATTAAGGCAGCAAAAAGGATGCAAGGGGACGGTTCTCATGCTTCATTTCTACTATTAACGTAACTAGGGGAGGATATTATGTACAAAAATGAACCTATCTTTTTACAGCCGGTTTTTCAAGAGAGAATTTGGGGCGGTCAAAAATTAAAAACAGAATTCCATTATAATATTCCGGATGAGCAAACAGGGGAAGCATGGGTTATCTCTGCTCATCCTCATGGTCCAAGCATGATTATTAATGGTCCACTTGCAGGGAGAACTTTAGCTGATGCCTGGAACAAACATGGTGAGCTTTTTAATAAAAAGTTAGATAATCAAGAAGAGTATCCATTGCTAGTTAAAATACTGGATGCGGCTGATGATCTTTCTGTTCAAGTACATCCTAATGACCAGTATGCCCGTGAAGTGGAAGGTGTACCATATGGTAAGACTGAGTGCTGGTATGTGTTGAGTTCTGAAGAAGGTGCGGAGCTTGTGCTTGGCCATCATGCCCATTCACGAGAAGAATTAGAGCGAAACGTCGATGAAGGTGAATGGAACAAGCTATTAAGACGGGTGAAGGTAAGAGCCGGTGATTTTGTCTATGTTCCTAGTGGTACGCTTCATGCCATAGGAAAAGGCATTGTCATTTTAGAAACACAACAAAGTTCGGATATCACGTATCGTGTTTATGATTATGACCGAACGGATGCAGCAGGTAATAAACGCGAATTACATTTAGTGCGTGCCAAACAAGTAACAACCGTTCCCCATCAGGATGCTAAGGTAGAACAAACGGAAACTGTGTTTGGGGATTTAGTGGAAAAGAAACTTGTCGAGGAGCAATACTTCTCCGTTTATCATTGGCGATTGAACGGGAAAGCATCTCGTGAATTAACACAAGACTTTTTACAAGTGAGTGTGATTGAGGGGAAAGCAGAGATCACCATTGCTGACAAGTCTTTTGCTGTAGCGAAGGGCAGCCATTTTCTATTGCCACAAGGGGTTCGTCAGTTTTTCTTGCAGGGACAAGCTGAATTTGTTGTTTCGCATGTTTAACTGCTTTATACAAAAATCTTGATGTATTTAAAATTAAGGTGAAATCCTTTCATTTTTTCTTAATAATCGTTGCAGATGCATTTTTAACTTTGGTTTCCAAAAGGTTATTAAAAAAATATATCCACAAACAAGCTTTCTTACTGCTCTAAACCCAAAGCCATTTTTTATACCTTAATAGAGGTCATACCATGATTGATATATAGTCTGAACAATAAGAAAAAGCTGACTCCGTATGAGTCAGCTTCTTGTTTTAGTAGGCACTTACGATTGTGGCTTTAGGTGCGATTTGGCATTCCAGCGGATATTCCTATAATTTGAATCTTACAAAGGGCAAATATAAGTAAACCTCGCATAAGCAGACTTGACACCTTTTTTTTAAAGGAGTAATATTTAGTGCATAAATATAATAATTAAAGAATTTCATATTCATATAGATCACTTTAGCATACAGTTAATAATCTCCTATTGGCTTTTATGAAAAAGGAAATCTAGTGAAAGTAGCAATCAAAAATACTTCCGACTTAAAAGGAATAAAATTTGATAATAGGTAGACGATTTAATAGCCAAATTGGGCAGTTAAAAGTAAACCGGCAATTTTCAAAGTTTGATGGTTTTAAAATGACCATTCACTTTAAAAATTGCCGGTTTTTTTGTTTTTTAAAGCCCTTTCAGCAGAAAAATACTGTATTGAAGTAAAAACTTTGTATCTATTATTTTTACGGGGGAGAGTTAGGTGTTCCATTATCTTGAGATTATATCATTTCCAACTGTCTTTTTTTCCGTGCTTGCAGTTTCTTTGCTAAGCGCACTATTCCTGCTATACGTAAGGATTCCCTTATCTTTTGTTCGTTTTCACATCGGTATTATTTCGTTACCTCCAATCGTCGCCTTGTTGGGGCTTGTCTCTAACAATGGATCTTTCATGTTTGGTCCTTGGCATTTTGATTCCCTATCATGGCTCCTAGCCCTTTTTGTTCTTACCATTGGGTTAATTGTCCAACGCTATTCTGTTCGTTACTTATTCGGTGATCGTTCTTACCGAAAATATTTTACCCTGATTACCATCACTACGACTGCAAATACCCTTACCTGGATCAGTAATGATCTTCACCTTTTGTTGGTCTGTTGGGGGGTTACCCTTTTGGGACTGACAGGGCTTATTCGATTAAATAAAGAATGGCAGGTGTCCAGAAAGGCTGCAAACATTTCAGGACGATTCTTTTTACTCAGTTGGCTTATCTTGGTGCTAGCTGTTATCTGGATGACACAAGCTACAGGACATTGGCAGCTATCGCTTGTCCTTGCGAAAAACACTTTAGCACAACTTGCCCCGTGGGAGAGGACCTGTATGAACCTCCTTTTGATCGTGGCGATGGTCATTCCATCTGCACAGTTTCCTTGCCAACGTTGGCTATTAGACTCTGTCGTTGCTCCGACACCTGTTTCAGCTGTCATGCATGCTGGTATCGTGAATGCCGGCGGTCTCATGCTGACTCGTTTCGCACCGCTTTTTAGCGGCGATTCAGCACAGATTATGTTACTCGTTTTGTCCAGTATCTCCGTGCTGCTGGGGACCGGAATTATGCTGGTCCATGTAGACTATAAACGACAGTTGGTTGGCTCAACCATTGCCCAGATGGGGTTCATGCTCATTCAGTGTGCATTAGGCGCCTATTTGGCAGCCATAGTTCATGCTATTTTACATGGACTATTCAAAGCGAGCCTTTTCTTACAGTCCGGATCCGCGATTCATGACAAGGAGCCGTCTTCCTTTAAGAACCGCCCGTTGCCCTATTTATGGATCATGACTGGAGGGATTTTAGGTCTCCTTACGGGGATTGGTTATTGGCTTACTTCTCATGGAGAGGGTTATCAAATGATAAGTACCTTCATTTTAGGATGGTCCGTCACATTTGCTTGGAACGGACTTGTGGCTTTTGGGTGCGGCCGTATTGGTCGAATGGCTGGACTTACTTTGCTTCTAGGAGCGGGCTTCATGTTCAACATTATCCATACTGCATTAGACAGTCTGTTACATGAAACAGTTCTGAATGGAAGTCAACTACCTATACCTGCGGCCATCTTGGTCCTGCTTATCTTGCTTGGCGGCAGTTCTTTTGGTTTATTGTTAGCAAACCATCGTTCTTCCACTTTATTCACGGTGATTTATCTTTGGCTCGTTCATTTGGGTGAGCCTCACAAAGATTTAGTTGAAAGCCATCCAAAATATTTGATGAAATATTTTTCTAATAGGAGGTCATATAGATGACACCGACATTAGCCAGAACATTACAATGGGAAAAGGTATCTGAAGATCTTGATATTCAAGATTTAGTAAAATCAGCGAGCGAAGTCATCGCACCACTTGGTCCAATTAGCAAGTTTGCGGCACGCAGCCCTTGGACAGGCTTAGAATGGCAATCTTTTGAACAAACGGCACGCCGCTTCAAAGACATTTGTGATCTAGAGCTACTTCCCCATGATTCTGTATTGCAGACCGCACGGAATCAGGGAGAAATTGATTTGAATTTTCTAGAAGAAGGACTTCAGCAATGGCTAAATCAGCAGTCCTTCAAACTCCCACGCGAGACGGCAGAGCAGTTTTGCCGCGCTGCCCTTTTGCAGGATCAGCCGTCCTCCAACTTGACGGTACTTCCCGAAGTAAAAAGAATCGCAAAGAAATTAAGCAGCGTTCAGTCAGCGATAAAGGCAAGATCATCCGTGCAAACCCTTAGTCAGCGTTTGGATCAGATTTGCGATGAGGGGATTTCAGAGGATCTTAACCGCCATATGATTAAGTGGTGTAAATTGTTCTTGGATGATTCTCAGGCAGTCTGGTCTATGCCCAATCGCGAGGAAGGTTTCTATCATGCATGGCGTGGAATGGTTTCCTTTGACCCAGCCATACGCCCTGAGGCACGAAAGCAGCTAAAAAATTGGCCGAAAGCAGCTGACATTGCTTTAAAAGAAGCCTTAACTCAATTAGGAATACCTGATTCAGAGGTTCAAGCCTATCTTGAAGCACATTTACTTGCCTTGCCAGGATGGGCAGGAACGTTGCTTTGGCGGTCGCAGCAACAAATAAAGGAAAGCTCCTTGCTTACTGACTATTTGGCTGTACGAATTTCCATGGAGCTGGCATTGATTCATCCTCATCTTCCTTTTCCTAAGCAAAAAAAGGAGGATGAAGGGCTCCTAGAATCATTCATTGCTGCCTGGCTCCATTGGGGGAACCTGCCAATCAGTGCATGGTCACAGATGCCTTCTGTTGAACAAAAAGCTCGTTTGACCCTTGCTTGGCGTTTTGATAAGATAATCCGCAATAGACTTTGGCTGGAAGCTTGGGAAAAAACATATGAAGATCAATTAATGAAAAAAATCATTTCGAAGCAGCAGACTTCGGATCAAATAAAGCCGGCATTGGCACAATTTGTATTTTGTATTGATGTACGGTCAGAGCCCTTTCGCCGCAAACTGGAACAGGCAGATGGTGTTGAAACCTTTGGAGCAGCTGGGTTTTTCGGCTTGCCGATTGAAACCTGTAAACTAGAAAGCGAACATAGCCATCCTTCCCTGCCGGTCATATCAAAGCCGCAATTCAAGGTAAAAGAATACTTGCCTGAATCTGAACAGAAACCATTTTACCAGCGGCTGCAAACAGTATATTCTCTTAAGAGCACGTTTCAAACGATGAAACACAACCTGCCTGCAAGCTTGTTGCTGCCAGAGATCAGCGGACCATGGATAGGTGTGCAAACGCTGACCCGCAGTTTTATGCCAAGAAGGACAGGACGCCTCTTTAAGAACCTGCTTGACAAATGGTTGACGAAACCTGAGGCGTCTTTAACGCTTGACCGGATCGACACCTCTAAACAAGAGATACCGATTGGTTTTTCAGAGGAGGAGAAAGTGCAGTATGTGGAACAGGCTTTAAAAATGATCGGACTCACCGATCGTTTCGCGCCATTCGTGGTGATTTGCGGACATGGCAGCCACAGTACAAATAATCCATACGCCGCTTCTCTTGATTGCGGGGCATGCGGTGGAGCATCAAGTGCTTTTAATGCGCGAGTGCTCGCCACTTTGTGTAACCTTCCAAATGTAAGGAAGTCCCTCGAGTCAAAGGGAATTTCGATTCCGAACGATACCGTCTTTGCGGCTGCGGAGCATATGACAACGGTTGATGAATTACATTGGGTCTATCTTCCGAAACTTTCAGATACGGCTGAAGGAGCTTTTACCCGTATTCAAGCTGTACTGCCAAAGGTTAGTGAAGAAGCAAACGCCGAGCGTATCCCGAAATTGCCCGCCCTCAAGGGTAGCTTCAAAAACCCTAAAGCAGAAGCAGAGCGCCTTTCAGAGGATTGGAGTGAGATACGTCCGGAATGGGGGCTAGCGGGTAATGCCGCGTTCGTGATCGGGGAACGAAAGCTGACCCGGCACCACGATCTAGAGGGGAGAGTCTTTTTACACAACTATAACTGGAAAAAGGATAAAGATGGTTCTCTTCTTTCTGGCATTATTTCTGGACCAGCAACGGTTTGTCAGATGATTAACCTGCAATATTACGCTTCAGCCGTTGCCCCTCATTATTATGGCAGCGGAAATAAAGCAACCCAAACGGTGACAGCAGGAATTGGAGTCATGCAGGGGAACGCCAGTGACTTATTAGTAGGACTTCCCTGGCAGTCGGTGATGCAATCGGATGATCAGGTCTATCATTCCCCTCTAAGGCTGCTAGTGGTAATCCAAGCACCAAAGGAATATGTGGAACGGTTGTTGATTCAGGATCAGACCTTCCAACAAAAGGTTCAAAACGGATGGCTTCGGCTTGCGTCCATTGATCCAGAAGGAAATTGGAAGAGTTGGTCTTAGCGCCTGCCGATGTAAAAAAATTTTTATGTCCTAACGATTATCGTGTATACCCAATTAATTGTACAGAAGGGATAGGGCTCAATATGGATAAGTCAAAAGGCAATCTTGAAGCTGAAATCAGCAAAGCATTAACTCAATGGGAGAAAAGCTACCTTGGGCGCGGTTCAATATCGGTTAAGTCTGATATCTTACGGGATATGATCATTGTTACATTGCATCGAATATTAACCCCTGCTGAATATTCACTATGTCAGGATAAAGAGGGATTGTTATCCATAAAAAAGATACGAAACAGCTTGGTGGAATCCGGTCTTGAAGAAATCAAGCGTATTATCTTTTCGTTAACAGGTCTGGAAGTAATCAGTTTTCATACCGATATTAGCACCCAAACCGGTGAAAGGGTCATGGTCTTTAAACTTTCAGGAGATTTGGAAAAAATACTGTCATAAAAACAATGGGGTGAACTTAATGAATATGGATGAAGAGAAAAAAGTGTTGTTTGTGATTGGAATGGAGCAAAATTCGGAAGGTATCATGAAAAAGATTACTAGTCTTCAACCGAATAGTTTAATCTTGCCATGTTATGAACCCACCCTTTCCCCATTCAGTGATTTCATGCGGGACATCATCATGGCGGTTTATCAGGAAAATGTTGAAGAAATATTCGTAACCGTATCAAATGATGATCGAGAGAGTAATAGAGAGAATCTTACGGAACTATATGAAAATAAAGGTTTACAAGAGAAACTGCAAACTTTGGATTATCTGTTTAAAAATTGTATTTCGGATTTTCCTCAGGGCAGCATGAGAGAATGGCTAGAGGGAAACGCAACTTCATCCAACAGTATGCAAAATATTGTCCATGTCATTCGAAATCATCCATTGATGCCCTCAAATGTGAAGGTTACAGAATTCTTAATAGAGATTGAAAATCAATCAGAAATTGCTTCTTTAAGAAGGTAACCCCTAGTATCCCCGTTTACACGGTTGAAGCCGGGCCGGTGCTCGTTTTAGCCACAACCTTGCTTTTTTCAGGGATATATAAACTCTGACCTACGTTGAGTCGATCACTTGATAATTTATTAGCTGTTTTAATTTCTGAAACGGATCTATTATATTGCTTGGAACTTCAATAAGGTATCCCCGCTTTTCACATTTATAGTTGCATCCATGGCTGAAGTGCTATATAAGGAGGGCGTTCTTGCAGTAAGCAAGAACGCTCCCGCTTTACCGTGATGGGCACAATTCCTTTTTATTTTGGCCATTCCGGCTTCCGCTTCACCTTTGGCTTAATGGTCGTCTATTAATCTCTCTATTGACTACCCGAGTGGCTCTTTTTTCTCTTACTCGGTCGTCAATAGCCTCTCTTGACTACCTTCAGTGCTCTTTTTTCTCTTGCTCGGTTGTCTATAACCCCTATTGACTACCCAGGGGCTCTTTTTTCTCTTGCTCGGTCGTCTATAACCCCTATTGACTACCCGAGGATCTCCTTTTTAGCCTTGGCGGTCGTCTATAGCAATCTATTGACTACCCGGGGGTGTCTTTTTTGGCCTCACGGTCGTCTATTAATCTATTTAACTCACCGAATGACGTTCTCTTGAATTAATAAGAGAGACTCTTTTCACCTATGCAAAAAGCACCGCTAAAATGCGATGCTTATTTATAACATATACTAATAGCTTTACAATAGGAAAAGGAACCCATCCTATTTGTCTTTAGTAGGCACTTACCTCAAATGCATCAACATTAATCATTGTTCCAGTAGAGGCTGTTGATTTAGCTCCTTTAGTTACTACCTTAATCTTGTGTGAACCCAGCGATAAACCACTTACACTATAAATAGGGACTTGGTATTGGGTGGAGCTTGTATACATATTCACGGTCTTCATGAGCTTTCCGTCAATATAGATATCAGCCATGCCTTTATCCGGACCCGTGTAACTTAATAGCGTGATTCCTCGTCCTGTAAAGGTGTACTCCAGATAATTACCTGTGGCACTTGAGTATTTAGCTGTGCCTCCAGAATGATTGGCAGAAGAATTCGTGCTCCATGTGCCTTTATATGTTGCGGATGATGTATTTTCCTCTACCCGGTAACTGCCATATTTTTGGCTAATGACAAAGGAATCTAGCGTAATGCCCGTCCCTGTGGATGCTGCTGTTTTTTCCCCTCTATTAACCACTTTAACAACGTGAGAACCTTTTGTAAGATTGGTTGCTTCATAGAGCGTGACTTTATACTTTGTGGTGCTAGAGTAGAGGTCTGCTGTCTTTACAAGTTTTCCATCTACATAAATATCCGCTTTCCCTCTATTGTTTCCAGTGTAGCCTAAGACCTTGACTTCTTCACCCGTAAATTTAAGTTCTGCCGAGCTGCCTTTTATAACGGAATATTTTGCCGTACCTCCTGAAAGACTTGAAGAGGATGCCCCTGTCCAGCTTCCACTATAAGAGACAGCTGCATTATTCTCCTCAACGGTCATACTTTGCTTATTCGTGACCGTAATCGAATCGATGTTAATCGCGGTCGATGATTTACGTGCCAGAGAATTTTTTAATCCAGTCCACTCGATTTTAAGGGTATGAACTCCCGCCTGTAGATTCACTTTCTCGAATACCGGCGTATTATACTTCGCGACACTTGAGTAAAGATCGACATTTTGGGCTGCCCCATCCAATGTGACACGGGCAATCCCCTGCTGGTCATTTTTTATAGCATTATATTGGATTCCAGTCCCATTGAAGACTAGTTCCACGCTTGATTTGTCTGCATTAATAGTCGAATAGGAACCGCTTGATGCATAAGAATTGGCAACGACATTCCACGGTGTCGAAGAAACAAAATTCAAGACTTCACTTTTATTATCATAGCTTGCAGCTGTTGCTCCTAATGTAACAGATAAAGTATAGGATCCTACTCCACTATAGGCATAGGTATCCAAATAAAAAGTACCCGCATACGGTGCAATAAAGGTCACACTTTCATTAGACGTCCCCGTTTTTTCCGAGTATTTCAAAATGCCGTTACTAGATTGAGCAGTAGTTGCTTTGGAATCATAGAGATATAAGTCAAAGTCTGTTCCGGCCGCCCCTGATAGATTGGCAGTCAGCTTTTCACCTTTCGAAAGAGTGACCGCATATACATCATCTAGATCTGAAGTTTGATTCAAACTGTCCGTCACCTTTGAACCCGTTAAAGCTACTCCCGGAATATCGTCATCTGCATTATAGGTGACGGATTTTCCGACATCAATCAAGCCGCCAGTGGCTACTTCCCCTGAAAGGGATGATAATTTTTTCGTATTTTCCATGAGCGATTGTTTGATTTCCGCAGCAGTGTATTGTGGATGGCTGGCTAAAACAAGGGCAGCACTTCCGGTTACATGCGGCGTCGCCATCGAGGTCCCGCTCATGTATTGATAACCGGATGGGGCTGTACTATAGATGTTCTCACCTGGGGCAGCCACATCCACCGATTTCACTCCATAGTTGGAAAAGTAGGATAAATAGCCATCACTATCAACGGAAGCAACAGAAAGTATATTCGGCAGATCATAGGCCGATGGATAGCTCCCAAAAGAATCCGTGTTTACCCCCTCATTGCCAGCAGCTGCTACGAATAGACCATCGTAATTCTTAATGGCATCATAAAGAGCCTGACTATACTCATCTCCCCCCCATGAAGCATTCAAGATTTTAATGCCCATCTTTTGTGCATATTGGATGGCTTCAATCGCATCAGAGGTATATCCTCCGTCTGGAGACAAAAATTTAAGAGACACTAACTTAACATTTGGGGCTACCCCAATCACGCCTACGTTATTAGCAGACGCTCCAATTGTGCCGGCAACATGTGTTCCATGCTCGTCACCATCAGAAACATCATAAACCGTATTATCTTTGTGGACGAAATCCCAGCCATTGACATCATCGACATAGCCGTTATGATCGTTATCAATGTTATCCCCTGGAATTTCCTTCGTGTTTACCCAAATATTATTTTTGAGGTCGGTATGGTTAATATCAATTCCTTCGTCAACAACCCCGACCACGACATTCGCCCCTGTTGTTTTTTTCCAAGCTTCTTCTACATTAATATCCATGCCTGCTGTACCAAAAGAGTCGTAAACGAATTGGCCCGTATTTTTTAGTCCCCATAGCTTGCTATAATAAGGGTCGCTTACTGTATTAACCGTTATTTTATAGTTTGGCTCAGCATATGCAACGTTTTTGTCTTGCTTTAACTTTGCGATCGTTTTGTCGACGGAATTTCCATTTTGAACTTTATATAATTTTACACCTGATGAACCTAGGTCCTTAGACTTTTTGATGCTCGCCCCTTTTTCGACTGTTCCCACGTCTTGGGCCTTAACCGTTGTTTTATATTTAACTAGAATTTCATCCTTCGAATATTCTATTTTTCCGGAGGATGTTGTCACCGCTTTTTTGACTGTTGCGGTCCGGGATTTTGCCTGTTGCTTTGCTACTTCTACAATTTCCGTCACCTTGTGACTGCCTTTTTTTACATTGGCTGTACTTGTTACCTGTGAGTTCGCACTCGCAACAGGAACAGCAGTGGTAATCAATAACACCGCTAACATTAAACTTCCTATCTTTCTACCATTCACAAAAAATCCTCCTAAATGACCAAACTTTATGTACAAAGCCCAAATAATAAATCTATTATACTATAATTCTGGAAATTCAGTGCCAATATTTACTAGCTAATCAAAATTTAATGTTCTGACGAATTTCTCATTTATTTTTAATAATTTCTCGTATTTCGTAATTTTTTGTCCCGAAATATTAGCAAACTATGGTAAAATTAATAAAATAATGAAATTCGAGGTGATTTTTACTAGATGAAGAAAACTATCGTTCGCACTCTCTCGACAACAGCTCTCTTTTCGACGTTTTTTGCAGGCTCCGCTCTAGCCGCTTCCTATAAGGTTCAAAAGGGCGATACCCTATCGGAAATCGCCCAGAAAAATCATACTAGTGTAGAAGATATTAAGAAATTGAACAGTTTAAAGTCTGATGTAATCTATGTAAACCAAACACTACAGATTTCTTCTACCGGACCGACTGCCTCCGTTCAGGCTGTCAAGCAGACCACCTATACGGTTGTCAAAGGGGATGCCTTGATTAAGATTGCCAATCGTTTCAATGTAACGGTCGGCGAGATTCAGCAATGGAATAACCTGAAGAATACAGTCATTTACGTTGGGCAAGTCTTAAAGGTATCTGCACCGGGTAAAACCGTAACTGTTACCGCACCAACACCTACGACCACAACGGCTACTACTACTGCTACTACTACTTACACTGTCAAAAGCGGGGATTACTTAGGGAAAATCGGACAGCAATTTGGGATGACGGTCCAGCAGTTAAAAACACTCAATAAATTAACATCAGACCGGATTTATGTTGGGCAAAAGCTTCAGGTCAATGCCAAGAAATCCAGTACGCCCACTACTACTGCTCCAACACCTACTACTTCTAAGCAGCCTTCTACCGAAACAACTAGCACGTATGTGGTAAAAAGCGGCGATACTCTTGGGAAAATTGCTGCAATCTATAATACGACTGTCACTGCGTTGAAATCATTAAACAATCTGAAGTCTGACACGATTTATGTGGGGCAAAAACTTAAGGTTAATGGTAAAACTACGACGGTTACTGCACCAGCACCAGCACCAACACCGGAGGCAGATACCGATACGGCGACCAAGATGGTCTCTATAGCTAAGAGTTTAATAGGGATCCCATATGTTTGGGGCGGCAGTACGGCTTCCGGTTTTGACTGCAGCGGATTTATTTACTATGTGGCTAATAAAGCAGGGATATCGTTGCCTCGTACTTCAGCGGCAGGCTATTATGATCGCAGCTATTATGTGAACTCACCGAAGGCTGGTGACCTTGTATTTTTCGAAAATACATATAAGCAGGGTATCTCCCATGTGGGAATCTATCTTAATGAGAATCAATTCATTCAGGCTGATGCAACCCATGGCATCATGATTTCAAATTTACATAGTCCATACTATACCGCTCATTTTGCAGCATTTAAGCGTCTCTATTAAAAAATCTCCCGGTTTGGGAGATTTTTTATGTATAAGAGAGTGATAGTTTGGGAATAGTAGTAGTAAAGACATTCAAAGGGAGATGGAAGATATGAATGATCAATTACTGCTATTATCGGAGTTTGTTAATGAAGACGGTTTTGAATTGAACAGCTATCTTACTCATCTATTCGAGCATTTTTCTAGTCTATCAAATAATGATGATATCAATTCGGAGCCAGCCTTATAATAGGTTGGTTTTTTCTTATTGCTAATATTGTTTTTATATACTACAGTGGAGGACCGAATGGGCGTCCTCTTCGGACACTACCACCTCAATTTCCTACCTGCCCTGTCCGAATACACGTCCTCTTCGGACACTACCATCTCGATTTCCTCCTTGCCTTGTCCGAATACAC
Source organism: Bacillus sp. AFS037270 (assembly GCF_002585305.1). The sequence goes on along the minus strand of NZ_NUNF01000014.1, from coordinate 21,919 downwards.
GTCCTCTTCGGACACTACCACCTCGATTTCCTCCTTGCCTTGTCCGAATAGGAGACTTATCACGCAGGCATGGACCTCGGGTTCTTCTATTTCTCTCCAAATGACGAGTACAGCTTCATCCCCCTTTGAAATGGTGTAAAAATACTATTAAATCATTTAACAATAGCCCGAAATCAAAATGTAAATATTCTGTCACTCTAATACAGTTGATGTTAGGCATTTGCAGGTATAAACTTTACTTACTATTTGAGGAGTGATTAAGTTGAAAACTGTACTCGTAAACGAGCTAACATTTAAGAAAAAATTGTCGATGATTGAGCAATTTTCTATCAAGGATTTCCTATTTAGATGGGTTGGTGAACCAGCAGAAGGATTAGATGACTTCCTCCCACTTGAATACACAGAGAATGTCTTTGCGAGGATGGAGGCAAAACAGGAAACCACTTTACTCATTAATGAGGACGAACATTTTAGATATGCGACAATAACAGAAGATAATCAGATCGTTATAGGTGTGCTAGATTCGAATGAAGAATTAAAGCATAGAATCATTTCTCTGGATGAGGTTTTAATAGGTAAGCACTCTTAGGGTGCTTACCTCTTTTATGTGTGATAAATAGCGGCTTTTGCTTTCATCCAATCTACAGCCTTTTGAGTATTTCATTTTGTTTATTTTAACCAGGTTGCAACTATGCACAAAACATGTAATAGAAAAATATGGTTCGGTCCTGACATAGGTATAAAGGCTAAAGGAAAATAGCAGGATTTACTTTCCACCTTCATTTTTTAAAAATAAAGATATGAAGAGCATCAAATTGCTGTGAATTAAATTCTTCGGAAAGGTAGTGATGGGAAAGTTGCTTTATATATGGGATATTGAGGAGATCATTAAAAATACATTGCAAGAGCACAAATTAGATCTTAATTATGAAATAAACAATAAATTACCTGCACCGATGAGTTTTAACGTGTCTACAAAAACTATTAAGTTTAACTACCTGCAGATAAATGGATACATAGCCAATATTAACTTTAAAATTAAAGAGACAGATGAAGACTGTGTTAAACTTATTCTTTATCATCAGCTCGGCTATTATTTAGATTTTAAGAAAAACAAACATGATTTACGCACTCTAAAGTATGGTGAGGATGAAGAAAAAGAACAGCTTCTAGCTTTAATAGAAAGGAATTCCTGGGAATTCGGCAGAACCTTGGTACCTGAGAGATTATTAAAATCATATGATAAAGTACGTTCCATAGACCAAATGCTGCTAAAAAACTATTGAAACAAAATACTATTGTAATTTGGAGAGCAAAAAAAATTCCTGCCTTTTAGTCGTAAGCAGGAATTTTTGCATTTTATTAATTATCGTCTTTTTCGATTGCGCAAGAACGTAGGAATATTAAGAGATTCTGCCGAGTTTTCTGAGTGTCGATCATAATCTTGAACGGGTGTGCCATGGTTTATCGGATAGGGTTGTTTATGTCGCCTAGGTCGTTCCCTTTGATATGGATTATACATTTTTTCCTCTGATGGTACGGGAGAATTTTGTATTACAGTACTCTCTTCTTTAGCCTCTTGCTCAGTAAATCCAGTGGCAATGATCGTTACAATCATTTCGTCCTTTAAGTTTTCGTTAATGACCGAACCAAAAATCATATTTAATTCCTCGTGAGAAGCAGCAGCAACTATTTCAGCTGCCTCCTGTACTTCATAAAGACTTAGATTTTGACCGCCCGTTATGTTCATAATAACACCTTGAGCTCCATTGATAGACGTTTCGAGTAAAGGACTATTTAAGGCTTTCTGCGCAGCCTCAGCAGCACGATTGCTGCCAGTAGCCATACCAATTCCCATTAAGGCCGTTCCTTTATGGGACATAACTGTTTTCACGTCAGCAAAATCAAGGTTGATTAAACCTGGCACCGCAATTAAATCGGAAATCCCTTGAACCCCTTGGCGAAGTACAGCATCCGCTTCACGGAAAGCCTCAAGCATAGGTGTATTCTGTTCGACTATTTCCAATAAGCGATCGTTTGGAATAATAATTAAGGTATCTACAGCTTCCCTCATGGCGTTAATTCCAATTTCCGCGTTCATTGCCCGTCTCTTGCCTTCAAATTTGAATGGACGGGTAACTACCCCAATGGTCAGAGCACCTTGCTTTTTAGCCATTTTAGCAATGGCAGGGGCTGCCCCTGTGCCTGTTCCACCGCCCATTCCAGCCGTAACGAAAACCATGTCTGCATCTTTTAATACTTCATCGATCTGATTTTTGCTTTCTTCTATTGCGAATTTTCCTATTTCGGGATTGGCACCTGCTCCTAAACCACGTGTCAGGGATGTCCCAATTTGCATCTTAGTCTCTGCTTTTGATTGATGAATGGCTTGTGCATCTGTATTAACAGCAATAAATTCTACACCTTCCACTCCGTCCTCGATCATACGGTTCACGGCGTTGTTTCCCCCGCCGCCAACACCGATCACTTTAATCGTGGCCAATTGGTCCATATACATGATTACTCCTCCTCGTTATCCAAATTGATTTGATCTTTGTACAAATCAAAGTTACCCGAAGAACTAATTTTTACTTTTTAAGTCTAGTAGATTGCAATGGAGAATACTTTGACGTTCTCTGATAGCACCTGATGAAGTAAAGATATGTAAGAGGTTATCGTGGTTATTGTTTAGTCTAAGTAACATTAATCATATTGTCCAGTTAAGTCCTACCTACTTGTTAAAAATAGTTAAAATAGCACATATTTGTTTAATAGTGTGTACTAGGCAATCAAAAATGTTGTTGCAGTAAGAAAAAAGATCCGAAATATACAAGATTCTTTTTCAGGACTTTCAAGAAGGATTTCAACAAAAAAGGCCGGATCCTCCTGGATCAAACACAGCCTTTAATTGAATATTAAATAGCTTATTAATTACCCACCAAATCTCAATACACGTCCCTATCAATTTCTTCAAAGTGTGAAAATTGTCGAACTTTACTTAAATACTTTTTTTCTACTATATTGTAAAATTATTACAGCGGTTTAGGTTTCCAATAACTGGAGGTTCGTAATGAGAAAAGTAAAAGTATTGATTCTGACGGTTGTGTTCCTTTTGACTATGGCTCTGCCAGCAATGGCACAAAGCAATTCCCCTGTATACAAAGGTTCTTTTCAAGATGCTTCATTCTATGGATCAGAAGGTACTGTCGATACCTCTGTATACCTTTCTACTAACTTTGAAGGTAAGGATTCTTATATCCTTTATTACCAAACCTACGATAATGAAAAAGATGAATACTATTATGGCAGTGCTGTAGTACCAGCAACCAAAGTGGTCTTTGACATTAACAAAGGTACAGCCAAAGTGAATCAGACAGTAGAAGTAAATAAAGTTGATTTTACTTGCGATGAAGAAGGAAATTGCACTGGCGATGAAACTCCTGCTGGTACTAAATCTATCAATCTTACCTGGGCGTTTAATTCAAAGAGTTATTCTACCTCAAAATACACTGACAAAAATGTCCAGATCGATTTCAACCAGTACATTAAACTTTCAAAGGGAACTTTCAAAGATTACTATAATGTCTCGGTTTCCGGAACGGTCGATGGTAAGGGGACTGATAGTTTTGAGTATTCCGGTGGTAATGTATCCACTGGTTCTTCTTTCGCAATAATTAAGTAAACATTCCGCTAATAAAATCCAAAAAACCTAAATCCTAATTGAATATGTACATAAAAGGCCGGTTAGCATTAACCGACCTTTTATTTTGTCGCTAAGCTTGGAATTTAGCAGCGGCGATATCTTTAGGATGGATGCTGTGAAAAATCTTTTTATGTTATGCCATCCCATAAAAGGTATCGATAACCACGGTAGTAATACCATTATAAAATTAAGTAACCTTTGATTTTTTTAGACATGTATTTACATCCTTTTTATTTTTAGTGATGCATCCCCTTTAAGTATCCAGGAATTTGAGTATAGTGATTTTTGTCATTCATTTCGGGATTCCATAAATGTTCCGAAGCTTCCAGCACTTTTTCTTTCAATCCGGAATCCTCTTGCATTAATTCATCAATACTTGTGTCCCCTGTTCTTAATTTTCTCGTAACGAAATTGATATATTCTTCTTTATAACCTTTTAGCTTACCTTCTAAAAACATATGTTGTAATTCGTCTGCGATCATTTTTTCTTTATTCATGATTACCTCCAAGGTATTGGATTGAATTCTCTAAGTTATCTTTTTTATAATTTGTTAATGACAATAAAAACATTCTTAGTGGATTTTTCACATAAACGAATTCACAAAAGGAAATATTATATTTGTTCCAAAGCAAAAAGGGGGTAGATAAAATGGACGCACAAAGAGCACAAGAAATTTCATGTTCACCAATTATGGCTAATGTAACCTGTAACGGAAGACAGGTCTACATTGAACATGTCGATCAACAAAATGGAACAGCTACAATTCATCATCTTGATAATCGAAATGATAAACTAAGTGTTTCTATATCCAATCTAATTGAAAATTAATAAGTTGAGATAATCAAAACGATCAATTTTTAGTAGAAAAGGAAGGAATACAAAATGACAATAGTACAAGATATAATGTCAAAAAATGTACAATGCTGTACACCCCATGATCCTGTAACAGCTGCAGCAAAAATTATGCGTGACATCAATTGTGGTTCCGTACCAATTTGTGAAGGTAAAAAAGTGGTAGGCATGATTACCGACCGTGATATTGTCATTAATTGTGTGGCTGATGGAAAAGACTGTGGTTCTGTACATTGCCATGATTGTATGACATCGGATGTTATTACTTGTTCTCCTGAAACGGATGCCCATGAATGTGCTCGAATGATGGCTGATCATCAAATTCGCCGTATTCCAGTAGTACAAAATGGAGAAATGGTCGGAATTTGTGCAATTGGTGACTTGGCAACAGTTGACATTCATATCAACGAAGCTGGGGATGCGTTAAGTAGTATTTCTCAACCGCTTCAATAAGTATTTTTTTAAATGAATCATATGAAGGAATACACCTGAGCTTGATGGGTCTATTCCTTTTTTATAATTAATAGCGTGCTTCGGCTTCGGCAATCAAAAATGTGTTGGCAGTCTATTTTATGAATGAAAAAAGAGCCCAAATATACAAGAAGTGCATAAGAACTTGCATATTTCAGGCTCGACTATTTTATTTATTATTGTGTTTTCTCTCTCAACCCATAATATTGTTTCAGAAATACAATCAACGATTAAGAAGGATGATTAATAAGTTCCAAAATACGTTGGTATACACTTATATAAAGGGCTTGGTCAGGGTCTTTACCATTTATCTTTGGTACATCAAAGTCAGAAAGTACAAAATGATGTTTGGGCTGAACTTCATGTCTTGCTAAAGAACTTTTGCAACAAGATAAGGGACATCCATCAATTGCAATGATATCTCTTCCTGATTTTGCTGTTCTGACAAGTGGTTTGACATCACCCCCAACACCAGCGATACAAGACATTTCAGCTAATTTTTCTCGATCCATTTTTATTGCAATCATGTTAGCAGTTTGTGCGGCTGATGAACATCCAGAGCATGAATACACAATCGGTAAGTCATTTTTTTTCACCGTTTTATCCCCCTTTACGTCTTTTGATTAACTAAGCTACGTGTTCTTAATGACACAACCTTAGCTAAATAACTAAAATTCATTTTAATTTATTTGTTATTTAATATCCGTGAATAATGTCACTTTTCAATCAATTTAAAAGTAAAGGAAAGATGAAGAGTCTCCATGCAGCAGAGCTCCACGACAAAGAATGAAAATGGATAGGACTTGTCGATAATATTTTAATTGTCAAAGCCAAAACACATCAATTAATTGCCAGAAACATTAATAGAGTCATAACAAAAAAGCGGGAAATTTGGCTCTATTTCCTCATGAGTAAGTCCAGCTCACCTTTTTCTTGTTCTTTTATTAAGTCTAGTTAACAGTCTTTTTAAAAATAGGTTACTCTCTATTAGTTCGACAAACTTCAAAAATTTTCTTTGTTATAATGGCTTTATCTAGCCCAAAGTAAAAATTAGTATATTTAAAAGTTTCTAGCGGAGGTGTAATGTTTTGAGTGAAATATATTCACCTAAAAACGTCCAAGACTTGCTCGGAATAGATAGCAGTACTTTACGGAAGTATGCCATTCTCTTGGAAGGCCATGGGTATCCTATTCAACGTAATACTAAAGGACACAGAGGCTATTTTGATAAAGATGTTAACACTCTCCGCAAATTAATAGAATTCAGTAAGCAAGACGGTGTGCCTTTAGAACAGGCAGCTATATCTGTGATGACAATTGTTTCTGAAAAAGATAGTACGGAAACTCTTGAAGAAGCAGTACCCTTAGAGACGACTAATGACCAGGATATTAAGCTGGATTGTAACCATGATGAGCTATTAGGCCGTATCGAACATTTGGAGCAAGTAAACTTAGATTTACTCATACATTTGAAGGAGAAGGCGGTGCGGGAAGCTTCCCTAGAAGAGAAGCTTAATCAAATTTTAAATTATGTAAAACGTACTGAGCAATTGCTGGTTGAACGAAGTAAAATAGAGGAAGAAACAAGAATGCAGATTGCAGCCGCCAGCCAGAAGAAATGGTGGAAGTGGTGGAAATGAGATCGAAACCGCAGCAATCTAGGCATGCAAATTAAATAAACCCTTAATTAAAAAGGGCATTGCTTTCGTAAGCAATGCTCTTTTTTAACGAGTTTTTTCATATTTATATATTAATCGTTTTTAAGCATGCCTTCACGCTGCCTCACCCATCAGTTAAAAAATAATAATTTATTGTTATGAAACTTATAATATTGTCAAAACTGAGAAGAGAATATGAGGATTAATAGAGGTGGTAAAAATGAGGAAACTAAATAAATTAGCCGATTTATGTTGGGAAGGCCTAACTTTACAACACGTGACTTATAAAGAGGTGGTTATTCCTTATCTATTATTTTTTATCCTTACCTTCATTTTTGAACTATTTTTATCTTTTTTGTTCATCTTTTCTTTTTTTATTTTTGGTAGCTTTGGATATAAACCTAATTTTCAATACTACATAAGCGGTGGTATTTTAATTCTTATGTTAATCATGACGGTTCCACTAATAATTACAATAGTAAAAAGAAGCACGGGGACGGTTCTCCTGCTTCCAAAGAAGCAATAGAACCGTCCCCGCGCTTCGACCTTAGTTTAATATTCTTACTTTTACATTTTTGCGGCCCCATTGAAGTGCTTGCTTTACAGTAGGAAAAAGAACGTCAATTTTATTCCCTTTAATTGCGCCGCCTGTATCGCCTGCAATCGCTTCTCCATAGCCTTCTACCCAGACTTTGGTACCGAGCGGAATCACTTTCGGATCTACCGCAATCAGCTTCATGTTTGGATTTTTACGAATATTGTAGCCTGCAGCTGTCATTCCACTAGAAGATTCCAACGGTGTATATGCCGTCGCTTCAACAATGAACTCTGCTGCTGCTTTTACTGCGGTTTTAACTACATATTGCTTACTTACATAACCTGTTCTGCCATTATAACTAATTTGATACCAGCCGTTTCCAAGATCACTTTTTACGTTAACAGCTTGTCCTCGGTTTAATTTGCCCATCAGGGCGTAGTTCGTCCCAGCTCCGGAACGGACGTTTAGAGATGAGGCATTAACGTAATAGGTTCCTCCAGTTGATGTACTGGTTTCTTTTGTATATTGTGAACTTACATAACCGATTTTACCTTTATAGCTAATCTTTAGCCAACCATTTTGACGACTCTTCACGTCCAATGCCTGACCATTTGTTACTTTTCCAATGATGAGAGAGCTCGTAGCGGGACTTTGACGTACATTCAATACATTTGCATTGACAACGGTAGCCGCTTCGGCCGATGCCGTAAAAAGACCAAACCCAATAAATGCAGCAGCTGCCATACTGATTATTTTCCTCATATGTATGTATCCTCCAGCACTTCTCTTTTTTTCCATTATAACAACTACAAAGTTAAAATAGAGAGAATACTAGAATTATAAATGAATTTGTAAATTTTTTAATAGTTTTGTAACATTTTGGAGCATGGGGACGGTTCTAATGCTTTTGTCAGGAATGAAACCATTACTCAATAAGAAAGGCTGCCATTATGTGGCAGCCTTTCTTTAAATCTTAATACTCATTCATTGAAGAAAATTACATACTTGTCTCTTTTTCAGCAACTCTTTGTTTATGTTCAAGATACCCACTAATTTTAACCGACTTATTTTTATAAATAGAACGTAAATTGATATCAATCAAGGACCCAGCAATCAAACCTAAAAAAACAACTGTTATTGAAAAAACATCGGATCTTAAGGCGAAAAACAGAGCAACAACACATAAGGCTATACTAAAGAAAAATTCACTTACTAAAAAATGGATTTTTTCCAATTCGCACACTCCTTATTATTAATACAAATTAAGTTCTCGGATAAATGTCTATTTCCTTTTTTCTTCTTCGTTTTTTTTAAAATAAGCCTTTTCTCCTGGTAAAAAAAAACTTGGGTAATAAAAACTGGATAGCCTTTTAAGACTATCCAGCACTTCTATGCCAAAACTTTATAATTTTTGTGTGCTATGACTGTTATATTTTCTTTAAACTCTAATTCGGTATTATTTTCGGTTATCTTCGTAATCACAGAATTATCATAAACCTTCTCAACGATCCCTTTGACTCCATTTTTAAAAAAGATACGGTCGCCTATTTCTGCTTTTTTTTTCGCTTTGAATAACATATGAATCCCTCCAAATGAAACAAATTTCATTAAAGAATCTTGATTTGAACCTCATTCTAATAAAAAGAATTATTTCATGCTATTGTTTTTGTCATTTTTAATAGAAAAGTAAAGTTTGTAATTTAACTACCCATGGCATTGTGATAGGACTGCAATTTTTGTAACTTAATTAATATATATTATCTGAATATTTTGTGTTATAATTACTCTACCAACTTATATATATTATAAAGTTGGAGGTTTACAAAAAAACACAGAAGGAGGAATTGTTAATGGATACTTGTATCAAATGTGGAGAAGAATTAGCGATTATGGAAAGGAATCGAGTGGAATGCTGGGAGTGTAGAGACACAACAATAGAGGCTTATGCAGAATCAGATTAATGGAAGCGGGAAATAGCTCATTTTTCCATATCTCCACTATGAAGCTAACCACTTTCATTCAAATCAAGCATCATGTTGTGCAACACTCCCTCGAGTCTACTTCTCAATCAGATTGTTACGGTAATTTCTCTTGCGTATAGAATCGCCAGCCATTTGAAGATACTGGCAATGGAGTTCAATCCAATAAGTGTGAAACTAATTTCATCTGCCAAACAACGAGTTAATACAGCGATTTTTTCCACTTTATATTCTCTAAGAATTAAATTCAGTTAAATACCACTAATCCCACCATAAAGGTGGGATTTTTCATTATTTCTGCTATCCTTCCCTTCGAACTTAATTCAGAAATTAGTTTGTGTGAATATAGACGAATTACCTAATCTTGAATTTTTGGTTATAATAGAGGAATATGGATTTTTTTAAAAGGGGGTTGCGGCCTTGGAGTCCACACCTGCTAGTGAACAAATGGAATATTTTGAGGAACAAGTTCGGGAGCTGCTCGTTCCCACTGATACAGAGGATGCGAAGCTTGTCCAAAAGGGATTAATGCTGTACCGCCAAGGGGTGGTGAAGCAATTACAAATATTTAATGATAAAATCACGTCTACCGTCCAAGACGTGACGCCTTGCTATGTAAAGCTGGATTTAGTCTTTGCCTCGATGAGTACGTGTACCTGTCCAGCTGAGGGCTTTTGCCGCCACCAGGTGGCGACCTTTTTCGCCGCGTTTTCCAAGTTTGGCAGTGTCGGGGACTGGATAACTGCTTGGCGTGAGCCTGCACGCGAGCAGAAGGAGGCTTCCGACTGGGGTATGCAGACAGCCAAGGATTTGATTAAGGCGAACGGTATCTTAAAGCCAGACTACAGCCGCTGGGTGCAGTCGTTTGAGGTGAGCTTTGATACGCTGCTTGCATCGAAAAAGTATACAAGCCCTTATGTGATTCCAGAGTTGTACGGGATTTATGAGCGACGGATCCATGCGAGCGCGCCAGTTGAGCAAGAATGGCGGTTGCTATATGAAATGGTTGCGATTGTGGTGTCATTCCGAAAGCTGGCGGCGCTAAGTGAATCTCTTGGGCATGATGAGGATACGGTAAGGCGTGCCTATCTTCACTTATTTCACAATTTGTTAGATGATGCGGAAGAACTGGCTATTAAAATTGGCGTACAGTCTCTGCCATTTGCGTTTGATGAGTTTATTGAGCGGCTGAAGGATGATGCGTTTGACCTCTTGCGGTGTGCGAATGGGTTGGAGAGTGAGCGGATTCATTTGTACCGGCATTTATGGGTGGTATTTTTCAAAAAGAAGGCGTGGCGTGAGGCTGAGTTGACGAAGATTGAGGCCGCACTAAAAGGGCTTCAGGATTGGGAGAGCCCATTGGTACTGATGGTCGCCGGTGTCCACCTCAATCTGCTTATTGGGAATGATGAGACGGCGCTGAAGCTGATCGGCCAGTTTGCCGATGAGGAGATTGTTCCTTATCTGCTTTATTGGATTGAGTATTTGTCTGTTTTGAAGGCGTGGCGCCGGGTTGGAGTTTTGATTGAGTTATTTTTGCAAAAAGTGAAGGCGTATTTGGCGGCGTTAGGCGGTTATCATAGCTGTGTGACGTTTGCTCGGAGTGCGATTAAAAGTGTGACCAACTATTGTGGGGAGAATGAGCGGTTCGATTTGTATGAGCGTGCTTTGCTTGTGATGCTGCCATATAGTTTTGGGGAGTATGAGTATTTGTTGTTTGAGCGCAAGCAGTATGACCGCTGGGGCGAGCTTCAGGCGTTTGTCGGGCTGGATTTTTATGATTTGCCGAAGGATCGCTTGAAGGTGATTGAGAAGGAGCGGCCTGAGGTGCTGCTGGGGATGCTTCATCAGACGGCGCAGCGGGAGATTGATCAGAAGAACCGGTCGAGCTATAAGATGGCGGTGCGGCATTTGAAGAAGCTGCGTACGTTGTATAAGAAGTTGAAGCGTGTGGATGATTGGGAGTATTTCCTGGAGACGCTGATGGATCGGACGAAAAGATTGCGTGCTTTTCATGAGGAGTGCCGGCGTAGTAAGTTGGTGGATGTTTAACAAAAGTTGTCAGTGGGCTATCCGGTATTTTTTCGGTGGCCACTGGCTTTTTTTTGCCCCAACCTGCATGCCTTTTCCTTCTATAGGCACAATTAATCTTTTTTTTGACCGTATCGCCATGGTTTCTTCCTGCTACGGGCACAATTATTTCCTTTTGTGACCGTACCGCCATGACTTTTTCCTTCCACGGGCACAATTATTTCTTTTTGTGACCGTACCGCCCTTACTTCAACCTACTTCGGGCACAATTATTTCTTTTTGTGACCGTAACGCCCTTACTTCAACCTACTTCGGGCACAATTATTTCTTTATTGTGACCGTACCGCCATAACTTTTTCTATTCCACGGGCACAATTCACCCTAACTCAATTCGCAAAACACTCTATTTTAATAACTGCCTTACTATCTCCTTATTCCGCTGTTTAAACACATCATTATGCGAAGACACCATCGCACTTTTTTGAGCATCCGGCTGGATAAATTGTTTTGTTTATTAACCGCATTAGTGGCATCCTGAAAAGCGCCCGCTATTAAATGGACTTTCCCATCGTACATCAGAATATCTCCTGCCGCTTGTCGCCTTTCTTAGTGCATTGTTACGGCCTGCTTAATTTACCTATTTGCCTTTCAGAGGAATAAAGGTCTCGCGCCTGTAAGGTTAGTGCTGGTTGGGATTGGGTTTTCGGTGGCATTACCGGGGGCGATGATTGTGCTGATTTCATTCTCTCATCCCATCAAAAAGAAGTACTAAGCCCAAGGCCTAGTACTTCCGAAAGAAAGCTAACTAATTTTTTTACTTTCCAATTTCTGATGAAATCTAGGATCCTTCGGGATACTTGGATCCACTCCTCTTAACGGCGGAATTTGAGCACAGATTAACTGAACAGGAATGATGTATTCATAGGTTTTATAAAATGGATGATTAATAAATTCCACTTTCATATTTTGCGAACTTTCCTCAACATCACGGCTAATCACATAAGTAATCTCTGTCCAACCGGATAGCACCTCAATCAATTTTTCAACCCGCTTCTCTACACCTGTCTCTAAAGAATATCAGTTAACGCTTGTTCTATATGTTTGATAAACCTAGTTTACTCTCGGACAGCCCCCTCTATACTTGCTCCGCCTTAAAACAAACACTAAATGTCGTCCCTTGCCCGCTTGTTTCCACCTTTATTTTGGAATTGTGCCGGGCAGCTACACTATGGCAAACGGATAAACCCAATCCCGTGCCGTGTACCTTTGTACTAAAGAAAGGGGTGCCGATTTTTTCAAGCAGCTCTTCCTTGATGCCGCAGCCTTGATCCTGTATCTGCAGGACAACCTCATCCGCTTCATGGAATGTTTTGATTGTCAGCGTTCCGCCGTCCGGCATCGCCTCGATACCATTCAGCGAAAGATTGAGGATCAATTGGCGAATCTCTTTTTCATCTAATTTTAATAACGGACATTCACTCAATTCAAGGCTGACATGGTTGCCTGTGCACATGGCCTTTGCCTGGATGAGTGGGAATAATACCTGTATGACAGAGTTAAGATCCTTCAATTTTCGTTTTTCCGGATTTGGTTTCGAAACTGAAAGAAACTCCGTAATGATGTTATGGGCGCGGTCGAGTTCCTCGATCATAATATCAAAATACTCAGGGCTGGAGGCATCTCTCGACATCTGCAAAAAACCACGAACGGTTGTCATCGGATTGCGAATCTCATGGACAATGCCTGCCGCCATTTCCCCCATTATATTGAGACGGTCAAAACGGACCATTTCCTTCTCCAAAAAAACCCTATCAGTAATATCGGTGATGACACTAAGAAGGAATTCCTCCCCATGAATTTTTACAATTTCCGTTGATAATAAGCCCTCGCGGAGATCGCCGAACTTTGTCAAAAAGCTCATCTCCGCATTGCGGACCTGTTTCTCCGCATCGAGGGGTGCAAAATCGGTTCCACAGCTGTCATCCGTATCGATAATATACTGCAGTACGTCAGACTGCCTGCCAATCACTTCATCATAATCAAAACCGGTATTATTCACCCAGCTTTCATTCACATTGATATATCGCTTATCCGTCAGTGATCTTAATGACACCATGCATGGTGTGGCGTCAAATATTTTCCGGAAACGTACTTCCTCCGTCTGTTTACGCCCGGTAACATCCCGAATGGAACAAACGTAAATACGCTGATGCTCCATCCTTGCCTCGCCAATCTGAACATCTACAGGTAACCGGAAGTCATCCTTCCGAAGGGCAAACGTTTCAATCGTCTTTCCTAAACAGGACTCATGATCCCCTTCTACCATCAGCCCCGGAACGATGATACTGATATGATTTCCGATCAGTTCCTCCGGTGTATAGCTAAACATGCTCGCTGCTGCGGGGTTAACCGTTAATACGTATCCTTCTTCATCCAGAGTAGTAATGGTATCAATCGAGGTTTCCCCGATGACTTTCAGCAATTCATTTTGGAGCTTAATTTGCTCCTGGTACCGATGCATGGTCACAATTGCTTCAACCTTCATTTTCAGGGTTTCCGGATGAAACGGCTTGAATATATAGTCGATTGCCCCGGCAGAATAGCCTTGTCTCACATGCTCCATCGCCTGACTAATCGCGGTGATAAAAACAATCGGAATATGCTTTGACTTTTCCCTGGATTTGATGAGCCTGGCTGTTTCAAAACCATCCAGCCCCGGCATTTGCACATCAAGCAAAATGACGGCAAAGTTTTTAGTCAGCACCTGTTTCAGTGCTTCCTCCCCGGAATAGGCACTGACTAAATCATATTCAGGAGAGTCAAGCACCCCTTCAAGCGCCAGCAGATTTTCAGGACGATCGTCGACGATTAATATATTGACTTTTCGTGTTTCACTACTTAATTTTGCGGTATAGTTTTTCATTCGAATCTATCTCCTCATAACACCCGGCCTTACTGGTAAAGGCAATTCTTTCTTTTTGGCCAAGCCCCAGAATTCCGGATACAATTAAACTTTCAAAAAACAAGTCATGGACACGATTTTGCAGCTTGGTATTAAAATATATCATCACATTTCGGCAAATGATCACGTGAAATTCATTAAACGAGTGATCGACCGCCAGATTATGGGGAGCAAACACGACATCTTCACACAGAAAGGAGTGAAAGGCCGCCTGTCCGTCTTTTACGGTGTAATATTCACTGAATGCTCTTGTTCCTCCGGCCTTTAAATAATTCTTGGTATATAACTGCATTCTTTTTAGGGGGAAGGCCCCCTGTTTTGCTATTTTTAGGATTGGTTCATTCATATCTGTCGCATAAATTCGCGTTTTTTCAAGCAAGCCTTCCTCATGCAGCAGGATTAACATCGAATAGACCTCTTCTCCTGAAGAACAGCCTGCATGCCAAATGAGAATCAACTCATATTCCTTTAAAAGCGGTACGACATTTCGGCGAAAGGACAGAAAAAAATCCGGATCACGGAACATCTCCGTTACATTAATAGAAAAGTCCTTCACCAAAGTCTTCATGGCCTGGCGATCATGGAGAACTTTTTCCTGTAAACCCGATACAGTGGCCAGCTTTTCAGCTTGAATTCGATGCCAAATTATCCGCTGAACGGACGAGAACACATAGTTTCGAAAATCGAATCCATAATGCCGATAGATCGCTTCGAGTAACAGCTCCATTTCGATTTTCTCAAGCTCATCTGCCGTTTCTGTTTCACATAATATCTTTTTGTCTAATGATTCGTTTCCCATTGCTTCCACCTATTTGTACAGCCAAACCTGCATCAGCGAAAAAAGCTGATCAAGCTGAACAGGTTTGCTGATGTAGTCGGAGGCACCCGCCTCAATGCATTTTTCCCGGTCATTTTTCATCGCCTTGGCAGTAAGGGCAATAATCGGCAAGGCTTGGTATACAGGGATTTGCCGAATAGCGGTAATCGCCTCATATCCATCCATTTCCGGCATCATGATATCCATCAGGACGAGCTCAATGTCAGGATTTTCTTGCAGGAGCTTAATCCCCTGGCAGCCATTTTCGGCAAACACGACTTTCATCTGCTTTTTCTCGAGAGCTGTCGTAAGCGCAAAAATATTGCGCATATCATCATCGACAATCAAGATTTTTTTGCCATACCAGAAGGGATCACTGCTCTGTAACAAAGGAGTCTCTTCCTCAATTGTGGCTGGTTCTTCAAGGGCCGCAGCAGCTTCTAACTGAAAACTTCCCGCTGCAGCAGGATCGTCCACTCCATCTATAGGTAAAAATAAGGTAATCGTGCTTCCTTTGCCTTCGATGCTTTCCATCTGAAGCACTCCGCCTAACACCAGGGCGATTTCCTTGCTAATCGATAATCCCAGTCCCGTTCCGCCATATTTCCGGCTCGTTGTGCCATCCCCTTGATGAAATGCTTGAAAAATCAGGTTTTGCTGCTCTTTCGGTATCCCGATTCCTGTATCTGTGACCGAAAAAGCAAGGGCTGAGTCGATATTTTTCATTTCGGGATATTGGGATAACGCCTCTTTCTCCGCTTTGAAGATCCGCAGCATTACCTTGCCTTGATCGGTAAATTTCATCGCATTGGACAGCAAATTTTTTAATATTTGAAGCAGCCGGTATTCATCGGTAATGATCGTTTCAGGCAATCCTTCCTCCTGCTGAACGGTAAACTTCAGGCCCTTCTGACGTGCCACAGGGAGGAACTGTTTTTCCAAAGAAGTACCAATGCTCATCAGGCTGGCTGCATCCGGAATAATATCGATTTTTCCCGACTCTACTTTGGACAAGTCCAGAATGTCATTGATTAACTGCAGGAGGTCCTTTCCGGACGAATAGATGGTGCGGGCAAATTCCACTTGTTTCTCCTTTAGATTTCCATCGTCATTGTCTGCAAGCAGGCGGGCCAAAATCAGCAAGCTGTTAAGCGGAGTCCGCAGTTCATGCGACATATTGGCGAGAAATTCCGATTTGTACTTTGAACTGAGCTCAAGCTGTTCTGCATTTTCTTCGAGCTCCATTTTGGTTTTTTCCAGTTCGTTTGACTTTTGTTCGGCGTGCTTATATTGTTCTTCGAGTTTTTCGTTAATGCTTTGCAGTTCTTCCTGCTGGAGTCTTAACTCTTCCGATTGGCTCTGAAGCTCTTCGGTTAACGCCTTTGATTCTTTTAACAATTTTTCAATCTGCATCCGGCCGGCCACACTGTTAATGGTAATTCCCACATCGTTTAATACCTGTTTAAGCAGCGTTTGCTGGATGGAACTGAACTGATCAAATGAGGCCAGCTCAATGGCTGCGATCACTTGCCCTTCAAATTCTACCGGCATAATGATTATGCTGGCCGGCTGGGCCGCCCCTGTCCCGGAAGAAATTTGGATATAGTGCGCTGGAATATTCGTAAGCAGCATCATTCTGTTCTCCAATGCAGCTTGTCCGACCAGTCCTTCCCCGAAGCGTACATCCGGTGAAATCATTTCCTGGCCGCGATACGCATAGGCGGCCACCCTACGGAGACGTTTTTGCTCCCTGACCCCCTGTGTGACATAGAAAACACCGTAGCTCGCTCCCATCATCGGCGTGATCTTCGTAATGAATAGCTCCGCTAACGTCTCCAAATCATGAATACCTTGGTACATGGTCGCCATTTCGGTAATATTTGTCTCTAACCAGCTTTGTTCATGAAGAGCTTTGGCCATTTCATTAAAAGCCTGGGCGATATCTCCGGTTTCATCTTTGGAGCGGACCTCAATGCGCGGCAATGGCGTACTAGCTTTAAAATCGGATGTGACATCAGCAATCACTTTCGTTATTTTAAATAGATTGCGTGTAATGTTCCGGGATAACAGAAGTCCAATTACAATAGTAGAAATAAAAGCCAAAATACTTAATAGGAGGGTCGTTGTCATCACCCTATCAACCAGCTCTGTATTTTTTTTGATCCCTTCCTCCATTAATTGCTGGTTGCGCTCGGTTATGAATTTGGCAGTAGGCTGCAGCTGTTTACCGATCGGCAAAACGTGCCTAACGAAATAATCCGAAGCCGCTTGCTGATCATGACTGTTTTCATAGTTCGCAAGTAAAATTTCATATTGTTTCTGGAATTCCTTATTAAGTCCTTCTAACTTTGCTACAGCCTCTTTCGTCTCCGGTCTGATGACCAAATACTTCGTTTCATTTACTAGATTATGTAAAGTAGTATTGGCTGTCCGCAGTTCCGATAAAAAATCCGGACTTTGCGTCAAAAGATAGCCCCGTAAACTGCTTGTCTGCTGCAGGGCCAACACTTGAATATCTTTTGTATTCGATAAAATCTGTACCCGCCGATCCATCAATTCCGAATAGGATTCGTTGACCTTGGTTATGTAATAATAGAAAATTAAACTAATGCTTCCAAAAAATATCGCAGCTGCTAAGAACCCTATGAACATTTTTTTCCCGATTGTTAATCTCACACTAAACCCCCGCCTATTACACTATTCCTACTGTACCTCTTTTCAAAATACTCTGTCTTTTCCTATGATAACATATCGAGCGTTAAGAAACATAACATGAATATGTCACTTAATCACCTGCTATCATAATGCATTTTTTACCATCTATTTCTAGTGTTCACAATATTGTCACAAAATCGTCACAATTTCGAGACCTCTTTCGACAAACTGGCAGATTCTGTTTAGCATATACTTATCCATGTTGAATGTCGTGTTATAAAAACTTACATATAAAAGGTGACCAATGAAAAAAAGGTGGAGGAACAAAATGATAGACATGGTAGCAAAGAAGAAGAAAAATCATGTATTTTCCGATTATACAAATCTTACATTCTATGACGAAACATTTGATCAACTCGGTTTTGTAAGACCCCCTTATCAAAGACTGTACCAGCAATTCTCAAAGATGGAGACAGAAGAGCTGCATCATCTTAACTCATTCATGCAATCGCAAATGGTGAAACAAGGAATAACCTTCACGCTGTACAGCGACAACCAGGACGATTCCTCTCTAGAACGAACCATTCCTTTTGATATGATTCCAAGAATTATCACTTCCAATGAATGGCAGCAGCTGGAGCAAGGCCTCAAACAAAGAGTGAGGGCCTTAAATGAATTCATACGGGATGTTTACCATGAACAAAACATTCTTAAGGACCAGGTAATTCCTAGAAAAATGGTTGTTACCAATCCCTATTTCCGCCCGGAAATGGCAGGGTTGGATATTCCGAACAACGTTTATATTCCTTTGTCTGGAATCGATCTGATTCGAAGTGAAACCGGGGAATTTTATGTTCTTGAAGACAATTTGCGCAGCCCTTCCGGTTTGTCCTATGTCTATAAAAACCGCTCTTTGATGATGCATCTTTTCCCCAAGTTATTCTTTGAATACCAGGTTCGGGATATTGATTATGGTTTGAACGCCTTATTAAGCAGTTTACGAAGCCTTGCTCCCAATGGCAAACCGGATCCTCTCGTTGTTCTGCTTACACCGGGTGTACATAACGCAGCTTATTATGATCATAGCTTCCTGGCCCAAGAAATGGGGATTGAGCTTGTGGAAGGAAGAGACCTAACCGTTATTGATCAAAAAGTTTACTTAAAGGGAATTCAAGGACTTCGGCAGGTAGATGTCATTTATAGAAGAATTGATGATGAATTCCTTGACCCACTTGCTTTCCGCCCCGATTCCTTATTAGGTGTTCCCGGACTGATGAATGCTTACCGGGCAGGCCAGATCGCTATCGCTAATGCCCCAGGAACAGGAGTCGCCGATGATAAAGCGATTTATGCTTACGTTCCGGAGATGATCCGGTACTACCTGAAGGAAGAACCGATCTTAAAAAATGTTCCTACTTATATTCTTTCGGAACAGGAAGACAGAGAGTATGTTCTTTCTCATTTATCTGAAATGGTGGTCAAGGAAAGGAGCCTTTCCGGAGGATACGGAATGTTGATCGGCCCTACTGCATCGGAACACGAACGCCGGGTATTCGCCGAAAATATTGTCCGTTTTCCCGATCGATATATTGCCCAGCCAACGATCAAGCTATCATGCGCCCCTTCTCTGTCAGATGGAGAAGTGTACCCGTGCCATATTGATTTACGCGCCTTTGTCTTTATGGGGAACGATATTCATATTGTCCCGGGCGGGCTTACTAGAGTAGCACTGAAAAAAGGCTCCCTCGTCGTTAATTCGTCACAAGGCGGCGGGACCAAGGATACTTGGGTGTTGTAAGAAAAGCGGAGGCGCCTCCCACCAGCTTCGACAGGCAAATGTTCTTCGGCAAGAAAAGTCCGCCTTTTGACTTTTATTGCCGAAGGTTATTTGAACCCGAGGAGTTAGGTGCAGGAGCGGGACAATTCTCAAAGTCTATAAAAATTTAATGAGGTGAAAAATCATGATGAATCGATGCGCTGAATTGTTGTTTTGGGTAGGCCGTTATATGGAAAGAGCAGAAAACCATACGAGATTGATCGATGTTAATTATCATATGCGCCATGAACTGA
Organism: Bacillus sp. AFS037270; assembly: GCF_002585305.1. The sequence continues at coordinate 2,182 of NZ_NUNF01000014.1, read as the reverse complement.
AAGGAATAGACAATAATCAGGACTATATCTGGGAAAGGCTCGTTTCCGCGATTGGGGATGTTGATCTTTTTAAGACTCGTCACCTGGATATTAACGAAACATCCGTTCTGGAATTTCTAACTTTTGACCGGCGCCATGCAAATTCTATTTTTTCCTGCATCCAGCAAACAAGAACGAATATGCGGGCTTTACGCCAGCTGCTGCCAAGCGAACTATGGGATACGATAAATGATTTTTTCCTGTGGTTAAAGGAACAAACGGTCAACACCGTGATGATCCAATCTCCTCATATATTCTATCAACGCGTAAGGGAATGGATCTCTCTGTTCAATGGAATAGCAGAATCTGTTATGGTTCGGGGAATGGAGTGGAATTTTATCCAAGCCGGCAAATATCTGGAGCGGGCGGAAAACACCGTGCGTATTCTCCATTCCATCTTTACGAATTTTATAAAAGATGGCTTTCCTTATAGGGATAAGGATCACTATAATCGCATGATTGTTCTGCTCAAGTCGGTCGGCGGCTATGAAGCCTTCCGCAAGCTTCAAGCGGATGAAGTAACCTTCACAAAAGTGACGGAATTTATGATGCTAAATCCGGGGTTTCCGCGTTCCGTCCATTTCGCATTAACCTCTTTGGACAGTTGTTTAAATGCAATTAAGCAGCAAGACTATCATTTTGCGATATTATCAGAACAAGTGATTCAATTGACAGCGCAAATCAAAGCTATTCTTGCTGGCGGACATCCTGAATTCGACGGACTGCTCCCGCTTAACGATATGTTAATTTCCTGCCATCAACTAGGAATCGATATTTCAAAAACCTTTTTTCAGGAGGAGACCATTACAGCGTGAAATTACAAATATCTCACCTTACCCATTATACCTATCAGGAGCCAGTAACGGACAGTGTCAATGAGATTCGGCTTTCACCGAGAACAGATGACCGCCAATCCTGCTGTAAACATTCGATTGTGGTTGAGCCCTCGGTCCCTCTGTTTACATACGAAGACTATTTTGGCAATACCGCTCATTTTTTTACCGTACCTTCCCCTCATCGGGAGCTTTTGATTCATTCTTATTCCATTGTGGAAACCGATGAGAAAAATCATGACGCCAAAAATCGGCTTCCCTTTGCAACCGAGCGGGATATTTTAAGCAGTGAACCGTTTCAAAATAAGTATGCGGAATATTTAATGGAAACTGGTTACACCCGCATCACTCCTGAATTAAAAACATTTTGTCGGGAAAGAATCAACGAACGGAACGCTGGCAATGTATATGAGCTGCTAGAACAAATTTCAAGCACCATTTATTCATATTTTACTTATGATACTGAAGTCACTCATGTTCATACAACAGTGGAGGAAACCCTCCAGTTAAAAAGCGGGGTCTGCCAGGACTACGCCCACCTGATGATTGCCATCGGCCGGATGTTTAATATCCCAGCCCGTTATGTCAGCGGCTATCAATTTATTGGTGATTTAAACGACGGTCAAACCGAGGTTCAGCACGCTTCTCATGCCTGGGTAGAAGCCTATGTCCCATTAACAGGGTGGATGGGTTTCGACCCTACCAATAACGGTAAAGTAAACTGGCGTTATGTAAAAATCGGCCATGGGCGGGATTATAGTGATATCGTGCCGGTTAAAGGCGTATATCAGGGCACCAATAAACAGCATTTGCAAGTAACTGTCGATGTGAAAAGAATAGAAGAAAATTGAAACTAATTAACAAGCCTAACAGAGGCTGTTGAGAGTCCAAAGAGTTCATCTCATTCGGGATGGGGCAAAAAATTACACAAATAAAGACGATTCTTTTTATCGTAATTATTCTGCTTGCCGGTGCTTCTGTTGTACTGGTCGGAAATACGGCCTTTATTGGCTTAATGGTTCCACATGTCGTGCGGGCAATGGTCGGGACGGATAATCGGTTGACCCTGCCAATGAGTGCGATTTCCTGAGTGCTTTTATGCTGTTTACCGATACACTTGGCCGGACCATCCATTCACCCTATGAAACACCCGTGTCCGCGATTGTTGCCGTGATAGGGCTGCCGTTGAATTTACAGTTAAAAATGTAACTATATTTGCACAGTATTTTGAAAAAAGGAATAAACCCGTTTCCCCCGGTTCATTCCTTTTTTTATTAATATGAAAATTTCTTATTGAAGCGGTCGAGAAA
>NZ_NUNF01000079.1 GCF_002585305.1 Bacillus sp. AFS037270 | reverse complement strand
AAACTTTTATACTTTCTTATTTCAGATAAAAAGAGGATGATAGGTGGCTGCGCCGCCTATCATCCATCACTAGTTTTTCAACTTTAAGCAGTTATTTTCACCCCAGATGACTTGCGGTTACTTTCCTTTTTTGCAGCCTTTACCGCCCAAACAGTTAAGAGTGCAGAAAGGAATAATGAACCTGCCATAAAGATGTAAGACGCACCAAATCCACCTGTAGCTCCATTTAAGTACCCAACAATATACGAACCAACAAATGAACCTAACGCACCCATACTGTTAATAAGAGCCATTGCACCACCTGCCACATTACGAGGGAGGATCTCAGGAATAATCGCAAAGAACGGTCCGTATGGAGCGTACATTGCCCCGCCTGCAATTACAAGCAGGATAAACGAAATCCAGAAATGATTTGTGCCAATCGCATATGAAGCATAAAAGGCAACTGCACCAATGAATAGGAATGGCCAAACAAAACCGCTGCGGTTTAACGTTTTATCTGAGAAATAGGAAGCCGCTAGCATTAACACAACTGCTAAGATATAAGGTACAGATGATAACCAGCCTGTTGTCACAATATCCATGTTTGGTGCAGCCTTAATAATCGATGGAAGCCACATCACAAACCCATATACCCCAATGCTCCAAAGGAAATATTGAGCACTTAATAAAATAACTGGTTTTGATTTGAATGCTTCACCGTAATTTTTAACCGCTTTCAAACCCTCTTGTTCTTTTTCTAATTGTAGTTCAAAATCACGTTTTTCTTCTTCTGTTAACCATTTTGCTTCTTTTGGTTTATCATCAACAATTTTCCACCAAATGAAAGCCCAAATAACAGCTGGAAGACCTTCAATAATAAACATCCATCTCCAGCCTACAGAGTTTAATAAGTAACCGGATACAATTGACATCCATAAAACAGTAGCAGGGTTACCTAAAATTAGGAATGTATTCGCACGAGAACGTTCTGCTTTTGTAAACCAGTGGCTTAAGAATACAAGCATTGCCGGCATAACAGCACTTTCCACTACCCCCAGCGCAAACCGAATCACAAATAATAGTTTAATATTGGTGATTAAACCAGTCGCTGATGCTAAACCGCCCCATAAAATCAATGACCAGAAAATCAGTTTCTTTGCACTTTTCTTTTCAGCATAACTAGCACCAGGCACTTGGAAAAAGAAATAACCTAAGAAAAATAGCGAGCCAAGTAATGATGAAGTACCAGGTGTAATATGAAGATCCTTTGCTAATCCTGCCGCTGCCCCGAAACCATAGTTAGCACGGTCAAGATATGCAAGACTGTAGGTGATGAACGCAATTGGAATTAAGCGAAGCCATCTTTGTTTTGCGATCGTTTGTTTCATCCTATTTCACTCCCTGGAAATTTTTTTCGATATAAGTTAACAACTTATCTTTTGTCGGATAACCATCATTGTCTCCCGGTGCTTGAACTGCAAGGGAACCAATCGCGTTTCCTCTTATAACCGCCTCTTTGATGTTGAGTCCATCTAGTAATCCACTAATAACTCCTACCGCAAATCCGTCACCAGCGCCCACGGTATCAATAATTTTCTCCACTTTAAATCCTGGCACCGTCCCTTCTTCTGACTTTGTTTTATAAAATGCCCCCGCGCCGCCAAGCTTAATCACGACAAGCTTAACACCTTTATCAAGGTAAAAAGAAGCTATATCACGAGGATCTTTGAAACCGGTTAAAATTTCGCCCTCAGCAATCCCTGGCAGAACATAATCAGCCTGAAATGCCGCTTCGTTAATATGTTTAACCATTTCTTTCTGTGAACTCCAAAGACTTGGGCGCAAATTCGTATCAAAGGAAACGGTGCGGCCACTTTTTTTCATAAAGGCTAACGCATGATTAGCAAATTCCCTTGCCTCTTCTGAAATCGCTAATGGAATCCCCGTCATATGCATGTGTTTTGCTGTTAAAAAGTACTCTTCCTTAAAATCAGCTGCATTTAAATGACTGGCTGCCGACCCTTTTCGAAAATATTGTACCTCAGGATCACCTTCAAGCACCTTTGATTTCAACTGAAATCCTGTTGGATACTTGTCATCAAACCATACATGATCAATGTTGACGTTTTCATTTTTTAGGCGGTCGATAACGAACCTGCCAAATGCATCATTCCCAAGCTTACTTGCCCAGCCGGCGGAAAGTCCAAGCCTTGCAAGACCAATAGCAACGTTGGTTTCCGCACCAGCAAGTTCCCGTGTAAATTGACTTACTTCATGTAACGCACCCGGTTGATTGGCGATAAACATCGTCATCGCTTCTCCAAAAGTGACAACATCTAGCTGTTTCATGATAATAACGCCTCTCTTTCTCTAGCCATATCCGTAATCATTTGGATATAGTCCTTCGTTTTTTCTTTCGGAACAATTGGAAACTCTAGTGCCTTCACGATATCGGCCGGAAAACTACTCATTACTTTCTTCCAGCTGTGTTCCCCAACCGGCTGAAGCGGTATGGTTTCAAGCGTTTTCGTAACTTGTTTTAAATGAAGATAGCTGACATATGGAGTCAGTTTTTTGAGCGCTTCCTCTACATCCTGCCCGGAATAATACCAGTTTCCTGCATCAAAGGTCATTTTGACTGGTACCTCCTGTTCGACAACGCTTTCAAAAAATACCTGTAGATGCTGAACATTTCCTCCATAAGGGGTCTGATCATTTTCAACCAACAGTTGTATTTCCTTTTGCTTCTTTAGGAACTCACCTAGTTCGACGATATTTGATTTATCTTGCTGAAAATGCCCTAATGATACCTTTACCCAGTTTGCACCTAGGACAACAGCTTCTTGAAAAATGTTATTCAACTGCTCTTTGTTTAACTGACAATCCTCTTTCCAGCATTCAATTGGAGCAGAATAAACAGTGAATAGCCCAAAGCGGTCAATTTCACTTTTTATTTGATCAAGCTGATGGTCGCCTGCCGGCAATAATTCGCGGCGAATCTCTATACCATAAGCTCCGGCCTCAGCAATCAGTTTTACAAATGAGCTTTGACCATTTGTTGTCACTTCGCTGCTGTCAAAAGCATTTAACGGGACAATCACGTTTTTCATAATAAAGATCCTTTCTAGATGAACATTATTCTAAAACGTTTTAGTAAATCGGTTTAGTAAATCGATTTATCTGTATTATAAACCCAATGAAAGCGTTTTTGCAAGCATATTTTTTAAAAAATATGCCCTATGTACTATAATCGTATTAACTAGCACGAATTAGGGTAGGTAATGAGATGACAAACATTAGAGATTTATCCAAGATGGCTGGAGTTTCAGTAACCACTGTTTCAAGGGTCTTGAATAATCACCCCTATGTAAGTGAGGAAAAAAGAGAAAAGGTCTTAGCCGCCATTAAGGAAAGTAATTATCAGCCCAATATTAATGCGGTCCATTTAAGCATGGGCAAGACCTTTCTTATTGGTGTGGTCGTGCCCTTTATTGACCATCCATACTTTTCTCGCTTAATAAAGGGAATCGCTGCGGAAGCATTACGCCATAACTATAAACTAGTCCTATTTCAGACCAACTACGATGAGGATAAGGAGCTTGAGGCCTTGCAAATGCTTAAACAAAAGCAGATTGATGGCTTAATTATTTGTTCAAGGATCTCCAGCTGGCCCATTATCGAAGAATATTTATCCTATGGCCCGATTACATTATGTGAAGATACGAGGGGCAGGGAAGTTCCCTCCACATTTGTAGACCACTATCAGGGTTTCATGACAGCTCTTGAGTACTTATACGAGAAAGGTCATCGTAAAATCGGCTATTGTATCTACCGCAGCTCGGGTACAAATAGCAAAAATAGAGCTTTAGCCTATCAGCATTTTATTGAAAAATATCAGCTGTCCTACAATCCCGAATATATTATTAGTCACTGTCTCCATTTTGAAGATGGCGAAAAAGTAGTCGATAAAGTTGAACAAATGGCTAATCCCCCTTCCGCTTTGCTGGTAACAAGTGATGAAGTGGCAGCAGGAGTGGTCACGAGTGCGCACAATCGTAATATCTCCATTCCGAATGATTTAGCCATTATTGGTTTTAACAATCAGCCAATTGCACAAATGATGCACATCACGACAATCCAAATCCCTCTTATGGAAATAGGCAAGAAACTATTTCTGCAAGGGATTTTCCAAAGTGACGAGCCTTTTTATCAAGAAGTGCCTGTTACATTAATTAAACGCGAGACCGTATGATTTTATAAAAGAATGCTCAAATATACTTGACCTGAAACGCGTTTCATAAAATATGCTTTAGGTGCAAGATCATACAACACTTGTCGGCGTGATCAGGTTCCCGCTCGAGCGTAACGACAGTGTTGTATTCTACCGGAGGTGTATAAAATGAAACAACCAATTGTTTTTTTTGATATTGATGGAACTCTATTAGATGATAAAAAAGTAATACCAGAGTCCACAAAGAAAGCTGTACGTCAGCTTCAGGATAAAGGGATTCAAACCGTCATTGCCACGGGCCGTGTCCCAAAAATGTTTTATTGGATTCAAAAGGAACTAAATATTGATTCTTATGTATCCATGAATGGACAATATGTGGTGTACAAAGGAAAAGAGGTATACTCCAATCCAATTAAACCTAGTGTCCTGCAATCCATGTCAGCAATAACGGCTCGTAACGGTCATGCGTTAGCTTACTGTAGCCATGAAGATTATAAGGTTAGTGAGAGAAACCATCCGTTTATTGAAGCCAGCTTTGATTCATTGATGATGCCCTATCCTGAAGTGGATAAAGAGTATTATAACGAATTGTCCATCTATCAAGGCCATTTATATTGCGGTATAGAGGATGCTCAACAGTATATCGACCTTTTCCCAGATTTCAGTTTCGTAAAGTGGCATGATGTAGCCTACGACATTCTCCCTCGCGGTGCTTCAAAAGCAATTGGAATTCGTAGACTGCTAGAAGTATTAGATATGGATGAAAAAAGTGCCTTTGCCTTTGGGGATGGATTAAATGACATTGAGATGTTGACAACGGTAGGAACAGGTGTAGCGATGGGGAATGCCGTGCCTGAAGCAAAAGCAGCGGCGGATGTCATCACAACCTCTTCTTCTAAAAATGGAATCCTTAATGGACTTATCAAGGTGGGACTGTTGGAGGAAGGGCTTGCCTCTTAATAGTTAGTGCTGAGCGGACAGCTATAGGGATTGTTCACATGATGGGTGGGTATTCTATGCGGACATTGATGGTATGGAGCGCCCTTTTGTCCTCATGAACGCTTCATACGGACAGAGATGGCTTTGGCTGCCGTCTTTTTGTCCTCATGAGCACTCCATGTGGACAGCTCTCGCTTGAATTCTTCTTTTTTTGTCCTCATGAACGCTCTATGTGGACAGCGATGGCTTTGACTGCCCTCTTTTTGTCCTCATGAATGTTTCATCGAACTTAGTCGTATGCTTATGTGTTCTTTTTGTCCATCAACAACATAAACAATCAAAAATATCTCACATATAAAAAATGCCTGACTCCCAAATGGAAATCAAGCATTTTATTAAGTGGGCCTAAATGGACTCGAACCATCGACCTCACGCTTATCAGGCGTGCGCTCTAACCAGCTGAGCTATAGGCCCATATTGGAGCGGGTGATGGGAATCGAACCCACTACATCAGCTTGGAAGGCTGAGGTTTTACCAGTAAACTACACCCGCAATATAAAGATTTGGAGGCAACACCCGGATTTGAACCGGGGATAAAGGTTTTGCAGACCTCTGCCTTACCACTTGGCTATGCTGCCTTAAAAATGGCTGGGCTAGCTGGATTTGAACCAACGCATGTCGCAGTCAAAGTGCGATGCCTTACCGCTTGGCTATAGCCCAATAGTTTTTTTAAAAAGATAAAATGGGGCGGCTGATGGGAATCGAACCCACGAATGTCGGAACCACAATCCGATGCGTTAACCACTTCGCCACAACCGCCAAAATATATATATCAATAGCAGCTAAGCTACAAATTTAAAAATGGCGGTCCGGACG
>NZ_NUNF01000078.1 GCF_002585305.1 Bacillus sp. AFS037270 | reverse complement strand
GACAGTCCTTTTATTAACAGTTATCCACAAGCGAAAATTTTATAATTTCCTAAACCATGAAAAGTAGTCCATGTAGAGTTTCTACATGGACTTACTTATAGTCATTCTACTAATTCCACTTCTAACCATTTACGCACACTGTTAATAAACCAAACCTTTGAGCTTTGCTGTAAATCCGCAATCGTTAAAACTTTCTCACGAATCATCCCTTCCTTTATTAACATCTCCCGGAAGGTACCGGCAAGCAGACCGCTATTGACAGGTGGAGTCCATAATTTCCCGTCTAATTCTAAGACAAGATTACCATTCGTAAATTCTGTTAATTCTTCGTCTTTATTCCAAAGTAAGGTATCAAAAACATCCGAAGGTTTGGTTAATTGAAAATCAGTATAGATCGACCGATTGGTTGTTTTGTGATAAAGAAACGTATTATCTTTATCAACCGGTTTTCCGGCCAGAATAACCTTTATTGGAGTGGGCTGCGCTACTACAGGCTGCGCATCTATTGTTACTACGCCTTTCTTATTTACTAAGAGCCTTACTTTTAGCTTCCCACTGTTTCGGCTGGAAAATTCGTCCAATTTCGTTTGTATACACTCAATATCAACTGAAAATCCAAAGTATTGGGCTGATTTTTTTAATCGCTCAAGGTGTTCTTTTAACAAGAAATACTTCCCATACTCCAATAGGAGGCTTTCGAGAAGCTCGAACTCTGGTCTATCTTCCTCAAGTAAACTTGCTTTTGCAAGAACCTCGTCATATTCCCCCTCAGAGGTAGAATCCCAGGTGATTCCTCCCCCAACCCCATATGTAGCTAAACCTGATTGCTGATCAATCAAGACTGTTCTAATTGGTACATTGAATACCGCTTCTTTATTTGGTGTTATATAACCGATTGCCCCACAATATACCTCACGCGGCTCCGGTTCCAATTCTCCAATAATTTTCATCGTGCTGACCTTTGGTGCACCGGTAATGGAGGCACAAGGAAAGAGTGCCCTAAAGATATCGATAAGCTCAGTATTTTCAGCGACTCTTCCTGTAATTGTTGAAGTCATTTGATAAACAGTTGGATAGGGCTCAATCTCATATAGCTTTGGAACTTGAACTGTCCCAAATTCCGCCACAAGGGATAAGTCATTTCTAAGCATATCTACAATCATGACATTTTCGGCCCGGTTTTTTTCAGAAAGATATAACCAACGGGCATTAGCCTCATCCTCTTCAAAGGATTTTCCTCGTTTAATAGTCCCTTTCATAGGTCGAGTGATAATGGTTTCATCCTGCAGGCGGAAAAACAATTCAGGTGATGCCGATAAAATACTATACTCTCCGGTATTGATATAAGCACAATAATCGGAAGACTGAGCTTTTTTCAACTTCTCAAAAAAAGCAAAATCATCTCCCTCGAAATGGCTATGAAGTCGGATGGTATAGTTAGTTTGGTAGGTGTCGCCCCTCTCGATTCCGTCCTTTATCGCTTGGATTGACTGATTATATTCTTCTAAACTAACGGAAGGTTCCCACTTTGTAAGTGCATAAGATCCTGTACTGCTAAAGCTTTGGTATTCTGGTTCAGCAAAAATCCCAAACCATAATAATGGCATTTTACTTTCCTTATTGGTAATAAATGCGGCATCAAAAGCAGGTGCACTTTCGTACGATAAAAATCCAGCGGCATAGTATCCGTTATTTACTTCTTCCTGTACAAGTTTAAGACAGGGCAAAACTTCATTTATGGTAAAAGCCGCTATCACTTTAATTGGTCTTTTAAATATAAGAGGATTAATATCGCCCTCTGAATTAGCAAATTCAAAAACTAACCATGGTTCTTTATTTTTAGTTTCCATCGTGACGTCCCTTTAATAATTAATTTTTCCACATTATAAATAGTGACAATAATTAATGTGAAAAGCAACTCTTTTCCTTTTATTTTATCTACTATTATAATAGGTTAAAGAGTATCGTAAGAAAATTAAAGGAGCTTATAATATGATTAACGTTTTATTTGTGTGCCTAGGGAACATTTGCCGCTCACCAATGGCGGAAGCCTTATTTCGTGACTTAGTAGAAAAAGAAAATCTGTCCGGCAAAATTACAGTGGATTCCGCTGCTACAAGCTCATGGCATATTGGTTCTCCGCCCCATAAAGGAACCCTTGCTATTTTGAAGAAATATAACATTTCAGCAAATGGTCTTGTTGGACGCCAATTAACAAAGCAGGATTTTGAGAAGTTCGATTATATAGTAGGTATGGATGAAAGTAATAAAAGGAACATTTTCGAAATAACCGGACAGCCAAAGCATCCCAAAATCCTCCGTCTGTTAGATTTAACGGAACACCAAAAGGATGTGCCTGACCCATATTATACCGGGGATTTTGAAGAAACATATCAGCTGGTTTCCGAAGGCTGCCAAGCATTACTGAAGAAAATTCACAACGAACACTACTTAAAATAATGGTTATCCAGCTGGTAAGTTTTTGTATGTTTACTGGATGACCTATTGAATTATTGAGGTGAACTTCTTGGAGGAAAAATCAACTCGCATCTATCTACTATTTCTTTGTTTGTACGCAGTTTCTTATATGGGCAATGCCGTCTACGGTACATTTATGCCTGTCTACTTAAAAAGTATTGGTTTAAGTCAGACCTCCATTGCTACACTATTAAGCTTCGGCCCATTGGTTGCCGTTCTGGCACAGCCACTGTGGGGAAGCATTGGTGATCGGGCAGAAAGTAAAAACCGAGTCCTTCAATTATTAGCTTTGGGAAGTGCTGTTTCCATATTGTTACTGCCGTTATCCAATCAATACCTTTATTTATTGCTTATCATTTGCCTTGTCACCTTTTTTCAAACATCAATTTATCCTTTAAATGACGCAATTACTTTAGAACATCTTGCTCGAACCAAATGGAATTTTGGTCCAATTCGTCTAGCAGGAACGATAGGATTTGCACTAATGTCGGTTGCTTTTGGGATAGTGGCGAGAAAGAATATTAATAGTATATTTATCGTTTACTCTCTTGTAATGCTGCTAACCCTTGTGATCTGCATTCAATTGCCCAAAATAAAAGGTCATCAGTCTAGTAAAAACAAGGTTTCTCTGCTAGTTTTATTAAAAAACCGAAAACTCATGTTGTTTATATCATTAAATTTTGTTGTTCAAATTACCCTTGGGTATTATTATGCTTTTTTCCCGATTTACTTTAATCAGCTAGGCGCAGATAATAGTTTGCTTGGCTGGTCTATGCTTTTCTCATCCATCAGTGAGGTGCCTTTTTTACTATTCGGCCATAAAATCATTGAGCGATTTGGTATTCCCATTGTCTTAGTAAGTACTGCCTTTTTCGCTGGTCTGCGGTGGCTGTTCTGTTATTTTGTCCATAATCCGTATCTCGTCCTTCCGATTCAAATGCTGCATGGATTAATTTTTATCGTATTATCCGTTACGCTTGCTATCTATATAAATCAGGAGGTGCCTAAAGAACTTAAGGCCTCAGGACAAACGATGAATGGATTAATTAGTTTAGGTTTAGCTAGAATAATAGGAAGCATGGCAGGCGGGATTGCCAGCGAATATGTCGGAATGCGGGAAGTATTTTTATATAATGCAATGGTTGCTTTTATTACCTTTGTTGTTTTTATATTTATTTTCTTAAAAGAAGCCAGAGCCGTACAAAAGGCGACAGTATAGTAAGCCTGCAAAAAGACCGTTTAATTAGCTAAACGGTCTTTTTGTCAACTTTAGCCTGTTCTCGGGTCTCTATAATGAGGAGGCAATTATAAGATAAAAGTTCACTAGTGCAACTTCGGACTTGTTTGAGGATTTCAATGGCAATCTTGTCTCGAACCTGCTGCGACTTCGGACCCGTTTGAGGATTTCAATCGCCATCCTGTCCGAACCTGCTGCGACTTCAGACTCGTTTGAAGATTTCAATCCCAATCCTGTCCGAACTTGTTGCGACTTCAGACTCGTTTGCGGATTTCAATCGCCATCCTGTCCGAACCTCCAGCGACTTCGGACTCGTTTCTCGGAATTCAATCGCAATCCCGTCCAAACCTGCTGCGACTTCAGACTGTTTGAGGATTTCAATCGCCATACTGTCCGAACCTGCTGCGACTTCAGACTCGTTCGTTGATTTCAAAGACAATCCTGTCTGAACCTCCAGCGACTTCAGACTCGTTTGAGGATTTCAATGGCAATCCTGTCTGAACCTCCAGCGACTTCAGACTCGTTTGAGGATTTCAATGGCAACCCTGTCCGAACCTCCGGCGACTTCAGACTCGTTTGCGGAATTCAATCCAAACCTTGTCCGAACCTCCAGCGGCTTCAGACTCGTTTGAGGATTTTAATCGCAATCCTGTCCGAACCTCCAGTGACTTCGGACTCGTTTGAGGATTTCAATCGCAATCCTGTCCGAACCTTCAGCTACTTCAGACTCATTTGAGGATTTCAAAGACAAACCTGTCCGAACCTCCAGCGACTTCGGACTCGTTTGCGGATTTCAATCCAAATCCTGTCCGAACCTCTAGCTACTTCAGACTCATTTGAGGATTTCAATCGCAATCCTGTCCGAACCTGCTTAGACTTCGGACTCGTTTGAGGATTTCAATCGCAATCCTGTCCGAACCTCCAGCTACTTCAGACTCCTTTGAGGAATTTAATGGCAACACTGTCCAAACCTGCTGCGACTTCAGACTCGTTTAACGAATTAAAAGACCATCCTGTCCGAACCTCCAGCGACTTCAGACTCGTTTAATGAATTCAAAGGCCATCCTGTCCGAACCTACAGCGACTTCAGACTCGTATGAAGAATTCAATAAACCGCTATCCACTTCGGACACCTTATTTAAGCTTAAGTACAATCTTATCCGAAAAAAGAAAACAGCCTTAGAATAAAATCGTCGATAAGTAAACAAACGTTGTCACTGTAATCATACTAAGTATAGTTGACATTAAAACAACCTGTGCTGCATACTCCGGGTGATTTCCATACTCTAACGCGAAAAGAGCACTGTTTCTGGAGGTAGGAAAAGAGCTGGCAATAAACAAAGCCTGTGCCGTCGTTCCCTCCAAATTTAATGTTGTAATAATAAACATCGCTATCAATGGAGAGAGAAGTAAACGGCCAAATAAACTTAAAAACAGCGGTAAGGAAAATCGACTTATTTTTATATAAGCACTTTGTGCACCAAGAGTAACTAACGCAACTGCTAAGAACGCATTCGACGCATTATGGATAGGTGTCCAAATAAAAGGCGGGATTTTAACATGGCAGGAGTGCAGAATCAATCCTAATAAAAATGCATAAATGACAGGGTTTTTTAGAAATTCCTTCAACGCCTTAAAACCTCTTTGATCGACGGAAACCGAATTAAACAACCCATAGGTGTAGGTTAACAAATTTTGAAAAATCATGACGACAATCTGAATGGACGCCCCTAATGGGTTATGTTGAAAAACCAACTGACTTACTGGCAGCCCAAAGTTACCGGCATTGTTTAGCACAATACTATTTTTAAAAGTGGATGACAGACCGCTATCAAACTTTGCTGCTTTTGATATCACCGCACTTATGATCATTAAACATGTACATTGGATAACTAAAAAACCAATAATATGTACAAGCGATTCTCCGCCAATATTATTTTGATAGATGTTCACAAAGCCTACCGAAGGCATTAGAAAATACGTATTTAATTTGGATAATGTACTCATATCAAACTTAAACTTCCGATGCAGCAATACACCTGCTGCAATTAAAAGAAATACTGGTAAAACCACATTTAATAAAATTAGAAAAAAGACTTCCATTTGACTCTCCTATTTTTAAAGACAAAATCCAAAAGCCCCAATCAAGGAGCTTCTGGATTTTAACTAGATTATTAGATTGGTATAATTGATAGTACCAGTGCGACTAGAATCATCACTGCTGTCGAACCGCAAGCCCATTTTAAAAAGGAGCGCTGTAGATCTCCGAAATCTTCTCCAACCATACCTACTAGTAAGTAGGTTGAAGGAACTAAAGGGCTAAGTAAATGGACTGGCAACCCTAAGAGCGATGCGCGGCCAATCATTGCCGGATCAATCCCATACCCGCTAGCAGCTTTCGCTAATAATGGAAGTACCCCGTAATAAAATGCATCATTGGACATAAAAAATGTAAATGGTGCACTGATAATCGCAGTAATAAGAGCAAAATGAGAGCCCAAGTCCGCTGAAATATGAGTGATCATCGTATTTGCCATTGCGTCCACCATTTTCGTCCCAGAAAGAATACCTGTAAATATCCCTGCAGCAAAAACCATCGATACTACAGACAATGCATTATCTGCATAGTGCATAATACGTTCTTTTTGTTCCTGTATATTTGGATAATTGATTGTAATTGCAATGGCAAATCCAATCATAAATAATACTGTACTAGGCAGTAATTCCTGAATAAGAGCAACTAAAAGGATTATGGTAAGCAGGTAGTTTACAACAATTAACTTTGGACGTTTTAGGTAGGCATCCTCTGTTGTAGCTGCCATCATGGCCATTGTACTATAGTCGATTTCTAAAACACCAATTCGTTTGCGCTCTTTTCTGCCAAGCCAAAATGCCATAAATAATACAAACAACACTCCACCTATCATACTTGGTATTACAGGAGTAAAAATATCTCCCATTTCAAGATGTAGTGCAGTCATGGCTCTTGCAGTAGGCCCTCCCCATGGAAGGAGATTCATTACACCGGAAGCAGAGACCGCAATTCCAGCGAGGATTAATGGTTTCATACCAATCCGTTTATACAATGGAAGCATGGCTGAAATGGTAATCATATATGTAGTAGTTCCATCTCCATCAAGAGAAATTAATAATGCAAGGACTGCTGTTCCAATGGCTATTTTTACAGGGTCCCCTTTTACAAGTTTTAAGATTGTTGAAATAATAGGATCAAAGACTCCAGCATCAATCATAATTCCGAAAAAGAGAATAGCAAAAAGAATCATGATTCCCGTTGGTGCGACACTTTTGATCCCTTCAAGCGCCATTGGCCCCAGTTCTTTGCCGAATCCCCCTATTAAGGCAAAGACAACAGGCACCACCATGAGTGCAATCATTGCGGATAGACGTTTGGTCATAATCAAAATCATAAACATAATAATTAGTAAAAATCCTAAAATTGCCAGCAAAATTCTCACCCCTTTTGTTAGTAAATTTATAATAATCTAAATATTTTAGTTTGGAAACGTTTTCAAAATAAAGTTATTAAAGTACTTTAAACTATATTTTGTACATATTGTTCACGGTTAAAAAATATAAAAAGAAGACGCCTGTTGGCATCTTCACTACATGGGATAATACTTTCTTTCAGGCCTCCCGACGATTCCATAAACCACTTCTGCCTTCGCTTCATTATTGGAAGACAGATACTCCAAATAACGACGGGCTGTAATTCGAGAAGCCCCAATTTCTTTCCCTACTTCTTCAGCAGAGAGGCCCTGATTTTTATTAAGAAGAACTTTTTTCACCTTTCCAAGCGTGATCTCATCAATTCCTTTTGGAAACCCGCCTTTCCCCACATTTTCAATTACATTTTTACCAAACAAAAGGTCTACATATTGCTGATTTACTTCCTGTTCAGAAGAAAGTAGTGAGTATTTTTTTATATATTCCAAAATAACTTCGTCAAATCTTTCCCTATTGACAGGTTTTATTAAATAACTCTCTACACCGTAACTTAATGCTTTCTCAATGAAAATCTTATCCGTTGCAGCAGTTATCATAATAATACTTACCTTTGGAAACCGTTCTCTTATAATTGAGAGCAAATCAGATCCTAGCATATCAGGCATATACACATCAAGGAGCAACAAATCGATTGCATTTTCCTTTAGCAACTTCAAAGTCTCATTTCCATTTAGTGCTTTTCCAACCACATCAATTTCCTTAAACTTTTTTAAGAATTTTTCATGTATATCAGCAACTCGAAAATCGTCTTCTGCAATCACTGCTTTTATCTCATGCATGTTCTGGTCTCCTCTCGTATTGCTTAGGAAGATACACGGTAAAGACTGTTCCGGTTTCGGGGTTACTTTGGACCTCAATCATCCCATTCACTTCAATCACAGCTTCTTCAGCATTTGATAGCCCAAATCCCCTCGGCATGTCCCCTTTCTTAGAAGAAAAGCCCCGATTAAATAGCTTAGGAATATCGCGCTCACTGATTCCCCTCCCATTATCTGAAACTTCAAAAATGATATCACTGCCAATGTCAGTAGCGAAAAATTTCACTGTAGGGTTGTATGACTCAGAGACTGCTTCAAGGGCATTATCTATTAAATTACCAATAATAACAATTAGACTAGAAAAATTTATGTGGGTAGGCAAAGCTTCTAAATAGCTTTCTGGATTAATCTCAAGGTTAATCTTTTTTTCCGATGCTTTACCCAATTTCCCCAACAGAATAGCTTGGACTTTGGAATCTTTAATCTGGTTAAATAAAATCGTATTTTGAACCTGCAATACCTGTGTTTCCGCTTGAATCATCGCAATTGCCTGATCAAATTCACCGAGTTGAAGCAGGCCTGATAACACATACAACTTGTTTGTGTATTCGTGTGTCTGTGCACGAAGGTCTTCCGAATAACTCTTTACTTCTGATATCGTGTTTACCATTTGCTCAATTTCTGTTTTATCACGAAAAGAAGCAACCACACCACTTATTCCGGATTCGTCAAAAAGTGGTGTGCAATTGACAATTACTGTTTTATCCTTCCAAACCACTTCTTTATCAACGATCGGACTTCCTGAATGTAAAACTTCATACAAATACCCTGACGAAAAAAGTCCATCTACTTTTAAATGGCGGACAGAACCATTAATGTGTAGTAGCCTTTTTGCGGGCTGATTCATCATGGTAATAAATCCGTCTCTATTAACGGCTAATATTCCCTCTTTCACCCCATGGAGTACCGCGTTCTTTTCTTTATAGAGTGCGGCAATTTCATAAGGTTCGAGACCCAATGTATCTTTTCGAATATCCCGTCCAAGCAGCATGCTGCCTAAGGAGGAAATCAATAACGCAAAAATAGAGACTAATAGTACCTTTGTGATATTTTTTGTGATTTGGTGATGGACGTCTTCCAACAGGAAGCCTACCGAAACGACTCCAATTACTTCTCCGTTTTTGTTTAAAATGGGGGATTTCCCTCTAATCGAAGGACCAAGTGAACCGTTTGCTTTGGAAACATAATATTGCCCTTTTTTAATAGCCTTATCATTATCTCCGCCCTTCATCTTTTTTCCGATCATCGATTTTAATGGATGTGAGTACCTTGTTCCATCCATGTTTCCTACCACCACAAATTCGGCACCCGTTTCTTTTCGGATTTTTTCTGCTAGGGGCTGAATAGTTTTTGATGGATAACTAGAATGGAAAGCCTCAATAATCGTCGGCATAAACGAGACTGTTTTTGAAATTTCAAGTGCCAACTTCCCCTTGTTTTCCTCTATTTGTTTACTCTCCATATAGCTATAAAATGAGGTCATCAGGAGGATTAACAATAATCCAAGTAATAGGGCCAACCCAAAGATTTTTGTCTGAAGCGATATATTTTTTGTTTTCAGGGCAGCATACCTCCTTGTTGAACGCTAGCAATAGAAACATAGTCTTATTATATCTTTTGTTGATAGAGATTTCTTTTAATAAACGAAAAAAACTATCATACTGATAGTTTCTGTTCGGTCTATTAATGTTCACGATTTACCATATAATTTAACAAATGCTTCAAGAAAATAATATTACGTGGCACCTCTTCCAGTGCCTCCATTGCTAGACAGTATTGCTCCCACATCTCTTTTCTTGCACCATCCTGACCTAGAATTGATACAAAGGTAGAGTTATTATTTTCTTTATCCTTACCAATTGCTTTTCCGAGTTTACGATCATCCCCTTCTACATCCAGCAGGTCATCCTTAATCTGAAAAGCAATGCCGGCATAACGGGCAAATTTCTTCAATGCCTCCATTTCGGACTCCTTGGCCTGAGCAAGGATGGCAGGCATAATGATCGAAGCTTCAAATGCAATTCCTGTTTTATAATAACTCATGGTTGTTAACTGTTCCAATGTTAACGGCTTTCCTTTCGAGGCTAAATCCATTGCTTGCCCCTTACACATATTCTCGGTCATTCTGGCCGAATACTGAATCATCTTAAGCACTGTTTTTGCATCAAATTCAAGCAGGGATGCTTGCTCCTCGATCGCCTTCTGAGTTAAAAACAGACCCGCTAATTCCGCAATCGCTGTGTTATACACCTCATGCAGCGTCTGCCGTCCTCTACGGAAAGAGGCATTATCCTGAGAGGGAAGATCATCGAAAATAAGGGATGCCGTATGCATATATTCCAATGATTTTAAAAGCGGCATAATCGCCGAGTGGTTTAATCCATAACCATTCACAGCTATTTCCCAAGCGACAATCGGCCTTAATCTCTTTCCATCACCCAAAAGACTATAATTGGAGGCTTCTGTAATGGAGTCATCCATCAAAGGAATATTTTCTCCTTGATAGATTTTTATATTGTTATTAATTTGATCCCGTACCGTTTCCATCCGATCTAAAAAGTCATCCTGTTCCTGTCGGTCCTTTTTTAAATTCATTATAATATGGTCTCGAAGTAGTTTATCAAAAAAATCCACATCATCTGCTTTAATGACCATTTTTTGAATAACACGATTGAAATTGGGATGTCCGGAAGAAAAAAGATGCATCACTTCGTTGTATTTTTCCTTTCCGACGCGCTCTTTAAATCGCTTTAGTCCGTTTATGGCTCGATCGAGTATAACCTCACAGGTCTTACCATCAGAGTGATACACATTATGAATTAAATTGGCGATTACTGCCCAGTATAATTCGAAGGGATTTATCAAATCAGGACGTTGATTATGATATTTCAGATAATAAGTATAGGGAGTCACTGCCCCCTCCTTCATATCATCAAACATGTCGGCAAAGTCATCCGCCAGCTGATTGTAAATTCCATAAAAGAAGGTTCGATTGTCAAATCCCTCATCCTCAGGAGCACTGAGGACGGAACGCACGATCAATCTCGAAGAAGATGATTTTAATATCACTGGAATATAAAGCTCTTCATTCGAGTAGTTGGCATTGGATAGATTTTTTTCACGGTCTACTTCCTGTGAGTTAAAAAACACATAGGATTGATCAAAAAATAACTTCAATGTCTCAGGCTGCTGATTAGTCTTTATATATTCATAAGCCTCTCGAAGCTCTGAATGGATATACCGAATGAGATTGATGTTTTTTCCAATCCAGTCCCCCAACTCCGGTACTGCCCCAGTAATAAGTGTCGTCCGTATTAAATGGGAGTATTGTTTTTTCTCATTATCTGATAAAACACGTGAATCTAATAGATCATCAATGAAGGGATAGGTCAGACCATAAGAGTAACCAAGCCTAATTGCTTTATCTAGTTTCTGTTTACGTTCAAGAGGCGATAGATCATCTTCTAACTCTACAACCACATGCATCATAACACCAGCTATGATTTTGATAAGTTTTCTCTGGGCATGTTCAGCATCCATTCCCTTTGGTATATTAAGGGTTACGGTCTTTAATTTGTCTAAGACCCAGATCATAGTGGATTCAATACCTTCCTTTTGAGCCCAGCGATATAATCCGGCCATACTAAACGACTCTTTTTCCTCTTTTCCACCTTCAGTTAGGTTATTTTTTAAACTATCAACGACCTGACGAATCTTTATCTGGGTGTCAGGAGAATTTAATGCTTTACCCAGATCCCGCATAAATAGATAGGAAATGCTGCGATCCAGGTAGTTATCCAGTTTACCTGTGTAATCGAGCCAACGGATATAATTGTAATATCCTTGGGTATCAGACTTTTTCTTTCTTCTCGAAAAGAACGATAATAGTGGATGATGATGAATATGGTTTTGTTTCCATGAGTGTATATCTTTTGTTAAGGCAGGGACATATGACTTTTCCATGACCTGTTGATAAAGGGAAAGAAAATATTGTGCAGCCTTTTGCTCAGCTAACTGATAAGATGTATTGGCTTTTTTTATTAAGTCTTCATTCATCCTTTACATTACCTCTACTTAATGGTCTCGATTGCCATATAATTTATAAAATTTCATTTGAAATATATTTATGTATAATCTTTAACGAACATCTTTATGACCCAAAGCGGGAAATTACACTTTATATATCTTTCTTTCATGTTACATTAGGAATCCATTTCTACACCTTTCCTACTATTTTACTAGATTTAACAAAATGAGCAATAGAAAGTGCCAGTTCCTCTTTATCCGGCCTGACACTTTAGATACTTTTATTTTGATTCTTACACCTTTAAACTTTTACAATGAAAAAGTTTCTGTTTCCTTTAGGCTAAATATGCTGCCAAGGTCCTTTAATGTATAAAGTCTTGCTGTTAACAGATATAAATCTTCGTAGTTATTTCGAACATATTCATCTATAATGTCAATTCCCTTTTTAAAACAATCAACTAAATAATGAGTATACTTTCCATCCCATGAATACTGATTGATTCTTAATAGCTCGTCTGCAATTATCTGAAACCTAAATTCTTCAACAAGGAGTTTTACTTGTAATAATTTATCAGGATTAAATCTAAAGCTGTTCTTATTTTCATTACTTTTTTGAACATATTTTATAAAATCATTTATATTTTCAGCTAACATAATAGCTTTTTGCATCTCAAACTTCATTTTCCCATCCCCCTAAATAGTTATATGTCTCCTCTAAGAAGAGTGTATGATTTCATCCTGTAGTCTGACACTCTATTGCTTTATTATTGACATTATTCCTTGTCCCTGTTTATAATTTACTTCGCATACGAAATATTCTTATAGGTAATATTAGATTTTAGAAAGAAAGGAGGGTTCTAAAATAGACGTACTTAATAATGAAATTTTAGGGAGTTTTATGGAAATTAATAAAGCCTTCAATAGACTTGTTAAATTTGATGCAGAAAGATTAGGTATTACTCCTGTTCAATTAAAGGCACTATACAAAATTAACTACAATCCTAATATCAGTTTAGGGGAACTCGCAGAAAAATTAAAACTGACCAACAGTACCGTTAGTGGGGTGATTGACCGCCTCGTTCATAGTGGCTTAGTTGAACGAGTAATACCTCCGGGAGATAGAAGATCCGTCTCTATACGTTTAACAGACGAAGGAATAAGAACATTAGATCAGTTTAATACTTCCGATTCCATGCTTATAAAGAAAATGAAAGAAGTCCTTGATTTACCAGAGGAGGAAATCTCCCATCTGCTGCGTCTTCATAAACTGGTTTTGGAAAAGTTATCGATTGAGGAGGAATAATTGAATGAGTACGAAACGTTTACTATTAGTCAACATTATAATTTTAATTGTCTTAGTAGGTGGAGGTTTTGCAGGATATGCTTACTACAATAAAAGCGTCAATTATTTAACAACAGACAATGCGCAAATCGCTGGACAACAAGTTTCCATTGCAGCTCCTGCTAACGGAAAATTAACTGGTTGGGAAGGCAAAGTTGGGGATAGTTTTACTAAAGATGAAACAATTGGGACGATCTTAACTACTGGAACCGATGGACAGCCGACTGAAATGAAAGTTACTCTTCCAACAAACGGAACAGTTGTTCAAAGTAACGCTGTCCAAAATTCATTCGTTGAAGCAGGAACACCTCTTGCACAAGTATATGATTTAAATAATTTGTGGGTAACAGCAAACATTGATGAAACAAAGATTGACGAAATTGCCGTAGGACAGGATGTTGACATTTACGTTGATGCTTTTCCTAATTCAACATTAAAAGGGAAAATACAACAAATCGGTTTAGCTACAGCAGGCACTTTCTCTTTGTTACCTAGTTCAAATAACACAGCAAATTACACTAAGGTAACACAAGTTGTTCCTGTTAAAGTATCCATTGATGACAATAAAGGTGTAGGAATTGTTCCTGGTATGAACGTGACCGTGCGAATTCATAAGTAGGTGATAAGATGTCAATATATATCACGGTTTATGCCCTTATATGTATTTTAGTGTTACTTCTCATCAATTTCGGTGTGTTGAAACAAAAAAAACCGAAAGTTGCTCAAACTGAAGTAATAAAACAAGAGGTTGAAGATATTCCACAAAGGCAAGAAATCAATAAAAAAGACCAACAAGAAGATCTATCAAGTCAAGTGGAGGATATGCTTGAAGATAATGCGATAGCCGAGCCAGCTTTGGAATATGTGCAAGCCGATGTAAAACCAAAAGAAGAAATTAGAAACCGTTCCAGTCAAGAAGAGCGTAAATCTGAAAAATCTTCAGGAACAGGTAAAATACTCACTGCATTAATGCTTGGTGCATTTGTTGCTATCCTTAATCAAACTTTACTTAATGTAGCGATTCCTCATATTATGAATGATTTAGGTGTTTCTGCAAATACGGTTCAATGGCTATCAACTGGTTATATGCTAGTTAACGGTATTTTGATTCCAGTTACGGCTTACTTGATTGAAAAGTTTGGAACCAGGAAACTTTTTATTGCTGCGATTTCTCTTTTTACCGTAGGTTCATTAATTTGTTCCCTATCATTTAACTTTAGTATGCTGATGATCGGAAGGGTCATCCAGGCAAGTGGTGCCGGAATTATTATGCCTCTATTGATGACTGTCTTTTTCGCCCTCTTCCCTCCGGAAAAGCGTGGGAAAGCCATGGGACTCATGGGTGTTGTTATGATATTTGCTCCAGCTATCGGCCCAACATTGTCTGGGTGGTTGATTGGACATTATTCATGGAGATTATTGTTTGATATCGTTATTCCAATTGGTGTACTTGATTTAATTTTTAGCTTCATGTGGATGAAAGATGTAACCAAAACAACGAATCCTAAATTTGATTTCCCAGGATTATTATTCTCAACATTAGGTTTTGGATTTCTATTATATGGATTTAGTGAAGCAGGAAGTGATGGCTGGGACAGTGCAACTGTAGTGGTTTCTTTAACAGTTGGAGCGATATTTATCCTCGCGTTTATCTGGCGTGAACTTACAACCGATAAACCGATGTTAGATCTAAGAGTATTTAAATATGACATTTTTGCTTTAACTACCATTATCAGTATGATTGTCAACATGGCCATGTTTGGTGCGATGATCTTGCTTCCTATTTATTTGCAAAATATTCGTGGTTTTACCGCCTTAGAATCTGGTTTATTGATGCTTCCTGGGGCGATTATAATGGGAATTATGTCGCCAATCTCAGGTGCACTTTTTGATAAAATCGGTGCAAGGTGGCTTGGTGTCATCGGCTTAACCATAACGGTTATTACAACATGGCAATTTACTAAATTAAGTATGACAACAAGCTATACCCATCTCCTTCTCCTTTATGTATTTAGGATGTTTGGTATGTCATTCATTATGATGACAATTATGACTGAAGGTCTAAACCAATTACCTCGTCACCTAGGGGCACACGGTACGGCCGCATCCAATACAGCAAGACAAATTGCCGGAAGTATTGGAACTGCCTTCCTTGTTACCGTGATGACCTCAAGGTCAGGGGTGCATTATGGTGAATATATTAGTACAATGACAAGTGCGAATCCATTCATCGCAGGTCAATTTTCACAGCTTAGTCAAGGCCTAGCAGCGTTAACACACATGCCTGCTGCCGCTGGTAAACAACTAACTACCTATGTGCTTTATGGGCAAGTCATGAAACAAACCACAATAGATGGGATTAATGATGCATTTATTGTCGCTACCATTATTGCTTTTATAGCCCTGGTTTTAGTATTCTTTGTAAAACGGGCTCAGATACAGAAATAAAATATTATTAATTAGATAGAGGATTCCCAAAAGACTAATTCTTTGGGAATCCTCTATTTTTCTGTATATATTGAATATAAAAAAGCCGCTCAGCAAAACTGAGCAGCTTAGATAATGAATGACTGTTATAGTCCAAGGGCTTTTCTCGTATTCGGTCCTACAACGCCATCTACTTGCAGGTGATGGGCTCTTTGGAAGTTACGGACTGCGCTATCAGTGTTTGCTCCAAAGATGCCATCAAACCCTTTGGTACTGTATCCAAGAGATGTCAGCTTCTTCTGAAGTATTACTACTGCAGGTCCCCTGCTTCCTTTTTTAAGGGTTTCCCCGATTGTAGTAACAGGGACAGAAGGTGTACCTTGCCCGCCGCCTTTTAATCCGTTAGCCACAGCGATCGCATCGAAGGAGCTTTTCGAAGTGGTAATAACAACCGTAGTATTTACTGGCACCTGGTTAAATAGCCACTCCACTTCATTATCATACATGCGGATGCAGCCGCCGCTCACATACTTGCCAATAGAACTTGGGTTGTTGTTCCCATGGATGGCATAGGTGGACCCCCATGTTCCGCGTGCATTCAATCCAAGCCAGCGATTACCCAGCGGATTTCGAGGGTCCCCTCCTGGAATATGCCCCGTGTAATATGGGCGGTTAACGATTTTGTTAACAATTTTGAACTTCCCTTCCGGTGTGTACGAAGGACTCCGCCCTGTTGCTACCTTAAATTCTTTTTTCAGTGTGCCGTTTTCATAGTATGCTAGGCGGTTGGTTGCTTTGTTAATAATAATGAACTTGTTGACTGTCGCCGCCTTACTAGAAGGTACACCAAAACACAAGCTAAACAACAAAAGAAAAGCTAAACTAACAAAAACCAACCATTTTCTCTGCAAATAGATCCCCCCAACACTCCATTAAAATGACTAATCCGTGTATCATATGTTGGCGGGCATATCCACATTACAAATTTGTTAGCAATATTACAATCTAGTTTTCTGTGTTACACCCGGCCTTCCATTATATTAATATTTCTACATATTTTTCCTTTTTCCTTTTTAACGAACAAAAAATTAAACTATTTTCTTTTTAAAAAAAACTAACCCAATCATAATGATGTGGGTTAGTTCACTTTTATATTTTATAACTATTATGCAGATACTTTTATGTTCTGATCCTTGTTTCTTTTAAGAGAGTACAAGATAAATAAAAGAATAAACCATATCGGTGTCAATAATAAAGCTGTCCGAGTTGATTCAGCAAACAACATAACAATAAGAATAAAAACAAATAAAGCTAAGACTGCGTAATTAATAAACGGCGTAAATGGAGCTTTAAAAGTCGATTTTTTTCGCAGGTCCGGACGTAATTTCCGGTACCGTAAATGACAAACTAAGATAATACCCCAAACCCAAATAAAACAAATCGCACTGATCGTTGTCACGATGCCAAAAGCTTGTTCAGGAATCAGTTTGCTTAAAAGTGCTCCGACTGATAAAACAAGTGCTGAGACCAATAATGCATTACTTGGTACATGATTTTTATTTAATTTAGAAAATTGGGCTGGGCCCTGGGATTTAGAGCTTAAATTATATAAGATTCGGCTCGTTGAAAACAAACCACTATTGCAGGCAGATGCCGCTGATGTTAACACAACGAAATTAATAATACCTGCTGCAATCGGTATTCCTACCAAACTAAACGTTTTTACAAAAGGACTGTTATCTGCATTTAACTGTGTCCATGGATTGATACATAACAAGATAAAAAGTGCGCCCACATAGAAAAATAGAATTCTTAACGGAATTTTATTAATCGCTGACGGGATATTTTTTTGCGGATTGGCTGTTTCCGCTGCTGATACACCCACCAATTCAACGCCCACATAGGCAAAGACTACCATCTGAAAAGATAGTAAGAAACCTGATACACCATGTGGAAATAGACCGCCATATTCCCAAATATTTTTTACAGAAACGGTTGCCACATCTGTTTTGAATCCTATTACTAATAAGGTAACTCCTATTCCAATTAAAGCGAGAATCGTGATGACCTTTATTAAGGCAAACCAAAACTCTAACTCTCCAAATAGTTTTACCGTTAATAGATTAAGCCCCAATAATAGAACTAAGCAGACGATGGCTGGAACCCACTGCGGGATATCAAACCAATATTGAACATATACACCAACGGCAATAATATCAGCCATAGCTGTCATGATCCAACAAAACCAATAAGTCCATCCCGTTACAAATCCTGCCCATGGTCCAATGTAGTCTTCAGCAATGTCTGTAAAAGATGTATAACCCGCTTTTGATAATAGCAGCTCTCCTAATGCTCTCATAACAAAAAAACAGGCGATCCCTACAATGATATAGGCAAACATAATCGATGGACCTGCTAACTGGATGGCTCTGCCTGATCCTAAAAATAACCCTGTTCCAATTGTTCCTCCAATTGCAATCAATTGTACGTGCCGGTTTTTTAAATCCCTTTTTAATTCCTGATGTGCCACTTGAAACTCCCCCTAATGGTAGTAATAATTCTTCTTGTACATGTGAAACTATGAACAAGAATTAAACCAATAAAAAAAGAGACTGGAATTTCTCCAATCTCTTCGGGCGAAAGAATAACAAATAATATCTATTACTCTTTTGTGATAGAATAATAAATAGTCTTCGTACTCTTCTGTCCTTTTGCCTGAGATTGTGAACCCTTCGGCGCCGCAGATATCTGCGATCTCTCCAGAAGCTGCTCCTGCTATAGTGTGATCCATAGCAATCATAGCTTGCTAAATATTTAATTTGTAAAGTAATGAATGATTATTGAGCATTCATACTCAGAAACTAAACTATCGTTGAATAATTTATAATTTTAGTAGTATTAGTTCTATTTGTCAACTAATAAATTTATGTACCATTAAAATGACCATTTTTCAGGTATTGAAACTTGCGAAGTCATGGATGGGCAGGTAGTTAAAACTCCGAGCTTTAATACCTAGACACCGTATATGAAAAAAATGATGGTAGAATATTAGAATTAACTTTCTTAAAGTTACTAAAAATAAAAATGGAAGGCGAGTGACACCTTCCATTTTTTTAAAATCTGATTGAGAATAGTTCTGCAGGTTTGTTAATAGGTTTTGTCCTTAATCCCCCCTATTGAAGACACTTTCTAAACTTTTTTACTCGTTTTTGTCCTTATCAGTTGAATCTAATAAAACTTGACTCTGCGACTCTAGGACTTCTGCTCGACTTTGGCCATACAGCCCAACATAGATTTGCTCTATCTCTTCGCCTGTTAAATCGCCACGCTTCAGGAGCTCCTCGGCAATCCGGTGAACAAAGTCAGCATTATCATTTACAAGCTTCTTAACTTTGTTCATCTCTGACTTTAGGAGTTCATTGATTTTGGATCGCAGTGCTCTTAGTCCGTCCGAACGTGAACCGACCGCGAGCCAGCTGAATAATTCTTCACCCATGCCGACTATCCCTAGATAAGCGCCCGCAAGCTCTGTTGCCTGCCTCAAATCAGAAGTAACCCCATTTAATTTTTTATTTAAAAACTCCTCTTCCACCGCACGAGCTGCCAAACAAACTTGTATTTCCGCTAGGATCTCTCTGTCGGTCCGATTATATCGTTCATGCGTTGGTTTCGTAGCTGCGAGTCCTAGCGCACCACCCCTGCGGATAATGGTTACTTTCCATACTCGTTCATGAGGTTTTAGAAGAAACTGTGCAACCGCATGGCCGGCCTCATGATAGGCTACGTTTCGTTTTTCATCCTCACTCATGGACCTAAGCGGCTGTTTTAGCCCCCATTCATATGTCTCCATCGCAGCACGGAAATCTTCGTAACTAGCAACCTGAGCCCCGCGTTGATGGGCAATCACGACTGCTTCATTTACGATGTGTTTAATTTGTGCAGGAGAATAACCAATCGTATCAAGTGCTGCCCGCTCAGGGGTAATAGATGAGTCCCTTTTTACCTTTTCAAGGTAGTATTGGAAAACATCGATCCGTCCATCATAGTCAGGGGAATCCACCCAGAGTTTTCGGTCAAAACGCCCTGGCCGAAGCAAGGCTTGATCAAGTACATCGGGAAGGTTGGTTGCACCAACCGTTAAGACTGCAGGCCGGTCCGCCTTCTTTTTTCGAAGACCAATTGACCGAAGCAACTTGGAGAACCAGCCGTTATCGATATTTGGCGGGTCCATTTGCAAGAGCAGTTCATTTAGCAGACCCGAACCACCCATTCCCATCAGTCCGCCCATCATTCCTCCTGATCCGCCTCCTGCCTGACGGCTCATTCCGATGGCGTCAATTTCATCTATAAAAATAATACAAGCACCATACACTTTTGCGAGCTTACGGGCCTTTTTATAGAGCCCCATTACTTTAAGGTTTCCGACACCAAAGAACATATTTTGAAAACTAGGTGCAGAGGCGTAAGCAAAAGGAACTTGGGCTTCATTTGCAATTACTTGGGCAAGGTAGGATTTCCCAGTCCCTGGCGGTCCACATAGCAATAATCCGCGGATGGCTTCACCACCCATCTCCTTAAACTCTTTTACTCCCTTTAAAAGGGTAACAATGCGTTTTGCATTTTCGACAATCTCTGGGTTTCCCCGGTAATCGTCCCAGGTGGAGCCTGTTTCCCCCGGCAGGATCCAATAGGTCCTGCCGCGGGCAAGGAACCAGAATAGGGCAACAAACTGGATAATCATGAACAGCATGGCAAAGAGCAGCTGCAGTAACAAACTGACAATACTGATGACGACTCCCCATACTGTCGGTCCACTATTAAGCAAATATATACTTATAATGACGACAGCTGCGACCCAGAGGATGATTTTTCGCCACTTTACCCACCGATATTTCCTCATGGCTCCACAATCCTTTCTGAATATTGCAAAAAATTTATAAGTAACTCGCTTGATTGGTGCTGATTTACTGGTGAAGCACCACAGATATTTAATCTAGAATACTGATATTTATTCTTATTTCTCGTAAGTCATACCTATTGGTAAAGGGTAAATTTATTCTCTGATTTATATAGATTTTCTCCCTCTAGTGACATTATTTAAAAAACCCTCCATCGAGCATGGGAGGGTTTCTGACGGGGATTATTTAAATTTTTTTATAATGTCTAATAAATACTTAATTGCAACGGCTAAACCGCCAACGAAAAAGAATGCTATTAAGATCCATCCAGTAGGGTCGATTGGGAACATGGAGATGAGGAAGTTCAATGGAATAACGTAATATAAAAGATCCTTCAAGTAACCTAAAATAAAATCTGAAGTGAGCGTGCCTTTCCAGAATGACTTTAAAAATCCTAATAAAAGATCAAGAATCATTAGTCCAAAAACGGCCCACATTGTATAAAGCATCCAATCTGAAAGTGTAAATGTCATTTTTTATCACCACCTTGATACATGATATGCTTGTAACAACGGCTGGTGAGAGTACATGAAAAGTTTTGTTCACAGAATATTCACAAAAATAACACACAAAAAATGCACCCCTATAATTGGGTACAATAGTAAATTAAATTTATTTTAGTACTTGAAAAATGGGTTCTTCCACTCCATTAGAGTCCCATAATTACACGATTCTTCATCCTCTAAATATTTTGCAATTACTTTTACTGGGGTTCGGCCGCAACGGAGAAGAAAAGATTTTCCCCATAATTACGTATGATCACTGGAACAGGTTTTTCTTGGTCGAAAACAAAAAATTCTTTTCGATACATTGTGCCCCTCCATTTCTAACTGAGAACAAGCCTATCAGTTTCCCAATCCGGGTAAAGATCCGTACGTCGGTCACGCCAGGTTGTAACAGAACCCTTTTCACGTACCTGATATAATAGCTCTAAATTCAGATCCGCAGTGACAATCATATCCTGGTTAATCTCCCCTTCTACCATGATGCCTTGTGGAGGGAATGGGATATCATTAGGTGTGATGACTGCAGCCTGTCCAAAATTTGCACGCATAAAGTCAACGGTTGGCAGCGAACCGACGGTACCAGTAGTTACGACATAGACTTGATTTTCAATCGCTCTAGCATGGCTCGTATAACGGATACGATGGAAACCATGGCGGTCATCCGTGCATGACGGACAAAAGATTACATCTGCGCCTTTTGCCTTTCCCATACGAACAATCTCTGGAAACTCAATATCATAACACGTTAACATCGCGATTTTTCCTTTTTCAGTTTCAAAAACCTCTAGTGTATCACCTGCACTCATATTCCACTCGTATACCTCTGTTGGAGTAATATGAAGTTTTGCATGTTCTGCCACCCGACCATCTGGGTAAAACAAATGCGCCACATTGTAGAGTCGATCACCTTTGCGGATTACATGAGTTCCGCCAATAATGTGCATGTTATATTGTTGGGCTAATGTGATAAATAATGAACGATATTGTTTGGTAAAATCGGGTAATTCTTGGATGGTCAATACTTCCCCATTAGCATTGCCAATTGACATTAGCTGAGTAGTGAAAAATTCAGGAAAAAGGATAAAATCCGCTCCAAATTCTTCAGCTGTTTTAATATAATGCTCCACTTGATTGGCAAACTCTTCAAAAAAATAAATCGTGTGGAGATTATATTGAACCGCTGAGACTCTTAATTGCATGTGATCCCCCTCTTGCCTATTAATTCTTTATTCCTATTATCGGCAAAATATATAAAGTGAACAAGTACGCACTTTTAAAATAACATAGTGTAAAAAAGTATACTGCTAAAGAGTAAAGACCTAAAATAATTATAAACAACAAATACGAATATACCAGCTAACTTAAATAAAAAAAAGAGACAATGTTTAACAAAACATTGCCTCCATTTATAGCTTGTTATACTTTTTTCGTATCCGCAATCTGCCCATTCGAGATTGCCGTCTCTCAATATTAATGATACATAGACATTACTTTCTCTAAATCAGATATTAACTGATTAATTTCATTTTGTGACAAGCGAACAGGCATTTGATCGTATAATGTTATAATTTGGCCATCCTCCTCATCCTGATGTTTTTTCAAATAATCATAAATATTATTTATTTGGTTTACTTTAAGAACTGATTCTAAATCGAAATTTTTCACCTTCTGTAAGGAAAATTCATTCATCATCGAATCAAATTCACCCGCAATAATATTCCCTTGCATGAACATAATCCACACCTCTTAAAGTTATTTTGTTTAGTTTGCCCCTAGAATAAGGAACAAAGAATCATTTTTAAAAAAATTTAAGAACTAAATGTAGTTGAGGTTAAAAATCACAATATTATTTTTAACCTTTTTTTGTATTAAAGAAATGTATATAAAAAATAAGACGATAATCTAGCACTCTTAAGATAAATAAAAAAAGGGAACATGGAAAATGGCAGGTTATGATAAATATGTAAGCGACATCAATATAACAGAATAAAAAGGTGAAGGGAGATTTATCAATGAGTAAAATAAAAACATGCGTTAGTTTATATAGTTTGCAAGATGAATATTTAAATAAACGTATGAGCTTAGAAGATATTTTTAAATTTTTGGCTGAGAATGAAGTTGAAGGAATTGAAATTATTCCAGATCAGATGTTGCATAACACCCCCCATCCTTCAAAGGAAACTTTGGCAGAATGGGACAGGCTGGTAAGTACTTATAAAATGAAGCCTGTCATTGCAGACGTGTTTTTAAATACAAATTTGTACAAGAATAGAGAATTAACAAAAAAGGAATGTGTTGATTTACTAATTGAAGAGATTAAGCTCGCCAACCGTTTAGGGATTAAATTAATTCGATTAGTATCGATGGTACCAGCTTTTGTCATCGAGCCGTTATTACCATATGCTGAAAAATATAATGTTACCTTGGCGTTAGAAATACATGCCGGTTTGAGCTTTGATGTTCCAAAAACACAAGAATTTATTAAAGAAATGATGCGGTTGAATTCTCCTTATGTAGGGCTTGTCATTGATACCGGAATTTTCTGCCGCAGGTTGCCTAGAGTAATGGCAGATTATTGCAAACATTTAGGGACAAATCAGGAAGTGATTGATTATATTAATGATATTTTCGCCCAAGGAAAAGATCCTAGAAAAGTATATTTGGAAAATGGCGGCTTTCCAGATGACCTAAAAAAATTATTAAAATCGGAAGCCGATCACTTCTTCGCACATATGGCAGATGGCTATGAAAATGAGCCATACAGCGTTTTAGATGAATATATGCCATATATTAAACATTTCCACTTTAAGTTATTTGAAATGACAGAAACTGGCGAAGAATATTCTATGGATTATAAAGGGATTCTCCAATATCTGCACGAAAAAGGATATGACGGTTATGTTTCCACAGAATATGAAGGAAACCGCTGGGTACTTCCTGGACATCCAATGGTGGAAAAAGAACAAGTATTAGCCCATCAGGCACTTATTCGAAATGTTATTAAAGAATTAGAAGGACAGGAGGTATATTAAGATGTTTGATAATAATGTGTTTCTTGAAAAAACATGTAAAAATATTGAAGAAGCAAGTAAAATTACAGGATTTGAATTAAAAACCAACATTACCTACTATCGAGGCATTCCTCTGTCCATGGTAAATGATATTCGTGTGGAAGTGGATGGCGAAAAGATTTCACGAGAGGATATTTTATGTTCAGTAGACGAGGTAGACTGGTTTACTTTAGATGAAATGGAAACCGTTACGACCTATAAATGGGAATATGGCGAGCCCTTAACGGTGCGAGTTCGAAAGGATGGGGGTTTATCAAAAGGAACCCATGAAGTCGCATTAGATGTTATCGTTCGGACTGCCTATATACCTGTACCTTTGGCGGGAAGAAAGATTAGGACTGTAGAGATAGCATAATAGAAGATTCAATAAAAAATCAGCCCAAGCAAAAGCATACGGCTGATTTTTTATTATTATTACAAGGTTTATTTAACTTCCCTGTATGGTTTGCTCCATTACATTCTAATCACTCTAAATACTTGTTTGCCCAAGTCCTAAATACTGAAAATAAGTTTAATCCAATTTCCATTGTCAACGTAATTTTATCTCTCTAATTATTTATATATTTAGGAAGATTGGTTCTGCCCGCTTAAAATCGAGACAAAATCAGAATTCCTTCTT
The DNA here is from genome assembly GCF_002585305.1 of Bacillus sp. AFS037270. The sequence continues at coordinate 44,502 of NZ_NUNF01000078.1, read as the reverse complement.
GCTTTTTGATTCCAAACTGCACACATAACCATACTTCCTAGTAAAATAAATGCACCAAACACAAAGGGTATATTATAGGAAACATCATATAATATACCTGCTAACGAAGGCCCAATGATATTTCCTAAGCTGCTATAGGCATTATTCATACCAGCAGCAAAACCTTGTTCACTGCCTGCCATTTTCGATAACAACGTATTAATCGCGGGGCGAAGAATAGACGTAAACAAGAAAAAGAATACATTCATAATCAGCATGAATAAAAAGTTTCCAGATAGCAATACAAAGACCATTGATATTGCAGAAAGGATAAAACAAGTATTAATAACTTTAATCTCATCAAAACGACGAAGGAGCCAATCTACCAGCACAGCCTGGATTATTACCCCTACCAGAGCACCAACAGTTAGGATGATAGAAATATCTTTAGGTGTATAATCATATTTCTCGCTAACATATAATCCATAGATTGCTTCAAAGTTTGCTAAACCAAATGTCATTGTTAAAACTAGTAATAACAAGACAAAGTAAGACACCTTATAAGATCTTAAAATATCATGAACCATTCCATCTTTCTCTTGCTTAGAGTTCCTAGCGGCATATTGTTGTTCCTTTGACAATGTCTCCGGTAAGAACAAGAAGGAAACAACCATTGCGATACCTGCAGCAAAAGCAGAGGCAAAAAACGGTACACGTATCCCAAATTCAGCTAGGAATCCACCTAGCCCTGGGCCAATTACAAAGCCGAGCGAAATGGCCGCTCCCAGTAACCCCATTCCCTTCCCGCGATTTTCAATTGTTGTGACATCGGCGACATACGCCATATTTGCAGGTACTAGTATTCCGATACCGATTCCTGCAATTAAGCGAGATAAATAGAGAAGCCATAAATCTGAGGAGATACTAAACATCAGCTGAGATAGCATGATAATCCCTAATCCAGCGATGGTAATGATTTTTCTCCCATATTTATCCGAAAGTTTGCCACCTAGGGGAGAAAAAAGAAACTGAGTCAGCCCTGTTGCAGCTACGAGGTAACCTTGGTCTTTACCTGTTGCTCCTAGGTCTATAATAAATTTCGGGAGAACAGGAATTGCTAACCCTACCCCCAGCAATGCAATAAATATGTTCACCATAAGTATTAGCAATGGTACATTCATTTTAACTTTTAACCTTTTAAACCCTTGCATTAATTTTCTCCTATTCATAAAGTAAAAAGCTTACTTTAATATTACACCCCCCATTCATTAATTTAATTTCACATTTTTAATCTTTTTGCGAAGCAATTTTTAACCTAACTTATTGATTTTTTTCAAATTAAAGAAAGAGATTAAAAATCTAATTATGATTTTTAACCTCTTTGATTACTATCATTTATCATCAATCATTTCAGACATGAAGAATTGCTTGACCGTTCCGGCTTAATTCCGTTTCAATATAATCAAACCACTCGAACTGCGCACTGTTTTTACTTTCTTTTCCATTGGAACTAGCAAACATGCAAAGCATGGTCCCGACCATACCACCTACTGATTCGGGATTTAATTTCCTGCCATCTGCATTATCATAAAGTACCCGTAGATTTTCCTCCGCTTTACCATAATAGAAGTTATACGATTGACCCTCGGCTGTAATGCTTAGTATGATTTCTTCCCCTTCTACTTCCGTTTTGGCAAGCTCCTTTTCTGTTGTCACACACTGAAAGTGTGCCTGGTGAGGGTATCCATTTATCTCACTTGTACACTGGATGAGCCTTAAAATTTGCTTTCCTTTCTCCATCGTCCTCTCCAACCGGAATTGATGATTACAAGCCTGCATGATTGCTATACCAGCTGTTTCATTCTCCTCGGAAGCAAGGAAGTTCATCTTTGTTGCCATACTGAAATTTGGATGCAGTTGTCTGCGCCCAATAAACCCAAGGGTTGGGACATTTTTATCCACTTCTGTTGCAGTTATGTCGATTTTACGTACCTCCTGGCTGATTGAACGAGGAAGTAGTTTCATTGTCAGATTACTGTCTGAAAGCGTGTAAAAATTCACATAAGGGGTCCCAAAAAATACCCAATCCATTCCAAGTTTCTCTTCATCGAAGTCATCCCTCGCAGGAACTACTCGTTCTGTAGCTGCAGGCAAATCTGGCGCCGGATAACTCCATTCGACTTTACCTGTGCCGGGACTGACAACGGGCCAGCCTTCTTCCCATACGACTGGTGCAATAAAGGTTTCTCGTCCAAGATTCTTATGATATCCTTCAATTAGGCGCGAGCCAAGGATCACGGCATACCACTCGCCATTTTTCAGTTCAACCAAATCCGCGTGCCCCACATTGCAAATAGGATAATGTTTTCCGAGATGACGATGGGTTAAAATTGGGTTCCCCGCATAGCCCTCAAAATCATTAAAAATAGTTCTACTGCGTGCAACCGTTACTGCATGGAAGTGCTCTGTGCCTCCCTCAGCAATCACTAAATAATAAAAGCCGTCCTTTTTATAAAGATGTGGAGCTTCTGGTGAAGCGCAATTTATTAGGGCTCCCCCCCAAATTGTCCGGGCCTCTCCAACAAGACACATCTGATCTAAATCAATTTCACTAACCCAGATTCCCTGAGCAATTGTACCGTCCGGATTCGTATCCTGTCTTGTACCTGTAAGATACGCTTTCCCATCATCGTCGAAAAATAAAGATGAATCAATCCCAGGGCAATCCTTGAGCCAGTATGGATCAGACCAGGGGCCACGAGGGTCTTTAGCGGTCACAATAAAATTCCACTTATCGCTAACATTCGTCGTAATCATGTAGTAGGTACCGTTGTTATATCTTAATGTCGGTGCCATGATTCCCGCAGTCATATGATCTGCCGTCACATGAAGTTGAGATTTTCTGTCAAGGATATGACCAATCTGCTCCCAATTTACTAAGTCTGTAGAGTGAAAGATTGGGACGCCTGGAAAGAGAGAAAAACTCGAGGTAATCAAATAAAAATCATCATCTACCCGACAGATGGAAGGGTCTGGATAGAATCCCGGTAAAATTGGATTCATTAACTGTTTTGTCATATTTAATTCACTCCAACTATTAAAATAATTATTTATTCGATATCAAATTCTTTTACGAAGGAATAATTTAAGCTACATGGAGTCCACTTGTGATTATTTGTGTTAGGCTCACCATTTTTCATAAAGTTTGTCCAAGCAGAGACCATTCGCTCTGACAAATCAAAGTCTGCTGTTAAGTTGGGACGCCAATTCCTCTTTAAAGTCCCGAACATATACCAAAGCTCTCCAGAATGGAAGGCACCACTGTCATCACCCGGCAAATCTCTAGTAAAATAATAAACATAGGCAGGTTTTCTTCCGATGTCTTCTACCTTATGACTAAATCCAATACATCCCTGGTAAAGTGGCGAATTCTCTCCACCCTCTGATGTAACAGAAATATCGTCTTTACAACATCCCAGCATATATGGGATATCCTTGATTTCACCTTTTTCGATTAACTTATCATACCCATCAATAAGTAAATGTCCATCAATGATTGGCGAAAAAAATAGTCCCTCTTTTCCAGTCTGTCTTCTATGAAGGTAATAATCTTCAATCAGTACAAGTATTTCACCCGCTGGTTTTTCTCGTAACTCTTTCAGACTCTTAATATTACTTAAATTGATGAATTCTTCTCCAATCTTTTCGGCCTCCTTCAAGTTAGTATTTCTTATGATAGGAGATTTATAGCCCCCGCCGCTTTGCAAAATCGCCTTATTAATCATATTGCCTGTAAGCGATGATGAGATTAGTGTTTGAACGCTAACTGCTCCTGCAGATTGCCCAAAAATGGTAATATTTTCAGGGTTCCCTCCAAAGGCCTCGATATTTTCATAAACCCATTTTAATGCCATAATTTGATCCATAATTCCATAATTACCCGATATACCTTTTTCGTTTTCTTCGCTTAACCATTCATGTGCAAGAAAACCAAACAATCCAAGCCGATAATTGATGGTTACTAAAATGACACCCTGCTTACAAAACGCTTCACCATCAAATTCCATCTCTGAGCCAAATCCGCCTAAAAAGCCGCCGCCATGGATCCAAAAGGCAACCGGTAATTTTTCCGTCGTCTCCTTTGCCGGGGTCCAGATATTTAAGTAGAGGCTATCTTCACTACAGTCCGGCATAAACTCTGGGTTTGAATAAAACTCTTTAATATAAAAAGAAATTTCCTTCGGCAGTTCACTTTGCATACATTTGTTTTTAAAAGTATCGGCTTGATATACTCCATCCCATGGGTCGATTTCCTCTGGTGCATGAAATCGGAGATCTCCGATCGGCGGTTTTGCATATGGTATCCCTCTAAATACCGTATACCCATTTTCTATCACTCCAGAAATGGTTCCGTATTTTGTATCTATCAAATTCATATATTATTTACCTCCTCACAAATACCAAGAGACAGTATAAAACTGTCTCTCTGAAAAATTCAAAAAGAATCAGACCAAAATTAATGTCCTCTTGTGTGTGCCGGCACCAAGAACCGTATCAGCAACTGGAGGAAAATAGGAGCAGCTATACGTATAGCTTACTTCAATATCGTAGCTCCCGGCTTCTAGTCCGCCTTCTTTTGCTACTGTAAGCGTTGCTGGCTCTAAAATACCCCAATGAACATCTCCAAGTGAAGACATTTCAGCTTGTGTGTAGGTATCACCATTAATTGTCCATGTGATCTGATCGCCTGAAAAAGTTTCCCCATCTACTGAAACCGTAGCTGGGCGTAATTGAGGGAGCCAGAGGCCTCGATAATACAAAGATCTTATATTAACCTGGAAGCCGATGATTTTTCCATTTTTCTCGACATTTTTAAATCCTCTCGATTGGATGCAAGGTTTTTCTAACATAGTCATAGCTATTCACCCTTTCTCTTATTCTCCCAAAATTCTTTTCATCATTACATGTTGTTTCCGGATTTGCTCAGAGGCATAGCCCGTAACGTCTTTGTTTGGACCTTCATACTCACTTACCATATAGCCATCCCAATTATGTTCAATTAGCGTTTTAATGATTTTTTCGTAAGGAATCGTCATCTCTTGAAAATCATCCGACATTTTTACAAATTTAGCATGGCAGCAATAGACATAAGGTAATAATGGGATAATATCCTCTACTGGACTATGTTCAGATGGAGGCATGATAAAATCATCGGGACCCCATTCACTTGCAGGTAGAGCTTGTGTCTCAAATACACCGAAGTCGATGTTTAATCCAAAATATTTTGTTCCTGTCTCTTTAATAAACTCAACATAATCGTCTACCATCTTAGATTTCAAAAGTGTTGGAGCATGAATCTCCGGGCACATACGGACATTGTACTGTTCTGCTAACGGAAGCGCCATTTTGATAAATTCCCGCCAGTTTTCTACGGGAGTAAGATTATCATCGATTACGCCTAATTTGGTCCGAAGAATGGTAAATCCAAGTCTGTTTGCCAGTTTGAAATCACGTTCCAACATTTGTAATGATTCTTCTGAAGTAAGATGTCTTCCCTCATACAAGCGTGAATCGACCCAATGTCCGTATTCTGCCGGTACAATATTGTATTTTTCTATTAATCTATCCCAAGTTTCCAGCCATTCCTCACTTGGACTTGGGTAGCCTTCAATATGTGAGTTTGCTAATATTTCTAATCCTTTTGCGCCGATATCGTTCATTTCGGCAAACATGTCTTCTAATGTCATGGTTACACCAAATTCGCCCGCATAACTATAAAGAGAAACTCCTCGTTTTGGTTTGCTAAGATTCCCAGCTTCATTATTCATTCCAGTGTACGCTCCTTTTCAATTTACAATTGATACCGCTTCCACTTTAACTATAAAGTTTATTTCTACTAAATACCTTTACTTATTTATCTTAATAGATATAGATTTTATTTCATTTTGTCTCTTTCATTCTGAATAAATAAAAAAGGATAAAAATCATAGCGTGATTTTTATCCTTACTTGACAGTTCCAACTTCCTAATGTAGTTCTCGGAATTTCGCTGGTGTCATACCTTCTTTTTTCTTAAATACCATCCCAAAATAACTAACATCTTCATACCCGCACCATCTGCTAATATTCTTGATTTTCTCGGTCCTATCATTTATGAGTAAAATTTTCGCATGGGCTAAACGAACATCTGTAATATAGTCAAAAATAGAGAATCCATTCATTTTTTTAAATAACTGACAAAGATATTCTTTTGACAAACCAGTCATTTTTGCTAATTCTGCTAACATAATAGGCTCTTTAAAATGCTCATTTATGTAGTCCATAACTAGATGTACTTTCTTATTCTGATTTAGAAGGGACTTCTCATTTAGCAATGATGTTGATTTTACAATTTCCAATAAAATTTCATAAAGTACTCTTGAAAAATCATACATTTCCATTCGGCTATCCAGACTATAAATAAAAAATAATTCTTCCATATATTGCTCTACCTTTTCAATATCGGTTAGTTTATAAATACCTGATTGCTTAATTCCTATGTTTTCAAACAAATCCTTTGTCCCATAACCTGTAAAACACATGAAATGAACAATCCATTCCTTGCTCACTCCGTAATATTTATGACCAACGTTTGGGAAGAATAACATCCCACTTCCTTCCTCTACAACATACTGTTTAGTGTCTATTTCTAGCACACCGCTTCCCTTGACAGCTTGAATCCATTGAAAAAATGGCAATCCTGAGGGTCTGTTTATGTATTCCTGCCTATGATTTAAACCTAAAGAATATAAAACAAAAGGAAGTTTTAAGTTTTGTTCTGTGTATTTTGTAAAAAAGACCTTATTCATAATTAAGACACACCATCCCGAGCTTAATATATTCATATCCACTATAATATTTTAAGATTTTTTTTGACAATAATATTTATTAAGATATTAATATAATCTTATCATGAAAGGATGCTTTAATCATGTCTACTATCCCTCATATCAAAAAGAACAATGATATTCCAACATTATACGTTCATGACGAGCCCTTTATTGCATTAGCGGGAGAAATCCATAATTCCAGTGCCTCGAACCTGCAATACATGGAAAAATATGTTTGGCCTAATTTAAAAACATTAAATATGAATTCTGTTATTGTCCCTGTTTACTGGGAATTAATTGAGCCCGAAGAGAATCAATTTGACTTTACCATTGTTGAAGGACTGATCAACCAGGCGCGTGAAAATAACATGCATCTTATTTTCCTTTGGTTTGGCTTATGGAAAAATTCAGAATCTATGTATGTGCCCCACTGGATGAAAAAAGATACTAGAACTTATTTCCGTGCTTGTAAACCAACCGGTGATGCAATAAATACCATTTCACCTTTATGTAAAGCCGCAATTGAAAAAGATGCAAATGCATTTTATCACTTAATGAGATTTATCAAATCTATTGATTCAGAAGAAAATACGGTTATTGTTATGCAGGTTGAAAATGAAATTGGACTTTTAGGGACGGATCGAGATTATTCTATTAAAGCAAATGAAGCTTTTTCCCAAGAAATTCCGCAATGCGTTGCCGAAGAATTCCAAGTTTCTGGAACGTGGAAAGAAGCATTTGGCTATGATGCAAGTGAATACTTTATGGCTTATTATTTTTCATCTGCAGTAGAGCAAATTACTAATGCAGGTCAAAAGGCATATCCGCTTCCATGCTATGCCAATGCATGGTTGGAACAATTCCCGTGGCGTGCTGGAACCTATCCAAGCGGCGGTCCTGTAATGAAGATGCATAAAATGTGGAAATTAATGGCTCCTTCTCTATTTTGTCTGGCACCTGATATTTATGTTCCATATGTACCTGATGTATTGGATCAATATAGTCAGAATGGCAATCCATTATTCATTCCAGAGGTCCGTAAAGATGCTGTATCTGCTACATATGCCCTATATGCTGTTGGCGGTTGTAACGCTATTTGTTATGCACCATTTGGCATTGAAGAACTTTTGATGAATCCGGAAGCTATTGAAAAACCACCGCTGGAAATAATGAAGGCACTAAATATTGACCCCACAGCATTTGAAATTGAAGGCAGCGCAGCCTATCTTGCGAAGAGCTATTCTATTATAGAAAATATCAAACCGCTTCATTTTAAATATCGAAACACCAGTCATTTACAGAGTTTTGTTAAAAGAAATGAACATGACTTCGGTAAACTGCTACATTTTGGCGCTTATGATATTCTCGTATCTTATACGCCTAAAGCACCTTATAAGCCAACTTCAGGAGGTATGATTTTCGAACTCTCGGAAAATGAATTCGTCGTTATTGGAACAATGATGAAGGTTCAATTCCTTTCAAAACCAGGAAAAGATACACACGTGGAATTGTTACGATTCGAAGAAGGTGATTTTGTTAACGGTGAATGGAAAGCAGGACGTGTTTTAAACGGTGATGAAAAAATGATGATACAATTGAAAGATATGCCCTCAGCTTTTAGAATTCAAGTATATGAATATTAAAATTTATTCTTAACAGCCAATACATACAAGATACTATTATAACTTGTATGTATTGGCTTGGTTTTTATTAACTGTTCCTAGATTGTTTCACTAACGATGCCGCCCCAATTACCCCAGCATCATTTCCTAACTGAGCAAGCTTCAGTTTCGTACTAGTTCTTACTGTTGGGAAGGCAAACTTATTAAAATATTCTTCTACTCCTTTTAACAGCATGTCACCTGCAGCTGACACTCCCCCGCCAATAACAATCGTTTCCGGATTTAAGATGTTTCCAATATTGCCGCATGCTAGTCCCAAGTAATAATAAAATTTATCAACAACAATGACTGCCAATTGATCGCCACGTTTTGTCTGGTCAAAAACGGTCTTTGCAGTAACTTCTTGGCCATCATCAATTAACCACTTCAATTCAGAATCCCCAGCATATCTTTCTGAAAGATCTCTGGCTAATCGGACAACACCTGTTGCACTAGCTACTGTCTCCAAACAACCTTGATTTCCACATGTACACTGGTAGCCATCTGGCTCAACGATAATATGACCAATTTCTCCGGCAGCGCCTACTTTACCATGAATTAAGTTCCCATCTGCAATAATGCCGCCGCCGACACCTGTTCCAAGTGTAATAAATACCACATCGGCCCCATCTTCACCGGCACCCTTCCAGCGCTCACCTAATGCTGCCACATTGGCATCATTATCAATACAAAAAGAGATGCCAGTTCCTTCTTCAATCTGTTCTTTTACTGGCTGCAAGGTACTCCAGTTTAAATTATAAGCTCCAATGACTGTCCCTTTTTCACGGTCAACTGTCCCAGGAGACCCCATTCCGATTCCTAAAATATCATCAGCTGAAAGCCCATACAAATCAAGACGATGATTAATCGAATCAATAATGCTTGGAACGATATTCTTTCCTTCATTTTGAATATCTGTCTCCAAACTCCACTTTTGTTGAATCTCGCCCTCTTCAGTCAAGATCGCAAATTTTACTGTCGTTCCACCTAGATCAATACCAATTAGTTTTTTCATCTTTTCCCCGCCTTATAAAATAATACAGGTGAAATACCCACCTGTATTATTTTAATCTATTTACCTAATAATTTCCGCTCCATTTGTAAATGACGTTTCGTCATTTCTAAAGCTCTTCCCGATATATGGTCTTCATATTCTGAAACAATATATCCATCAAAATTAGAGTTTTGAATAATCGGTAAGATCTTATCATATGGAATGCTGGCTTCTTCCAAATTCTCATCAATATAATGGAATTTACCGTGGAAGTGAATGACATGTGGCATGATTTGTTTTAAGCCTGCATAATCCGGTTCGTTGTAGAAGGTTACAAAACCATACATTCCTTGGAAAGCACCCATTACTGCACCATTTGCACCAGCGCCAAGCAGCCGTTGTCTTGCTTCCATCATTGGCACACCGTCATAACGTAATTGAGCTGCCATTTCTAATAATTCTAAAGGTGCTCCATTCGCTAAGGCCTCATCCCAATGTGGTTTATTAGGACGAGTCGCAAAAGTACCAAAATCAGTGACAAATCCAAGATAAGGAGATCCTGTTTTTTCAATTACCTCGGTGAATTTCCGGATATTTGGTGATGTTGGCGTTTCAGGATTATGAATTTCAATTCCGACCTTGATACCATAAGCCTCCGCATATGGCGCCAATTTAGCAAAAACTGATGGTCCAATAAGATATTGAGCACGCATGATTTTACAACCCAATTTATTCGCTGTTTTCAAATCAATAATCGACGACTGAAGCAATTCTTCTTCTGTTAAATCACGATCAGATCTTAACCCACGGTCTGCATTAGCTCCGTAAGAAATAAATTCAATTCCATAGTGATTCGTCATGGCCTTAAACTCATTTAAAACCTTGTCACTTACATATGGGTAAGATGGCAGCATTTGCGTACCTACCAATTCAAATCCTTCCGCTCCAAATTCAGCTGCGGTACGAACGCAATCCTCTAATGTAAATTTGCCTTTTACATATTCATCGGTAAAACTATATAAAGAAACACCTAATTTAATATTACTCAACTGATCTGACCTCCTTTCTCCTAATCTCTCACCTGTAAGGTTTTGCTTCCGCAAGAATCTAATACAGCATATTCACGTTCTGTCTTTCTTCCAGGAACAGCCATATAAGGAATACGTAACATCATTTTCACATCGATATGATGTTCCCCTTCAGTTAAACCGCCAGGTGCAAATACACTAATCGTTGCTGGATCTATCAAATTCCAAAACTCTGAAATGAGACTTGGCAGTTGTCTTAAAGTAAACTCTTTCTCATTAAGACCAAAAGTTATATCATCAGAATTTACTTCTTGACCATCCACGGTAACCACAAACTCTTCAATACAGGATAAGTAATGTCCACGATAGTTACTTAATCGAATTTGGAATTCATATCCCAACTTTTTCCCATTCACATAGGTGTTTTTTAAACTTTCATCGCAAACGACATCGACGAAAGGTAATTTCATACTAAATGCCACTTTAGTCCACCTCCTATTTGCTTACCACAGGTTCCTGTTCAAAAACAATTTCTTTTCCAGTTTCAGCAGATCGATAGACAGCATCTAAAATTTTCGTCACAACAAATGCCTGCTCTGGTTTTACGAGTGGTTCTTTATCATATTTAACCGCTTCCAACCATTGTTTTGCTTCAAGCACTTCTGGTTTATTCGATCCGCCTTCAAAGAATGCAATCGCGCCGCCTGCAGAGTTTCTCTCTTCTGTTAACATACCATTGCGTGCAGTATTATAAATTAACTCATTGTTGCGGAAGCTCATGCCGGAATCGATTTGTGCTCCTGCCTTCGTTCCACAAAGAGTTGTAGCCGCTTCTCTTGATTCTAGTACATTAAGTGCCCAAGAAGATTCAAGGAATACCGTTGCTCCATTTTCCATCTTAATGTAACCAAATGCTGAATCTTCCACTTCATATGTTTCTGGATCCCATGGGCCAAACATATTTCCTTCAACCGCTTCAGGAAGATTACCTAATTTATTGAAAACAGAACCTGTCACGGAAACTGGTTTGTAATTATCCATCATCCATAAAGTGATATCAAGAGCATGAGTACCGATATCAATTAGTGGACCGCCGCCTTGCTGCGATTTATCAGGAAATACTCCCCAAGTTGGTACGGCACGGCGGCGAAGGGCATGTGCTTTTGCGAAATAAATATCTCCAAGTTCATCTTTTTCGCAAGCCTTATAAAGAGATTGCACTTCAGGACGGAAACGGTTTTGATACCCAATGGTGAATTTCTTACCGGATTTTTTCCAAGCATCCATCATTTTTTGAGCAGCTTCTGTATTGTGTGCCATTGGCTTTTCGCACATAACATGTTTACCGGCTTCAAATGCGGCAACGGTAATTGGGCTGTGACTAACATTCGGTGTCAATACATGCACAAGATCAATGGATTCATCCTTCAATAGCTCGCGATAGTCTCCGAAAATTTTAGCATCTGGTGTTCCATATTCTTTCGCCGCCTTTTCAGCGCGTTCAATTTTAATATCACAAAAAGCAACCAGTTCAGAAATCTCTTTAAATTGTGATAATGCTGGAAAATGCTTTTGATTTGCAATACCACCGCAGCCAATAATACCAATTTTTAATTTACCCATAATATTCATTCTCCTTTTTTGTTTTAAAATGATTTATTAGATTTATAAATGCATCTATTTAAGCAAAAAACTGACTTAAATAGTTTTTACTAATTTTAATAGAATCTTTTTTGGATTTAAGTGAATCTTCGAACGCCTTGTCCTCTACTTCAATGACAGCATATCCACGGTAGCCGATATCCGTTAAGGCAGATACATATTGGCCCCAATTGACATCTCCGAGCCCTGGTAGTTTCGGCGAAATATATTCTAGAGGTGTTGCCATGATTCCAACATCGTTTAAGCGGTCCTTATAGACTTTGATATCTTTAAAATGGATGTGAAAGATCCGTTCTTGGAATTCATATAACGGCTTGATATAATCCATTTGCTGCCAAACAAAATGCGATGGATCGAAATTCAATCCGAAGTTTTTATTTGGGATTACTTCAAACATACGTCGGAAAATGGCTGGTGTCGTCATTAGGTTTTGTCCACCTGGCCATTCATCTGTAGTGAATAGCATCGGACAGTTTTCAATCGCAATTTTCACTCCTAGTTCTTCAGCGAATTCTACGATAGGCTTCCAAACCGCAGTCATAACCTCCAAATTTTCTTCAACAGTTTTCTTTTGGTTTCTGCCAATAAAGGTAGTTACCATGTTAATATCAAGCTGGCTAGCTGCCTCAATACATTTTTTGATGTGGGCTGCATAATAACCACTTTTTTCTGAATCCTCATCTAAAGCATTAGGATAATAAGCAATGGCGGAAATCTTGATTCCTTTTGCTTCGGTATAATTTTTGATGTAATCGACATCTAAGTTATCAACATCAATATGGGTAACACCAGCATATTTCCGAGCCGCTTTCCCTTTCGGCCAGGCACATATCTCCACACATGAAAAGCCATTATCAGCTGCATAATCAATTACTTCTTCAAAGGTGCATTCATTTAAAATGGCGCTGTTAAATCCAAGTTTCATTGTGTCTGATCCTCCTATGTTTCTATTAAGTTTTATCTATTGATTCCGCTTACATATATATCTTAACCTGTATCTGCACATATTCCCTTTCTTAAATTATCCTTATGAGGTATAGATTTTCGTCTTTTTTCTACGGTTCTTCTTTCATGTATTTATAATAGATTAAGAATGATAGTGTTATTTTTAACCTTGTCTAAAATTCCTTAGAAAACAAAAAGGTGCAATCATTCTGCACCTTTTTGTTGGTTTGGGATTAAACCTTATTTTTGTGTTTTTGCCCATTTATCCAATTGGTTTTGTTTCTCTGCAATAATCTTATCAATGCCGGCAGCCTTTAACCCTTTTATGAACTCAGGTAGACTCTTATCAGGATCTAATATACCGTATTCCAATCCGAGGGCATATTTGCTTACCACATTGGATACCGCTGTCACTTCTGTTTTAACTGGTGAACTATCAAAATTAAATCCAAGTGCTTTAGATTTGATCGCATTTTTATTAAATTCCGCCGTTTGATTCCAAAGGTTTGGATCATTGCCTTCAAACACATAAGATAGGAAAGAATTCCCCATTGCAAAACTCATATTTAAATTGTAGCCATTGTTTCCTGCATTTACCCCATCTGGATATTTAATAACATTATCTGATACTTTTTCATAATGCTTTCCTTCAATACCCCAGCTTAGCAAGTTCACAATATCTTTATCCGCATACATTAAATTTAGAAATTTCATCGCTGCTTCTGGGACCTTAGAACTTTGAGGGATTCCCCACATCATTGTGGTTACGGCAGATGTTGTCGTAACAGGTTTTAGAAGTGATGTAGTTACCATCGTCATATTCGTATTTTGTGATTCTTGTAAAGCTATACCAGGTTTTTGAGGACTGAAATAACTAAAGCCTGCATTTGACTTAACTAACGCCGTGCCAGGATCTACATTCGTTGTTGCATTTTTTAACGTAAGTCCTTCCTCATACCATTTTCTCATTTCCTTTACAAACTGCGCATATTCATCTGTTTCGTATAAATCTACTACTTTCAAATTATTATCGTAGTTAGGAAGAACTCCCATACTGTCACCTAGCGGATCGAACCAGTTATAGACTACAGTTGGCTGGGCTCCAGGCTGAAAAGGAACAAGTGGTATTATGCCTTGCTCGTTTTCTTTAATTGCTTTCAACATTGATTCTACATCATCAAGTGTTTTGATATTATTAACGTTTATGTGATATTTATCTACCAAATCTTTGCGCATATTAATACCAGGTGCTCCTGCCATATCTCTTAAAGTTGGAACCGCATACATTTTTCCTGAAACCTTTGCAGCATTCAAATAATCCGGATCCATTACCTTTTTGATATCTTGACCATATTTATCTACCAAATCGTCCAAGGGTAATAATTGCCCTTTTGCTACTTGTGATGTGTAACCAAAAAAGGAGGTAACAAGCATTAAATCCGCTTTTTCATTACTAGATAACATCAAATTCATTTGTTGAACATAGTTACCAATATTAATGGGGGTTAATTTCACCGTTGCCTTAATCTTTTCTTTTGCTATCTTATTAATTTCATCTTGTACTAGTTTAATATCCTTAGGTACTGAAGCAGCAAAAAAGACAACATTCACCTCAGGCAAATTTTCTCCCGAACCTGAGCTTTCATTTGTAGAACTCTCTTTATTCGAACTGCATGCTGAAAGTAAAAGTAACAAGCAAACCAAAATCAAACTAATTAACCTTTTATTTTTCCGCAAAATTCCTCAACCCCCAAGTTCTAATTGTTTTTCATCGAGACAACTTTTCATCTCTTTGAATATGATCTAATTAAATCCCTCTTTTTACTTTTATTCATCACCACCTTTTTAGGAATGGTTATTCCTTTTTAACCATCGTTCTATATAACGCCTATTATAATGAGGAATAGTATTGAAAACGTTCACTTTCTTAAGAAAAACAATATCATTTTTTACTATTTTCAGAATATTAAAACAAAAAACCACAAAGTTTCCTTTGCGGCTAGCTGATTTTATTCAATTATAATATAGTAAAACACTTAAATTAACTTCTATTATTTGAAGCCCAAATATACTTATCTAACTCTTTAAGGCCAACTTCTTCCGTATAATCATAACCCTCAATTCCTCTTTTATCACTTTTTTGAGAGGTGCTAAAGGTTTTCTGCTGATTTTTCCGAAACTGATAGGGAGTTGTGTGAAAGGTATCTTTAAACAGTTTGTGAAACGTATTCAAACTAGAAAAACCAGACTCCATTGCAATCTGAATAACAGGCCAATTCGTATCCAGCAAATACTTAACAGCCTGTTCAAGTCGAATTCCGTTTAAATATTTAATAAAAGGCTGTCCCATATGCTGCTGAAAATAACGGGATAAATAAGGTACCGTCAATTCTTCATTTTCAGCTATTTCATTCAGAGTAATAGGATGCATATAATTCTTTTGAATATAGTTTGTGATTCTTGTTAGACGTTCTATATCTTTACTACTATTTCGGTTGATTTGCTTTTGATCGCCTACTCTAAATTTACTAATAAGGTTGTAAACGATATCTAATAATAGTGAATGAATTTTTATTTCATAACCTAATTCTTTCTTTCTTAATGTCAGCATGAGGTTAACCATTAACAAGCGAATGCCATTAAACTTTTCTTGATCCTCATTTTGAAGGGATTGGCAGTGGAATAATTCCATTTCAATGTCTTGGTACCATTTTTTAATAAAGGATAGTGGGATTTGAAGTAGTAATACCCGATTATCTTCACTCGCGTCCACCCCGTGGACCACATTGCTGTTAATCAGGAGCAAATCATTTTCCTGTAGAGAAAACTCCTCTCCCCCTACAACAACTTGGATTCGGCCTCTCAGAACAAACAAAAATTCAATCCGGTCATGCCAATGCATCGCCACATATCTTACACTTGTCATTAACATCAACATCGGAACCTCTTCGTTAATGACCACACTTTCATATGGATATTTCATAAGCGCCTCCCAACTGTTAATAAAATATAAATATTCAAAAAGGTGTGGCCTTTTCAGGTAACACACCTCCTTCAGAAATGTCAAGACATCGACAAGGTAATTCTTCCAAACATACCGGTTGGATCCATTGGATCATGCCAAATAATAAATGGTGGTTCTGGCTGATTCAGGCGATCTCGATCCAAGGTTGTGGCCACTTCAACGCGGATGGTATTAGTGCCTTTTCTTAAATAGTTACCCAACTCATAGATATATGGTGGACTTAACTTCATCCCGACATATTCATCATTAATCCATAATTCTATTGCTTCATATATATATTCAAATGATAATATAGCTTGATTTGGTTGTTCTTTTAGTTCAATTGTCTTTTCGTACTTAATGATTCCCGTAAAAGCCGGGTTTTCCTTTGAAATAGGCGCTAACTCTTTCATTAGATTTACTTCACCAAAATTCGGATATTCCTTGTTCTTTACCAGCGAATAATTCCATTCTGAAGAGAGGTTCCTTTCCTCAGCACATTCAGAAAGCTTTACAGAAAGAGGGCGATAATTTCCAAACTCACCGGCTAGTTCATCATCACTAACAAACACAATACAAGATTCATAGGGTCTCAACTCTAAAAATATAATAGATTTGCCATTTTCTTTTCTTATTGGTAAATTTTCATGCTTATTTTCTAGACCGTTATAGACAATAGCAAATTCTCCATTCGTTAATTCAATCTCTCCGCTGAAGGTCTCATGTGCGGATTCATTCTGGAACATGTAAATGTTACTTTCTTTCACATAATGGTAATAAGTTAAATCCTTAAACTGTTTCTTTAATTGAATATCAACTACTCCTTCTGCTTTAAGCTCAGGAGCCAACTCATCTAAAGGTACAACCTTACATTTGTCAACCGCTCTTAAAAGTTCCGAAGCTTCCTGTCGATCTACTACATTAGAAATCTCTTCTGGTTTTCCATCTACAAAAATAATCTCCAATCCTTCTGCACTCTTAATAAAAGCAGCCAGCTCTTTCGTAATATATTGACTATATGGAATGATTAAACATTTAAATTCTTCGCCATTAATGAATAAATGCTTATTTTCTAACTTTCCTTTGTAGGACCCTAGATCAGTCAGTATATCAATTGGTACAAAGTCAAAATCAATTTGATTTTCGGTCAAGACTCTAGCAGGTTTTTGCATTTTCATAGCTTCGCCAGTCCACTCACTCTCGCCGGGATATAAAACAGCTACAGGGGCCACATGTCTGCCGCCATTAAAGATATGGCATAAGCGGTTGGCATAGTGCATGAGATAGGCAAAATGTTTGAACTGCGGATTATGTCCTCGTGCATAGAAATGCGGCGGGCAATCCAAGTCAGGGTATTCACGCATCGAAAAAGCATGAGGAACAAGATAATTAATCCCACGGACAACTAGGTGATCTAAAATGTACTTCATATCGCGAACCCCCAGCCTCCATCCATATGCACCAAATAATTCACACATGGTCCTTCCCTTTTTCTTGGGATCGAGATGACCATAAGAAGAACCTAGTTTTCCTAAAGTATAATGATAAAATTCCCCATCACCCTTAAAGAGTCCGCGTCGTTCTAACCCAGCACCGCCAAAAATGACTTGCCCGCCAATCACGTCAATCCCTGACATGTGCTGACCTGACAACGCTCTAAAGAAATGACCTGCACCGCTTCCTAATCTGCTATGCTGATCATTATCTTCGATCACATGGCCAATATATTCGACATGGTGTCCTTCACACCATTTTCCTAATTGATCACTAAAGTTCTTTTTATATAATCGGGTAACAATATCCATATAGGTATAGCGTGTATGCACACATTGATTCATTTCTTCTGAGTTGTTCCATAAATAAGGTAAGAATACTCTCCACTGATCTCCCAGTGCTCCTAAAAGCAAAGATTTTGCTTCTTCACTCCAAGGTAATGGCATATCCTTTCTTCCAATCGATTCATTAAAATCAAACCCGTTTACATTTCCGAAGGCAGGCTCATCGGAGAAGAATCCGGCAAATGTCTTCCCAAACTCTTCTTTGTATCGTTCAAAATGTGGTTGATATACCGCTTCAAGCTGCGTACTGACAGATTCTTCATCAATCATATTTATATATTTCGGGTTTCCCCCGTCTGTTTTCGTTTCATAAACCACATAAATTCTCCATGGTCCTTCTGGTAAGGTGCAGGTTAAAAAATCTCCCTCAACATTATCAGTTAAATCGATTAACTCTTCATTAATAATGCCATCTGTCACTAATTTGGCTGCGACAACACTAATTAATTTATTGTTTTTCTGTTCATCTTTGTCTATTGTTTTTCCTATATCCAACCATGAGGTCTTCGGCTTTAACATCGGGGTAATATGTATCGTAACTTCATTTTGTGCACCTAAAATATCGAGGGTATTATAGTTTATATATGTTTTCTTTCGTTCCGGATACTTTTTCTCAATTAAACCATTGGCATAACCAGTTGGAAAATGGGCATCGTCTAATACCCAAATACGCATTCCACGTTGCTTCGCCTCGTCCATGACAATATCCAGATCATGCCACCAGCCTGGTCCTGCAAAATCAGGATGAGGCCTTGCTTCTACACAAATCCCTCTGATCCCGCATTCATAGATTCTTGCAATTTCTTCTCTAATAACGTGTTCTTGTTCTCCTCTCATCCAGAGAAAAGGAAGAATATAATTACCGGTATGTGCATTCATTAGATCTTGTACTGTCTTATCCATGATGAACCCTCCTATTAAAATAGCTTATAAGCTACACATAGTTATGTAACTTATAAGCTCCAGTCAATTATTACATTGTTAATTCATTACGTCTTCTTAACAGTTCACTAGTATTCTCCATAGCCCTAGCTTTAGAGATTTTATAAAAATATAACGGAATAGTTGCCAACAGATATATAATACCAGGTGCTAAGTTTACTAACATGTTTATACCATGTACTACTTCTGGTGTTTGTTGTTGATTGGCAACATAGCCGATGGCCCCCAAAATTGTTGCACTCACAGCTCCAACTAAAGCGCTTGCAATCTTAGTTGAAAGACTTGTAAAGGAATAAATGGCTCCGTCAGCTCTGATACCCGTTTTAATTTGATAATCATCAATACAGTCTGCCACCATACTGAAAATCATCGGGCTGGCAAAACCAGTTGGTAAACTTGACACGACTGTCCATACGATAATCATGTTAATATTAGTAGCTGGTGTAAAATACATCGCTATAAAAGCAAGTCCAGTAATGGTTGAACCAACAATCAAGAGTGTCTTCTTTTCAAAAAACTTTGCAATAAAAGGAAGACAGAAAGAACCGATTGCCCCACAAACCGAGAGTATTGTAAATGAAACGGCTATTAAATCTGGACGATTTAAGACATAAATACAGTAATACGTTACAGTACCTATTCTTCCAAATACCCCCAATAGTACAACAAATAGACTTACTATTATTAATAATAGTGGTTTATTGGCTCCAACAGCTATAAGAGATTCCTTAATTGATGGTTTTTCCTCTATAGAAGTCTCGATTACTTCCTTACAATTCTTGAATGTTAAGAATAATAATGGTGCAGATACTGCAGACAATACAATTGCTGCATAAAAGAAACCGTGTTGCTGATTACCATGGCCTAAAAGAGTAATCATAGGCATTACCGCAGCACCTGTAAGAATACCAGCCACTTGTCCAAAAACTCCTCTAAAAGCATTTAGATTTGTTCTTTCATGTGTATCTCGCGTCATTACTGTTGCAAGGGCTCCGTACGGTACATTTACTACAGAGTGAACTGTTCCTAATAATAAGTACGTAACACCAGCATAAATTACTTTCGCTGTTCCTGTTAGATCTGGGGTGTAAAAAGTCAATATATTTAGAAGTGCAAGTGCTACAGCACCATAAAGTATATATGGTCTAAAACGTCCATGTTTGCTTTTTGTCCGTTCCATGATTAACCCTAGGATTGGGTCGACAAAGCAATCCCATACCCTTGCTACTAGTAAGATAATAGCTGCCGCACCACCTGCAATACCAAAAACATCTGTATAGAAAAACAATAGATAAGAGGATGCTAAACTCCAAACAACGCTCGCAGAGAATTCACCAAATCCATAACTTAATTTTGTAAGAAAACTAAGATTTCCATTAATTTGAGGCACTACCAAACTTTCTTTTGTTTGTGGAACTGCTCCATTTGCCATTTCTTATCCTCCTAGTTTAAAATACCTCAAGTCCAAACTGTGAATCTTTTCAGTAGCTACTGTTATAATTATAGTAACGCACCCTATGTGTAAACGCATTCATATAATTAAACACGATACTGCAATATTTTATCCTCTATAGTAAGTATGTTGTGGGATGTAGCAAATGATTAAAAAATTAGGTATAATTCTTAACCTATTTTAATAAAAATTTCGAAAATTAATTTTTATTAGATGTAGTAGGTCTACATTTTCAACTATTTTATCACACCATTAATAGAAGATAGATTAATAATTTGATAGGTCAGACGACCTAACGAAATAAAAATATTATTTGAGTTTATAAAAAACAACCTATAACATAAGTCATAGGCTGCCGATAACATAAATTCTAATAATTTAATGTAACGATATTCATTTGTATTATACTAAGGTGAATTCTCCTTCAAGTCCATCTTGAGAACTTGGTCCCACGTATACTTTAAACAAACCAGGTTCAACTATATATTCCATCGTCTCATTGTAAAATCCAAGGTTATTTACACCTAATTCAAAAGTCACTGTTTTACGTTCCCCAGGTTGCAGCAGGATCTTTTTAAAGCCTTTTAATTCCTTAATTGGTCTTACCCTGCTTGCCACCACATCTGCTACATAAAGCTGAACAATTTCTTCACCGGTCCGTATCCCTGTATTGATTACCTCTACACTAATGGTCACTTTACTTTCCTTTGTAACCTCTGGTGTCTCAATAACAAGACTATCATACTTGAAAGTAGTGTAGCTTAAACCAAAACCAAAAGGATACAATGGTTCATGTGGACCATCTATATATTTAGAGGTGAATTTCACTTTACTTGCAGGTCTGCCTGTTCGAGGATGATTATAGTAAATCGGCACTTGTCCAACTGAATATGGAAAAGTAGCTACTAATTTTCCGCTTGGATTGTAATCCCCAAACAAAATATCTGCTATCGCATTACCGCTCTCGATGCCCAGTTGCCATGCTTCAACAATGGCAGATACGTTCTCAGCCGCCCAAGGTATGGATAATGGCCTTCCGTTTATAAGAATCACAATAACCGGTTTACCGGTTTGGTGCAAGGCTTTTAACAAATCCTCTTGTTTTCCAGGTAAGTTTAGATCCAATCGACTGGAGGCTTCCCCACTCATATCAGCATTTTCACCAACAACAGCAATGATAACATCGGATTCCCCTGCTATTTGAACAGCCAAATTAAAGTCGACATTCTCATCTCCAATTACTTCACATCCCTTGGTGTAGACGATTTCTGTTTCTTTTTCAACCGCGGATGTTATTCCTGAAAGAACTGTAACAACATCTTCTTCATTTCCAGTTATCGCCCAAGTACCCAGCAATTCCTTTTTATTATCTGCTAATGGACCAATTACGGCAATTTTCTTGAGATTTTTCTTTAATGGCAGAATATTATCCTCGTTTTTAAGTAAAACAATCGAACGTCTCGCCATTTCTCTGGCAACTTGAATATGTTCCGGAGCTAATATTACTTGCTCTTCATTGTCCTTATTTGTTCTGTATGGGTTATCAAATAGTCCCAAATGAAATTTAACACGTAAAACTCTTCTTACTGCTTCATCCAAAACCTCTACTGAGATTGTACCGTTGTTAATTTGCTCAGGTAAATCTTCTTTGTAGGTACCTTGACTCATATCCATTTCTAAGCCAGCAAGTAATGCCTTTTTACTAGCCTCTTTCCGGTCTTCTGAATCTCCGTGAACAACTACTTCTGCAATCGAGTTGGCATCACTAACCACAAACCCATTGAATTTGTACTTTTCTCTTAAAATATCTGTTAATAAATATTTATTTACAGTACAAGGAACGCCATTTAAATCATTAAATGCACTCATAAAAGTTCCCACTCCTGCTTTTGCTGCTGCCTCAAACGGAGGAAGGAATACTTCATGAAGTGTTTGCATCGACATATCGACTGTATTATAATCGCGACCGCCAACTGCTCCACCGTAAGCAGCAAAGTGCTTGGCGCAGGCTAGTATTCTTTCGGGTTCAGATAGATTCTCCCCCTGAAATCCTCTCACTCTAGCATCAGCAATCATACTTCCCAGATACGTATCTTCCCCTGCACCTTCTGCAATCCGTCCCCACCGCGGGTCTCTTGTAATATCTACCATCGGCGCATAAGTCCAGTGTATTCCAGCGGCAGAGGCTTCTTTAGCTGCAATTTCCGCCGTTTTCTCAATTAAGTCCAAATCCCAGCTGCAGGCTTCGGCGAGGGGAATTGGAAATATGGTTCTGTAGCCATGGACTACATCTAAGCCAAAAAGTAGCGGTATTCTTAATCTTGACTCCTCAACGGCAATCTTTTGTAATTCATTGGAAAGCTCTGCTCCTGTAACTCCTCCCATTGAACCAAGGAGCCCTTCTCTAATTTCGTCTTTATGATAATTTCTCTCCATTGCCTGGAATTCCTCATATGAAATCTCACCTTCTACTAATTTGGCAATGATTTCGTCTTTCGTCATTCCAAATGCGCCAAATATAGAAGGAAGAAATTGAGTAAGTTGTCCAACTTTTTCTTTTAGCGTCATTTTACCGATCAGTTCATTTATATCTGTCTCATAATCATTATTAATAATTGTTTCTTGATTCCTTATTTTTACCATTCCCCTGCTCCTCGCCTTACTTTTTATTTTTAATTAAAAAGTACCCTAAGGTAGATTTTTATTTTTCTACACTATAAGGTACTTGTTAATCACCATTTTTAAAATGACGATGAAAGTAATAGAACTTTATTTTTGCCTTTTTCGAAAAAAACAGGTTCACTTCGGCTAGCTGCTTTATAAAACTGATCAATAATATCCATCATGTATAATCCATGCTCCGCTGGAGCGATTAATTCTTCTCCAGTTAAAATACTATTTACAAAATGCTCAAACTCATTCTTTAATTTAATATTCGGATTAAGGACTGGCGAAATATCAACACAGGTATCCAATAACTCAGAGTGAATCTTTAATTCACCATTACTAAGGCTTACGCCGCCTTTTGTCCCTAGTATTTCAATAAACGTTTTATCTTTTTCTATATTGGAGGCCCAACTAAATTCAAAATTTACTGTCGCTCCGTTTTGTAGACCGATAAAACCAACCGCTGTATCTTCAACATTAAAAATACCATTTGGATTCCCTTGATAACCGTTTCGATTACGCGTAGTTGTTTCAGTGAAATTCTGGTGAATAGCTCCAGTAATATAGGATGGTTGTGGCATTCCGATGAGAAATAATGCTAAATCAAGATAATGAACACCTAAATCAATCATGACGCCGCCGCCAGCACAATCCTTATTCGTAAACCATGTTCCTCTTCCTGGAATGCCACTGCGTCTAATCCATCCTGCTTTTACTTGATAGATATCTCCTAAGTAACCTGCCTCAATATATTTCTTCAAAAAAGCGGCTTCATTCGTAAAGCGATTATTTAGACCAACCATGACTTTTTTCCCTGATTGATTCTTAGCATCGACTATTTTTTGTGCCTCTCTTGCATTAACGGCAAGAGGTTTTTCACAATGAACGTTTACCCCTTTTGAAAGAGCGTAAGTTGAAATCTCAGCATGAAGATAGTTAGGAGTACAAACACTGACTAAGTCTAACTCTTCATTGTTTAGCATTTCCTCATAATTCCCATAGACTTTTGAAATATTATATTTTTTTGCCAGCCTTTGTGCATTTTCAATATTCACATCACAAATGGAGATTAATTCAACATTTGGCAATGTCATATAATTGTTTAGATGTTTTCTTTCAGCATTACTACCCGCCCCAATTAGACCATAACGTAATTTCTTGTTGTTCATATGACAACTCCTCCATTTTTAGAATGCTAGTTTCTTCATATAATTAATAGTGAAATCGATTCCCTTTTCCCCTAGTTCTCCAATCCATACCGGAGAGTGCGGCTCAATACTTAATCCACCTTTATATCCTTTCACTCTTAACAATGAAATAAATGTTTTCCAATCCGTTTGGTCCAACCCAGCTGGCGGATCATCCACTCTCTGTCCATTAATAATCATCGACCCTTTTAAATGAACATGGTTGAAACGGTCACCCCAATCGAGTGTTTCTTGGAGGTAATCCCCGCCAAAATACCGGCTATGTGAAGGATCAAATTTAATACCTAAGTCCTTTAAATGACCATGAACGATTTTCCATACTTCCGGATTATTGACAAAATTCACCTTTCGACAATTGTAGGAAGACACGTTAACTCCTTTAGGTTTGGCATAGTCAATGAGGAGTGAAAAAAACTGGATTGCCGCTGAACAGTTTTCAAAGTAAGATATTTCCTCAACATAATTACAACCACTAACAAAATTGGTACAACCCAATTCACTTGCTACGTCAATTAGTTTATAGCATCGTTCCAATTCTTCCTCGAGGACCCTTCCTTGCTCATCAATCCGTAATGATTTCCATCTTCCTAACGAACCGATCGCAATCCCATATTGATTTTTCCATTTTACTAGGTTCTCACGATTCCGATAAAACGCATCGACATCTTGGCCTTCATTTACACAAACTTCTATAAAATCTAATCCCTTTTGATTCGCCTTTTGAAAGCTTTCTTCTGTTGGTGTTGCTATTATTCCAAGCGGCATCATAACAAAAACCCTCTTTCTTCATTTTTTAAATTTCATTTATATGAATTTTTGATTTTAAGTAACGCTTACATTTTTATTTTAATCAATAAAAATGTTTACTGCTTTCTTCCTATTAACCAATTAATTATGGATTTTCATTCTTTTTAATTTCTCTTTAAAAAAAATATAAAAAATGGTTAAAAATCTATATTAGATTTTTAACCTCTTTTTTATAACAATTATAGATCGCTATACAACAAATTAAATTCAAATAATCTTACTTCGTGAGGTTGAAGTTCACCTTTCAAAACAATCGATTGATTCTCCACAACATGATGCTCCACTTTCATATATGGGACACAAATTTGCTTTAAATATTCAACCTCATCAGGTTTCATATCGTCTACAGCGCCAAATTTCAACCACTCATCTAATACACTTCCATGATCACGGTTTAATCTAAGTTCCTTAATTCGATACTTTCCATTGACTAATCCCTGTATTTCCAAAGAGAGATTAAGCGTTTCGCTATTCTCAAAAATATCGTATTGTTCGTGAATTCCCATACTTCCTTCTGGATGTAAATAATAGGAATAGTTAAAATGTTTGTAATTAAAACAGATCACTTGGTACCGATCGCCGGACCTCTTCGTAACAATATAATGGTCACCCTTGGCTACTAGAATCTCACCTAATTGTTTTAACAGGACAAACGCATGATAACTCGGTTTTTTTATTCCACTTTTCGTTACCAATCCAGCACCGCCGTGCAGCAGGTTTTTAGAATCTCTAAAATCACTAAAAATATCTGAAAACAACCAATAACCAATCATGTTCACTTGATTTTGATTCAGATTTTCAATGATATTCCTAACCATGTAAGAAGCTTTAAAACAACTATCATTAAGAAAGTTACGATTAGATATTGAGATATTCCACTCAGTCACATTTAGTTCTAAACCATCGAATCCTGCCTTTTTCAAAGTTTTCCTTACTTCATTCAACTTATTGAGTACATAATTAGGATTGCTCGAGTGTAAATTTTTAATTGGCACCCGATATTTATGACGATCTATTTCAATTGGATAAAGGGATATGGAAAGAAAATCAGGCTGAATTTCCTCCTTTTTCCACTCTTCAAGTAACATTTCAAGTTTGTCGCCTTCTAAATCAATACTTAACCCACATCCGCCAACCTTAGCTGAAGGAATAAGTTCTTTGGTATCCTTTTTAAATTCACTAAACATCTTAAAATACTCATGAAATTGGCTCGGACTCTGAGCTTGATTATTCTTAATTTTATCGAAAAATTCTTTTTCATCTTGTACTTTTGTATTAAATACATCTGTATGGGGTTTCCACATTTCAAAATACCAAGTCTCAACTTCTTCAATTCCATAACGTTCAATGCATTGAAGTAAAAAAGCCCTTATTAGGTTTTTCCATTCTTCTGGAGACCTCTCGCTTATCGTTTGGATGGCAAGTGTTTCTCCAACTGCCTTTTGAATAATCTTAGGTTTAGGCCCAAATTCAATAAAAGGCTTTAATTTAACTTTTATGAGAAAATCCAATAATTTGTTCGTATTAGAAAAGTTATAAGTGATCATTCCTTCAGAGCGGTCTTCCACTAGCATATCATCCCCAAACAATCCCCAAAATCTAGCGTAAGTAAAGCCGATTTCATTTTGCAGGAGGGTGATTTGCTCTTGCATATCTGAGTTTAAAAGATCTTTTGCATATCCAACATTCAACAGCTTATTCCAATACTTTGTAAAAGCAGCTAAGTTCCCTATTTTAACTGTTTCTGTTTCCACTGCTCCTGTAGATTGAGAGAATGTTTGAACGCTACGATCTTCAGAACTCTTAAAATATTGTCGCAGCTCAGTAAATGCATCATTACTTTCTTGGATAGTTATTTCTTCAGTAGTATCTATTTCTTTGTATACTGTACCTGACATTTGCTTTCGATATTCAACTGGCTTTAACTGATAGCTTTCATTAAAAACTCTGTTAAATGCCGCTAAATTAGGAAAACCATTATCTAAAGCAATCCGTGTAATAGGTTTACTAGAGTTAACCAATTCGTTAACTGCATGGGCAAGTCGGACTTCGTTTAAATATTGGGAAAAAGTTTTTCCTGTTTGCTTCTTAAAAAATTTAGACAAATAAGGAACAGAAATATAATGAAGACCTGCCACTTCCTCTAATGACAAGGGCTCGCGATAATTACTTTGGATATATTCAATAATTTCAGACAATCGATCATTTTGTCCTTTATTAAACAAGAGATTTTGTATTTCCTGCTGATTTGTACTCTTAAGGTAATGTAATTTTAAAATGGTTATTAATTTAAATGTTTTCTCTAAAGATTCAACTTCTGAATCATTACGCTGCTGCAAATAAACCGATAATAGTTCTTCGATGACCATTCTCATATCCGAGTTCGAAGAATTACTCTGTTCGATGGAATTACAAGAGAAAAAGAGACCTTTTTGTCCCAGCAACGAACTTAATTCTAAATAATTAAAATGAAAAACAACAAATAAATTATCCTTTTCAGATTGAAAAGAGTGAAATTCATTTGAATTCACTAAGATAAAATCCGATTTGTTCAAGTTATAAGAATTATGATTAATTTTCACTTGAAGCTGGCCTTTTATCATATAGATCAATTCAATGTCTCGATGGGCATGCTCTAGATTACTTTTGTTATTCATAACGGAAACCGTTATCAACTTTGAATCTATTGAAGTTTGGAAAATATGCGTACCACTCATTTCAATCACCTCTTAAAAAGCAAAACCAATATTTTAAATGGCTTTATATTTTCTAAATATAGCACAGAAAGAATCTAATTCGACACTTTTTTCTGATTTATTAAATTTAAATCAGTTGATTTTGATCTCGGGTAAATAGGAATAGGAACCTTATTTTTTATTTAATAGGGTTCCTATCAATATTCTATTTATTTATTAGATTGCTTAACAACACTTGATGACGCCTAACCTGCTCCACACTATCTACTTCCATAAAGTCTTGGATGTGGCGGTTTCCTTCATATTCACTGTCTAAATACCCATCATAGCCAGCCTCGGTTAAGACATCAATAATCTCTTTATATGGTATGCTAGGTTCCTCGTAGTTTTCGGTTACTTCATAAAATTTCCCATGAACATGCATAATATATGGAATGTAATCTTTAAGGATTTTTGGATCAGTATAAACAAAGTGTTTAGCTAATTCTGCATATTCCACATCTTTTTCATTTGCATTCTTCATTCTTTTTACTTCTTCAAATGTCTCTTGTTTATCTACACCGTTGGCATAATTGTCACTAACAAACCTTACTATATCGGGGGTAGCTCCATCACGAATATATCTTTGCTCTATAACAGGGGCCATCCGTTTAACAAAGATACCTAAATCAGGCATAATTCCGAACCACTTAGTTCCGCTCTTTATGATATACTCCATTCTTTCCTCAAACCATGGTGTACCAAAGGTAAAAGGCGCATGAACTTCTAGAGCAATTTTCACACCATACTGTTCTGCAAATGGCAGACTTTCTTTCACCACTTCCAGAGGAGTCGATACTAATGTTCTTAACACTTTAAAGCCCAGTTTATTTGCAATCTCTAGATCCCGAACCATCATATCCACGTTTTCTTCAAGAGTGAGTAATCGATTAGGAAATAATTTATTATCTAAAAATGCGTCATAAGCAGCCGGTTCGACCCCGTATTGATCCATCCATCCAAACCACTGGTCAACAAACTGATCTGTTACTTTAGGAAATCCTTTAAGCATTTGTTCCGGTAGCAATTCAATTCCTTTAGCACCAGATTTAGCCGCCTCAGCAATACATTGTTCTAAACTTAACTTTCTTGTATAGTATTCTTCCTGGTAACTATATAAGGATACACCGCGCTTAATGTTTGCTTGTTTGCTCATCTTAATAACCTCCTCGTCCCTAAGCTAAAATTCTATCTTCTTCAAGTGTAATTTGTTTGGTATCATCACCGATATTAGGCCATGGCAGATATGAAATACGTAAATTCACGACAGCATGTACTTTATGCGTTCCCGCTTCCAACCCACCAGTTTTCTTAATAAACAATGTTGCCTTTTCTCCGAATTCCCAGCGATTATTGATAACGGTTGATAATTCATGATATGGAAAGCTGCCGGTTTCTACAGAGAAAACCATATCATCGTGTGAAAATGAGATATCATCTACCTCTAAATCGATGCTATTAATCAATGACAATGCAACTCCCCGATAATAAGGAATCCGCAGTTTTACTTCAAAGCCAGCTACCTGTCCGTCTTCCACAACATTTCGAAAACCATCTTCGCAGACTAAGTACTGTTCAAACATGTATTTTCACTCCTTATTGACTCTAGTGTTACTATTAATATAAAACGCTTACTTTTAGTATCTATTAAAAATATACCTTTTCATTTTCAGTAAAACAATTTTGTTTTAGCCCTACTTTCATATACTTTTCTATCCAATTACACTTTTAGAAGTTAATATGTAACTATTCAGATTAAAAAAGTAATGCAATTTTTTAACCATTAAAAGATTGATACTGAAGCTGCTTTAAATTATGTTTCAATATTCATAAATTATAATGATAAAAAAAAGGAAGGTTTTACCTCCTTCCTTTACATTGCTTATTTATAATGAAGCTTGGATCTCCTTATTTCTCGATTGATTCAGTTTAATAGGTGCTGTTTCTTTTATTCCAAACGTGCAAAGGAAACCAATAAAAGCAGCAGCTGCCGTTATCCATAAAGGAGCCATTAATCCAAAGCGATCCGCTAGTATTCCTGATACAGTTGGACCGAAACTACCGCCAATGATTTCACTTGTTAAGATGACGAAACTTATCGCAGTTGCTGAAAATGACCTAGAAACCGACTCTGCAGGAATAATGTTCATGATTAATGGCTGATAGCCATTTCCCAAGGAGAAAACAAGAATAAAGATGAGTAATAGCCCGAAGTTGTGGTAAGAAAGTGCTATCGTTATAGGAAGGAATATAGCTAAAAAAGAAAAAATCTTTATTGCAGGTAATCGTCCCACACGGTCTGATATCGCTGCACCGCCAAACTGTCCAATAAACATCATCAGACCCATTAAACCTAATAACATGCCAATTTGAGTTTCTCCAAAATTTGTAGTTTGGGCATAGATGGTAGGTAGAAAAGCCGTTAGCGTTAAAATATAAATCATATTACAAATACCAACGATCGTACTTAACCAAATATTTCTCGTTTTAAAAACGTTAATATAATCAGCTTTGGTTGGCCTTACATTTGATGCCACAGTAGGATGAGATATATTTGGTTTTGGTTCTTTTAAAAATTTCCATATGATTAGACCCATTAGTATTCCTGGAATAGCAATGATATAAAAGGAAGACCTCCATCCAAAAGAAGCAGCTAGTGCTACAGTGATCACAGGTGCCAATGTTCCTCCAATTAAAGAGGAAGAACTTTGAACGATCCCCATGTTCAAGCCTCTTCTTTTTTCCGATGACTCATGGATCACAATCGATTGGACCAGCGGCATGACTGGCCCTTCCGCTAATCCCATTATTCCCCTTACCAATAGTAATGTAGCAAAAGAACCGACGACACCTGATAATAAGGTAGCAATTGAAAATAAAAACACAAAAATAACAAGCATCGGTTTCTTTTTTCCTAAAAAGTCAGAGAGACTGGCAAAGATTAAGGTAGACAGACCAAAAAACACTCCTGTTACTGACACAGTTATTCCTAACTGTGTATTGGACAATCCCAATTCAGGAGCAATTTTCGGAAAGATAAACCCCAAACTTAATCGGTCTAAGAATACGAGACCTACAACTAAAAACATGGAGATTACAAGAAAATTTTCATATTGAAAAAACCCTTTCTTTTTTGCCATCCAATTGCCCCCTTCAATAAATACTCAAGCTTTACTTTGAAGTGGAAACGTATACAAAGATATATACGTTAGTCTATAGTGTGTTTACTTCTGATAGAAATGGTTCATTCATTTTTGCTAGTGTTTCATATACAAACTTACCGATATTTACATCCTCTTTCATTTGACCGCTCCAAGTAAGCAATTCCCATTCAACCAACTGGTCTGAATTGTCAACGATGAGCCTGCAGCGTTCATACCGTTTTTCCATGAAAATCTTAAACGCTTCTGCAACTTCGAGGTTATTCTTTAGAATGTCAGCCAAAACAATCACATCTTCGATTGCGATGGAAGCACCTTGTCCAAGATGTGGGGCTGTACCATGTGCAGCATCACCGACAAGCAAAACATTTCCTTTATACCACGGTTTTGGCAGCATATGCGTAAATATCGGGCGATAAACCACTTGCATAGGATCGGTAATTTGATTAGCCGCATCTGCAATCGCACCTCCGAATTCAGTCAGTCTCTCTTTTAATAACACATGGAGTTGGTCATTCGGAAACCTCGGATTACCTGGTTCATGCGTAGTGACAAGCAAATACATTTCATCTTCTGACATAGGAACCAAGCCTGCTTTTGCTTTTTGACCGTAATAAAACAGCCCTCGGTCGACTTCTTTCGGACGTGGCAGGGTATAACGCCATACTCCTTGACCGCTATATTTTTGGACAATATCCCCGAACAATAATTTTCGAACTTTTGAGTTAGCACCATCCGCCCCAATGACCAAGTCATAAACTGCTGAAATCCCGTTACTTAACTCCACCTTCACACCATTTGAGATATTTTCAATCCTATTAACCGTTGAACCCATATATATTTTTGTACTGATTTTTTCAACGGCCTCTAAGAGAAAATCATGAAGTTTCCTTCTGGAGATTCCGTTAACGCCCGGATATCCTTCTATGGTAGGCGAGTCTCCTTGGAACATAAAATGTCCCTGCCCTGTGTAATAATCGAAGCCTGGATAAGAATACCCCTGTTTCATACATGCATCAGCCAAGCCAATTTCATTTAGGGCCCTAAGAGCATTTGGGGGCTGAATAATCCCAACACCATATACATTCCATTCCAGTTCCTTTTCCACTATTTCCGCGTCAATTCCAATTTTGTGAAGGGCAGCGGCTGCTGCTAAACCACTAATTCCACCGCCAACAATGAGTACTTTTTTAACCAATTGATTTGTCATTTTAAACACCCCTCATTCCCTTTTAATCTATAATCGCCACAGCCCGAGTCCATCCTGCGCTCCCGCCTTTTATTTTGACCGGAAAAACTGATACTTTGAATCCAAACGGCGGTAATTGATCCAAATTTGCTAGTTTTTCAATTTGGCAATACTCTTTTTCTCTTCCCACAAAATGCGCTGCCCAGAGTACACCAGGACGCGGGTTTTGTTTATAATCCTCTGCTTGTATGGATAACGGCGTATCCCAACCCCATCCGTCCGTACCCATCACCTTTATCCCTTGGTCAATCAGCCAAAGAGTAGCCTCCGCCGAAACCCCGACATGAATTTCACTATAATTAGGCTGATATCTTCTTTTATCGGCATCACAGCGGATCATAACAATATCGAACGGCTTTAACTCATAGTCCATTTGTTCAAGTTTTCCCTGAATATCTTCAACTGTCAAAGAATAACCTGCTGGTTTGTCAGTAAAGTCCAGTACCACTCCATCATTAAAAAACCATTCCAGCGGCATTTCATCAATGGTTCGAGCCGGTTTCCCTTCTGATGTCGGCCAATAATGCCATGGTGCATCTACATGGGTACCAGCATGGCTCGTCAAGGTCAGAAACTCCCCAGCAAGACCTTTCCGCTCAGGAAAATCATCCGGGGATACACCGACAAGTTTAGCCCCAAAATCGGCACCTTCTTCATGTGTTTCAAAGCGAATCGAAAACGGAAGAGGATCTTTTAAATCCTCTTCAATTGAAACACTTAGGTCAACAATTCTAGCCATAAAAGTTCCTCTCCGTTCATATTCCTTAAATAATTCTATTTTTCAATGTGCCAAGGCCTGTAATCTTTAATTCTACTTCATCCCCAGGCTCAAGCCAGCGGTGAACCTCGGTTCCGAGTTCCATGATGCAGCCGAAGCCGACTGTACCAGAGCCAATGATATCTCCGGGATATAAAGTCACTTCCTCTGAAGCACGCTCAATCATGTCACCAAATGTGTAATAAATATCCTTAAAGTTCCCCCGGGACAGAACTTCACCATTTACGGCCGCAGTCATTTCTAAATCGAACCTGCCAGTTGATTTATAAGGTTCTAATTCATTCTTTGTTAAAAGGTAAGGACCGATTGATGTTGCAAAATCCTTTCCTTTTGCTGGGCCCAAAAGTACCTTCATTTCTTTCATTTGGATATCCCGCGCCGACCAATCATTTAAAATCGTATATCCGAAGATATATTCCTCTGCTTCGTCTGACTTGATATTTCTTCCTTCTTTCCCAATAATACAAGCTAGCTCAAGTTCATAATCAAGTCGGATACATTTAGCTGGGCGTTTTACCTCCTCTCCAGGTCCTTTCATAGCATTGGGATTGGAGAAATAAAAGATGGGCATTTCATACCACTCTGGTGCAACTGTATCCCCTGAGCGTTTTGTTGCATTTTTGACATGTGTCTCAAAAGCAACAAAGTCTCGGAAGGTTACAGGGTTCGGCAATGGCGCAGTTAAACGTATTTCTTCGAGCGAATAGGATGGAAGATTCGTTGAACCGCTTAACGTTTTTACATTTTTCATATATTTTTCGTTATTTTTGATAAACTCTGCCATATTATCAGGTAATTCACCTTTGGAAGCAATCTTCATATCTATCACTCTATCACCATCCAGCCACCCTGCACGCATCTGGCCATCCTGATTATAAAAAGTAACGAACTTCATGACTCCACCTCCGGACTACTTCAATAACTGGTCTTTTAACCAGTCATACATTTCGTAGGTCACTGTGATATTATCGACCTGACAATGAGATGAACCTGTGCTGCTGGTCGGAATAATCTTTAACCAGCGTGGGCAAGTAAGGTCATTATAAACATTATAGGCGTTATCCACTGTATTTTGTCGATCATCTTCGCCATGTACAATGTAAGTTGGCATTTGAATTTTTTCTGCCACACCGCGTAAATTATAGTGCTCAAGCTTTGCCCTTGCAGCAGGCATGTCTTCAACCCCAAAGATATGCTGAAGAATCTTTGCTAATGGATGGTTATCCGGGCGTTTTGCCCAAACATCGTTGTAATCATAAACGGCTCCCCAGATCGCACAAGCTTTAAACCTCGGCTCGAATGCTGCACATCTTGCTGCCATATAACCTCCCATCGATACAGCCATAACCCCAATACGGCCGGGATCGACATCTAGATTTTCAACCGCCCACTCATATGCCGCTGTTCCAGCTGTATTGTAATCATGACGGGAATGTATGTGATGGATTCGTAATGCTCCCCCTTGGCCAGGACCGTCTAGTGCAATAAGCGAAATACCACGTTCATTTAATAGCTGCGCAGGCCCATAATATAATTCCTCTGCAGTTGAATCTAAACCGCCAAACATCACTATCAATGGTCCCTTACTTTGACCTGGTGCTTCAAAATAATACCCTGGCAGAACAGCATGTTCAAAGGGAATGTTAACAGCCTTTGGCGGTGAGGCTAACAGCTCCCCGCCTTTTCTGAATGATTCTACCCCTTTTAAATAGGTTGGCAGTTTACGCTCATCGTCAGGCTGAAGGAAAAATTCTGCCGTACGAAAGTAGTTAGCTGACCGTAAATAGCCGGACCGTGCCGTTTCTTTAAATCCCTTGTCCATTGCATCATTAGCTGTTGTTAATGATTTATTTCCTAGTCTCATCCATTCGTGATGGAAACTCTCATAATCTCCTAACTTCATACGGCTGGCTGCATCTAAGATTTCATTTACTTCACCACCGCCAAAATAAGATTGGCTGATCATTCTTACTATTTGATAAGACCACATATAATTTTCTGGAAAGAAATGCCACATTTTGATAAGTCCCCCTGTTGTTTAATTGATTATTTAATGACTTTTCCTGATGCATCCCAAGGCATTTCACGCCCCCAAGCATCATTTGGATTTTCAGAAAGACTCCATCTGTATGGACCAAAATCTGGCGCAAAAACAAGATGTGCTCCTGCATATAATTCAAACCGATTGCCGCCTGGCTCATCTACATAAAAGAAAAATCCTTCTGCAAGCGCATGCCGTGTTGGCCCGCCCATGGCTAATTCGTATCCACTTTCGAGGATATGGTCGGCTGCTAACAGAACTTCTTCCCTGCTTTCAACCGCGTAACAAACATGATTGAATCCACCTGGTTTGCCACTATGGTTCTTTAAAAAGGCGATATCATGCGAAAGGTTGGTGACAGATAACCATGCACCGATTTCCGGGCTGCCGGGTTCATTGGCATTTAAAAAGATACCTTCGTTATAGCGGAAGCCAATATTTTGATAGAATTCGCGGTCTTTTGTTACGTCATTACTAAAAAGAGTGATGTGATCGATTCGGCGAGGAGATATACCGCGTCCTGGATTTTTTTGCGGACGGTTTTTCCATTTGCTCCGAAGTTGATCTGGTGCTTCATATAATTTAACATCCCAAAAAATCTCTTCTAAATGACCATCGGGAGAAGTGAATTGATAGGCTCTGCCATGTCCCAGATCCCCTTCAATCCAGCCGATTCCTTGTCCAAGTTTTTCAATATGTGCAGCAGCTTCTTCAAGTGCTGCCGGGCTATCAGCACGCCAGCCAATATGACCAAGACCCGGTTCTGTTCCTTCGGTTATTTTCAAGCTGTGATGGTAATGCTCCCCCCATGCACGAAAATAAACGGAATTTCCACTTCTACCTGACTCTTCTAAACCAATGATATTTTTAAAGAAATTGGCTGATTCTTCTAGCTTTGGACTAATTATTTCAACGTGGGCAAGATGGGAAAAAAAGTGTGGATTTTTATGCATAAATGATTCCTCCAATTAATATAATCATAAACAACCCTTCATATTGAAAGCGGTTTATTTATGATTATTATAAAGAATTTCTAATTTAGAAACGTCCACTTTTTTGTCAAAATTAATATCAATTTTTATCTTTTTCTGAAAATACTAAATTAATATGCAGCTCTTTCACCCTATAAGAATCCCAACTACAATTTGGAGTTCCCTCTTTACTGTTTGTTGGACAAAACAAAAAGTGCGAAAATGATTCCGCACCTTAGAATTCCTTCATTTTGATTATTAAAATCAATTAAACAGGAATCGAAATAGTAAAAGTCGTCCCTCTACCCATTTCACTATCGACTTGTATTTTTCCATTTACTTTATTAATAGTGCTATACACCATAAGCATTCCAAGACCAGTTCCTTCTTTTTTTGTAGAATAATAGGGATTCCCTAATCGTAAAACTTCCTCTTTTGTCATCCCGATCCCATTATCCTCTATTTTAATCACAATTTCTTTCTGTTGCTCCGAAACATCGATCGAAAGAACCCCGCCTTTTTCTTTCATCGCTTCTATACCGTTTTTATATAAATTGATTAAACACTGCTGTATTTGGTTTTTATCATACTTAAAAGATAAGGAGTTTTGAAACGCATATTGAACATCGACCTGATGCATGTTCGCGTATGGAGTAATAATGTTTTTTACATACTCTGTTTCTTCCTTAAGATTCGAATAAATCATGTTCTCTGACTGTGGCTTCGCGAAAGCCAGAAAGTCACTTACAATATTTTCAGCTCTTTTTAACTCCAATAATGCATACTCAATATAGGTTTTTTCTTCGACAGTTAGCGTTTCAGATTTATTTAACAGCTGTAAAAACCCATTTGTAACGGTAAGCGGATTTCTAATTTCATGAGAGACACTCGCGGATAAATCACTCAGGACATTTAGCCGTTCTGATTGTAAGGAAGAATTACGGGTTTTAATATTATCAATTATCTTTTCGATTAATATCATAATAATCGTCATTACCAACGCGTAAGTTGGTACGGCATATACCGCTAATAGCCAAAATTCTTTGTTCAGTGCTGGTAATACTGCTGCCAAAGTAGATAAATAGAAGGCAATAGTAAAAATAGTCACAAAAACTGCCCCCAAAATTCGTTTCTTAGCATTTTGAACAAAAAACCATTTATGTAAAAGAGGTACTAAGATAAAAATAACTGTTGAGAAGAGAAATGACTGTAGGGTGCCTGCCCCGCCAATAATCATGAATCGATAGATGTTTAACACGAGATATAACGGAAAGGTATATTTAAATCCCCCAAAAAGGGCGACAATAATAAAAGGAATGTAACGTAAATCAAAGATAAAGCCAATCTCTAATTTAATAGGAAAGGCCATACACAAGACCATTGATAGGGATGAAAGCAGAATCAGGATCGTTTTGTTATATGTATGTAGTTTATTCTCAAAGAAGATAAGGAAAATTAAAACTGGAAACAGCAGAAACAGAAAATTTAACAATAATGATTCTAACAAGGTGAAACTCCTTCCATAGCAGTTAAAACACAATAATATAAATGATTTCTTTAAATGCCCAGATTACTAGTTTACTACATTTTTGGATATTCATACAAAAACAATTATTATTTGATTATTCTCCTTAGGTTCCATCAACAAAAAAGGGGAAATCTCCTTCACAAGAGATCCCCCTCTAATCTGTCACTAATTTCATCGCATATTGGTAAATAAGTTGAAAAGAAACCTTATGCTCCCTTGCTGCTTTTGCAACATCTTCATATTCAGGAGCTTGGTGCAGCATTTTGTTATCTCTGAATGCCTGTTTTACTCTAATAGGTCCATACGGGGTATCTACCTCAATAAATCTTCGATCAAGAATATTACGGGTCCACATGCTTCTTCGGACTCCGAGTGTAGTAGTTTCCTCCAACAAAACTCTTTCACAATGGTCCGCTAATTGTAAGGACACTAAAATGGTTACAAGAGTACCAGGGCGATTTTTCTTCATATAGACAGGAGTATAAAATACATCGAGAGCGCCTACGGCCAAAAGTCGTTCCATTGTATAGCCAAGCCCTTCCCCTGTCATATCATCGAGCTGGGCTTCCAGTATAAATATAGACTCCCGTTCTTGCTGGAACTCCTGGCTGCGTGGCTGCTCGATGTCTGATGGTTTGAAGAGAAGGGCCCTTAGTACATTAGGGTGGTCAAAGTCTTTTTCCCCAGCTCCATAACCAATCTCTTCTACAATTTGTCCACCAATTGGCATGAACTTTTTTACCAGTGCCCTTAATATCCCTGCCCCTGTTGGTGTAGTCAATTCACCCTTAACGTTTAACTCTGCAAGCGGTATTCCTTTTAATAACTCCATAGTAGCTGGAGCGGGAATAGGATAGAGTCCATGAGCCATTTCCTTCTTCCCATAACCGGTTGGTACGGGTGACGCATAAATTTCTTCAATTTCAAGGTTTTCTAGAGCCAAGCATACCCCAATCGTATCTATAATGGAATCCATTGCCCCCACCTCATGGAAATGAACTTCTCTAGGGTCAATTCCATGGATTTTCCCTTCAGCCATAGCCAATTCTCGAAAGATTGCCAGACTTCGTTCTTTTACTCTTGAAGGAAGATTGCTTTCCTCAATCAACGTCAATATCTCTTGCGCATTCCGATGCTCATGGTGATGACCGTGGTTTCGGTTTTCATGAACTCGAGATGGAAAATAGATTTTCAGTTTCTTTGCTGCAATACCCCGTTTGCTGACATTATGTACATCCATTTCAAAGGGATCAATCGGTAATTTTCTTAACTGATCTACGATGTAGGAGAGATCCGCTCCTAAATCAATAAGAGCAGCCAGCGTCATGTCTCCTGCAATTCCGGAGATACAATCAAGGTAGAGGTTTTTCAATTTTTGTTCCTCCAAATTAGTCTTTAAGCTTTCATTAGCTGTAAACCTATTAACATAAAAAATGAAATCGCGATCAAACACATTACCCATAACCATGCCAAATCCATATTTCCTGAATCCATCGCTATATAGATAGCTGTTGATATGGTTTGGGTTTTCCCTGGGATGTTTCCAGCAAACATTAAAGTTGCCCCAAACTCCCCTAATGCTCTAGCAAAACTTAGTATGGTACCGGAAATGATCGCTTTTAGTGATAAAGGAATAGAGATGGTCAGAAATAATTGAAATTCATTCGCTCCGTCCACACGAGCTGCATTCTCAATATCCTCATCTATACCTTCAAATCCTGATTTGGCAGATTGATACATGAGAGGAAAAGCAACTACAGTAGAAGCAACAACAGCCGCCCACCATGTAAACATAACTGGTTGTTTAAATATCCATTCAATCAATAGTCCCACAACACTATTCCTACCAAATATTACAATTAGCAAGAACCCTACAACAGACGGTGGCAATACTAATGGTAAAAGGAAAATAGTCTCAGCTACAGCTTTCCCTTTGAATTTCGTATTAGCCATCATCTTTGCAAAAAATAACCCTAAGATTAATACCAATATGCCAGCGACAGATGCAACCTCAATAGACAGTTTGACTGGTGACCAAAAATCCGTTGCCATGATAAGTTTAATCTAATCCTTTAAATCCATACTTTGTAAAAGTCTTCAAAGAGTTTTCATTTTGAAGATAATCATAGAAAATTTGCGCCTCTTTTGCATGGGTACTAGTTTTTATCACACCCACTGAATAAACAATTGGATCGTGAGTATTTTCTTTGGCACTAGCTGCAATTTTAACCTTTTTTGAAATCAATGCATCCGTTTTATAGACAATACCCGCGTCAACATTTTGGCTTTCTACATATGTAAGCACTTGCCGAACATCCTTGGCATATACCACTTTTCCTTCGACTGACTTCCAAACATTAATATT
This sequence comes from Bacillus sp. AFS037270, assembly GCF_002585305.1. The sequence continues at coordinate 4,618 of NZ_NUNF01000078.1, read as the reverse complement.
TTCTAATGTTTCTTTTGCATACTGCCCAGCTGGTACAGCCTCTGGGGTCCCAAGAGATAGTTTATCTGATTTAGTGAGATCTTCGAATGATTTAATTCCCTTACTTGAGCCGATTGGTACTACTAATACAAGTTCATTTCCGAGCAAATCTTTCCCTTTTTCTTTCTCAATTAGTCCCTCCTGGACTAATTTATCAAATTTGTCTTCTGCTGCAGAGAAGAAGAGATCCACAGGTGCTCCCTGACTGATTTGTTGTTGAAGTGCCCCTGACGCTCCAAAGTTATAGTTTATAATCACATTGGGATGTTCCTTCTGGAAAGAGCCTTTAATGTCATTTAAGGCATCTTGTAAACTAGCTGCTGCTGAAACCGTTAATTCTACTTTCTTTTCAGAATCTGATGGTTTCTGGTTCTTAGACATTTTAGCTTGATCATTGTTTGAACATCCAGATAACGCTATTAACAGGATCATTATAGAAAAAAATAAGTAATTTCGGTTTTTCATGACCACACTCCCATTCTAACCATATAAAAATAGTTATATCTTATTGTAATAAGTTATAACAAAAAACTAAAGAAGAAAAATCACCATAAGTGGTTTGGACAGAACAGATTCCACCGGGATCGGTACTTATATAAAAAATATTTAAAGAAGGCTCGAATACTTAAGCCTTCTTCTTTTATTGGATCCATTTTAATTAAAGTACCAGCAAATATTGAATTTGTACAGGTGAGAGTGGTGTTATGGCCACAATGTGATAGCCGATACTTAGCAGCTGCGATAACGTTTCAGCACAATTTTGTCGTGGCGGTTCAATTGGGGCATGAAAACTTTTATAAAGATTAATAAATTGATTGTCTGTTGTACATTGAAGTAATACAACATGTCTTCCGGTCCACGCTTGACCAATTATTGGTTGGGTTTGGATTTCCCTATTTTTTCTCATCTTTTACATCCTCACTTATTGATACCATTACATTATGAAAAACCTTAATCCCTTGTTCTTCCAGAAACCATAGCAAGATAAATTTATTGGTACATATTGTTCATTAAAATAAAGGGCTTACTATATTAAAATAGAATTAAATTTTAATAAATTTTTATATTTATTTCAATCCAAGTTTGTTCTAGAGGAGGTATTTATGCTTAAGAAAATATTCTCAACTATGTTCTCTTTTTCACTTGTGTTTTCGGGGATTTTTACGGTTTCAATATTAGCCCCCGAAGAAGCAGAAGCTTCATCCTACAATAATTTGGCCGGGCGGCCTTTCATGGGCTGGAGCAGCTGGAGTTCCATTCGTAAAAAACCAACAGAAAAAAATATCAAAGCGGCAGCAGATATTATCGCAGAAAAATTCAAGTCACATGGCTACGAATATGTAAACCTTGATGATTATTATCAGCTTGATTGGACCACAAACGTGGATAAATATGGCAGATGGGTAGTAGACCCTAAGAAATTCCCAAATGGTATGAAAGCAGTTGGGGACTATATCCACAAAAAGGGATTAAAGTTTGGCCTTTATGTCACTCTTGGTATTCCAAAAGGAGCAATTGATCAAAATACGCCAATTGAAGGAACACCCTACCATGCAAAAGATATTGTTGACTTTAGCAAGGGTCAAAAAGTCAGTTTTAATTATGACAATATGTATTCTATTGATTTTTCAAAGCCAGGGGCACAGGAGTATATTGATTCTTGGGCCAGATTGTTTGCTTCCTATGGGGTAGATTACCTAAAGATTGACGGTGTTCGCAACCAGGATATCCCAGATATCGAAGCATGGGCAAAAGCGCTGAAGAAAACAGGAAGACCGATTCATGTAGAGTTATCCAATAATTTGGATATAAAGAATGTTTCTACCTGGCAGCAATTATCGAATGGCTGGCGGACAGATCATGATGTTGAAGCCTATGGTACGCCCACGCATACCAATTGGGAAAAGGTTTCTCGAAGATTTGGCGATGTTGCAGAGTGGCAGCCCCATGCGGGATCAAGCGGGTGGAATGACTTAGATTCACTCAATGTAGCAAACGGAAATAAGGATGGTTTAACGGCAGATGAAAAACGTTCGTATGTATCCCTATGGGCAATTGCCTCTTCACATTTTGTGATTGGCAGTGATTTAACGAAACTAGACAATTATGGATTGAGCCTGCTTACGAATGACGAAATTATTGGGGTGAACCAAAGTGGAGTCGCAGGGAAACGCCTATCTAAAACATCAACCTCTCAAGTTTTCTTTCAAGAACTGCCGGATGGTTCGTATAACATTGGTCTCTTTAATACAGGATTAACGCCACAAAACATATCGGTCAAATGGGACGATCTAGGCTTTAAGGGATCAGCAATGGTACATGATCTTTGGAGCCATGAAGATCTGGGTAATAAAGACTCAGGGTTTACAGCTAGTCTTTCTACGCATGCCTCTCAAATGATTCATGTGGTTCCTGACGCCGCCCTTACCGTTTCTCCAGCAAGCGGTGAAACGGAAGTAACCCCTTCAAAAGTTACCTTAAACTGGGATGCACAGTCCAGCGTTGACAGCTATCATGTCCAGGTGGCAAAAGATCCAGCGATGACAAAAATTGTGTTTGATCAGGCAGTTACTTTCAATTCAGCTAATTTTAGGGACCTTTCGAAGGATACACAATACTACTGGAAAGTGTCCTCTGTGGCAGATGGAACAGAACAACAAATCGGGATTTACTCCTTCCATACAAAAAAGACTTCTGTTCCAACACCACCAGACTGGATATTGGCAAACAAAAATAAAAATGATTCTGTTTCAATTACTTGGAATCCGACAGCTGGAGCCACTTCCTATACGATCTACCGTAAAAAGGTTGATATTCTTGGTTTGGACAGTTACAAACCTATCGCAACAAATCTAATTACTCCAAACTATGTGGATAAATCAGCTGAAAATGGTGTCAACTATTCATATACAGTATCCGCAAAGAACGACATAGGTGAAAGTGAACAGTCTAACGAGGTACAAGCGGACAACCACCAGCCAACTATTCAGTTGATCACTCTTTTGATCGGATTTTTAATCTTAGTTATCTTTACTACAATCTTTAGGATTAGAAGAGACAAATCCAAATCTAACACTGTAGAAGTTCTGTTAAATAAAACAGCTTAATAAGGCACAAAAAAAGGGGGAGTTTAGTGAAAACTGCCCCTTTTCTTGTTCCCTTTGATTGACACTTTTTCATTCCTTCAAGCGCGGTTTTGCAGGATCACAAATCGGTGGTTCCAGACTTCCCGATTCAGCTAATTTCATTAAGTAATAACATTCCTCACGAAACATATGATCCGCCATTAACGGGGCAAATGTTCCTAATGCTTGCTTACTTAATTCCAGTTCTTCTAATTCGGTTAAGAAATTTTGAAAAAACTTTATTTCTAACTGGGTGTCTTTATTCATTTTTGTCAAAGCTGGAAAGGACGTCAAACTGGATCTTAAATAGCCGGTTAGTTCAACAGCCTTCATATAAAAATCCTCAAAATTCTCCTTATATAAATTACTTTTCTCCCTCAATTTCTTTTCAACACCATCTAAATTGGAGGTAATCGCCTCAGCATGACCAGCCGCATCTAATAGCCATAAAAGATGATGATGTAGTTCATGGTAGATAGGTGGTATTTGACCTGCTTTCAGGTGATTTAGAATTCTTACATACTCCTCTAATTCGTTAACCATGTGATTGAGAAATGTGGGTGAAAGGTGTATTTTGATTTTGCCAACAAGATGTTTCCTGATTAAAACGAATTTGAATTCTCGTAGATTTATAACCGCTGATTCAGCATCATTTATTAATGAACTTAACTCAGCAGATTTTGCACGCTCGAGAAGCGCATCAAATACTCGAATAAAAGTTAAAGCTTTTTTTATTTCCCCTTCTTGGACCGGTGCAAGTGCTTCATAAATAAACCGAGAATGATCACCTAATATTTGGAGCCAAAAACGGTGTTCAAATCGTGCTGTCCTTTCAAAGACATCATTCATGTTTAATCCTCCCAGAAAGAAAAATTCCACATTGTTTTGATATCTATTCCCCTTATTTTAATTTAAGAACAAAGTTAAAAAAATAAAAATTGAAACAATTTCAAAAAAATTCATATCAACGACAATTTTCGGCTTCGAAATATGATGTCCCGACTTCCTTTTTCACCATGGCCCAGGATACAATCCCCTATTACTTGTTAGAAAAAAATAAATTTGGACGGGATAGTAACCCCTATAAATATATCTGTAATATAAGGAATAATAGCTTTCATCAGCAGCTGGTACTTCTTCAAAAAGGGATGTTTGTAAAACAGTTGGAAGACCTCAATGAGGAAAAAACTAATTTTTTGCATACTCCACTAGCTCTATCAAATTAGAAAAAATAAAAAAAATCCCCCTGAAAGTAAAAGAAATGGATGGGGAAATAATACACTTTTATCTTACTTATTTTTTTATAAAAATTTTTTCACATTCTTTTTTCTAGTAATATCTTTGTGTTTAAAATGGTGTCAGGTTCTCTAATGCAGGAAAACTTTAAAAAATTACTTCTTGTTCTTCTGATTTTTATATATTTCTTTTGTTAATTCTTTAAGATACTTATTTTG
>NZ_NUNF01000077.1 GCF_002585305.1 Bacillus sp. AFS037270 | reverse complement strand
AACCATTTTACTTTACCTTGCTCCATTGTGTTTCCTCCTGCTGTGTGCTTTGCACACAATGTGTTACTATCCTTGCACTCAGTGATCATCAAGACGAAAAGTTAATCTTATACCATCCTTTACACCGATCAAAAATAATTCTTATGAATTTTAACATATTTTAAAAGTATTTGCAAGAAGACATAAACACAACCATTTTTGCAACTCATGAATTTTCACAATTTTACTATCCAGTATAAAGTACTTTCCCCGTTATCCTCTTCTACTTGGTCAATCATGCTTAGGATAATTCCATTGTCTTGATAATCTAATTCTTAATTCTAGGGTGTTGGCATTTATGAATTGACATTTGTACAATTAAAGCACCCCCCATATTTAACTACGCATTAAGCATATCTTAATTGAGAAATGTTTTATTGGAATAATTATAAACAAGAGTGACAGTCTTAGCCACTCTATACCAAAATGAAAAATTAATAATTTTCACGTTGCAGGTTAGAAAAAATTGATAATGTAACCTCGTAAAGACATATAAATTGTTTTTTGTAGAAATATTAAAAATTCTTGATATACATCTATAGGATTGGACCGTTTAGTTTCAATTAATACACAATTATAATCGTTAAGAAGCTTATCAAGTTCTTGGCTACATTTGATTGTTTCATTACATAACAATCCTTTGTCCATTCCTATCTTAATCATCTCTTCCCTTTTCTTGCTTATTGCAACTTCCAAATCTGCTGGTATCATAATAGACTCACACCTCGAAAAATTAATATAACTGTGTATATCTGAAAATCTTATGAGGTAACTAGACACAAGCAAAATTATAACATTATCCCACCTGAGATAAATAGTTTCGATAAAACAAGATAAAAATAGACAAAAACAGACGTTATCCGTAATATTTAAGTTAAAGAAAAAGAGCGACCATTACATCAATTTTTCCAAACTCTTTAAGAGCATCCTCAGCTAACCCTTCCATTTGTTCATTTGAGGCAACATTCGTCACTTTATAAATAGCTTGCCCGCCCTTAATTTGAATATCTTCTTTTAATTTCTTTAATAGGTCCTCGCGACGAGCCGCTATTCTTCGATCTTAAACCATGGACCTGAAGTTTGAATTATGCCCCAAAGTTTTTCTGGAAGCTCCAGGTCGCTTAGTTTTGAAGTCTTAATGGATGTCTCAATTTCAGCTTCTTTTCCATTCTGGACCTTTTCCACCCAGTCTGGATTCATGATTAATCCATGACCAACCGCTGCTAAGGATAGACCCTTACCTAATGCTGTTGCAACATCATCAGCCGTGACCATAGAACCTGCAGCCATTACAGGAACTCTGCCGTTTACATGTCCAACAATTAATTCAAGATATGTTTTTTCATCTTGACTATCGACTGGCTTTGAGGAAAAGGTATCAGTCAATGAAGCATGTACATAATCAATATCTGCTTCAATAAGACGATTAATTAATTCGCAGGTATCCTTCATTCTCAAACCGCCTTCTTGATGTTCGTCAGGAGATATTCTGTATCCTAAAATAAACGGCTTTGTTACATGCTTCTTAATCACATTTTTCATTTCCTGAACGACTGCCAATGGGAAACGCAAGCGATTTTCTAGAGATCCACCCCATTCATCCTCACGTCTATTGAAGAAAGGAGAGAAGAAGTTTTGAAGTAAAAATCCATGTGCACCATGAACTTCAACTCCATCAAAACCAGCTTCAATGGCTCGTCTTGTTGTTTCTCCAAACGCATGAATCACTTCCATTATTTCATCATGTGAAAGTTCTCTAGGTAATACTGAAGGAGCAAATCCAGTAGCTTCAGTCTCTACAGCACTGGAACTAACCACCTCACCACCTGGAGTTAAAGATGGAAGTGCTTTGTTCCCTGCATGGAAAATTTGAAGTAATGCAGGAGCTCCACCACTTCTCGCCGCATCCGCTAATTTTCGTAGACTTGGAGTAAATTTATCATCATAAGCGGCGAATTCATGTGTAAAACCTATACCGTTTGGTTGCACATGCGTACAGCCGGTTATTACAAGTCCTGCTCCGTTGACTCTTTTTTTATAATATTTCACTTCTTCATCTGAAATTGTGTAATCATCATTGCTGCTCCAAGTTGTCATCGGCGCCATAACGACTCTATTTTTAATGGTGATCCCATTTTTAAATGTAAGTGATTCAAATAAGTTGCTATATTTTGTGTTCATTTTTTAACCTCTTTCTATTTGTTTATTATTATTTTGTAAAGGTTTATTAACCCTTCATGTGTTTTACTGGTGCAAGAATAGATTAATCCTTAGAGTGCACTTTAAAGCAAGTGTTTTATCATTTGTATTTTTTTCTATAAAAATATGATTTCGAAATAGGTCTGTATGAGATTTATCAAAAAATCGCAAATAGAAAAAACGACTGGTAGCTTAATTTGTAGAGAAACAGTCTCCTAATTCATTTTCATAAAAATTAATTTTATTATCCAGATGCTCTAAACTTTGACGAAGCTTCTCAAAGTCTTCCACTACTTTTTTTCGATGATTTTTAAGTAGGGTTAACCTAGCTTCCATTGTTTCATCCCCAACATGCCCCCACATTGCAAATTGCTTCATATCTTTTAGAGACATCCCCGTATTTTTTAGGTGGAGCAGTGATTCAATCCATAATTTATTTTCATCGGTGTAGATTCTGACATTGTTATCGTCTCTGTTTACTTTTATTAACCCTTCTTTTTCATAAAACCTCAATGTATGTTCGCTTAACCCAACGATTTTAGAAAATTTTCCAATAGAATATGTCAACATAACCGCCTCCATTAAATCTGATATGTCTATGTCTTATTTCTTTTTTAATTTGTGATACTAAGAAAGAGTAATACTTAGAGTTTACTCTAAGTCAAAAATTTTTAATTTCTCTGCCCGTTTTGAGGTGCAATTTTTTTATTACTTGTTTCATTGTAGGATGCGTTCAATCAAAGCAAACGACTAGCGAAACCAAGGTTGTTAAGCTATTCGGAAAGACAGTTATAAGCGCCTCTGTTTCATAGGTTGGGAAAAATTTGCTGGATGTCAAGCCTCCGCACATTTCTTATTTTCAACACAATTCCATAAAATAAAAAGCAGAGTATGGGAAATTTCCCATACTCTGCTTTTATTGTTCTCCACGCCAGATCAGACCTGAGGCTTTCCTACAGGTCTTATGTGTTTAAAACGGCTCGATGGCTTTCTCGTTTTTACCAGTTTGAGGCTGATTTTCAATGCTTCTTTCTTCAACTTCCTTGGGAATCTCTTTAAGGTGTTTATTTACTTCTTCTACTTGGTTAGTAGTTCTCATTTCATCCATTTTCAAAAACCTCAATTCATTAAAATAATTTGATAAAAATAGTATGCAGCAGTAACGAAGATTTTATGTCCTCAAGTTAAACAATATAAAAAAAGCTAGATCGATGGCAGCCGATGAATCTTCGTTGTTCAGCACGGTAATGCTTTCCAAAAACCAATTTGATACATTAAAAAGGCGTCTTGAGGAGGAAAAACAGGCAATTAAACGCCAAATAAATTTTAAAAGAGAGAGAGACAGCTATATAGATGATAAGAAAACAGAGACTGAATAATTTCAGTCTCTGTTTTTACTAGGTCTTAAGATAATTGGACAGAAGTGAGATTAGGTGCATCAAGGCCGCAGTTGTAAGTCCATCTTGCGTACTTATTGGTTATACCTGATAAGTAATTTCTACAATAGGAACTAGATTTTATTGGCTAAAGTAATGCCCATTTTTATTTAAGAGATGCTCATTTCTAACCCAACGGACATATGACTATAGTGTAATTATTAATAAAGGAAAGTAGGCTCCTCTAGACAATTCTTGTTAATTAACATATGTCTGCATTTACTTCAAACCATGTTCATAAAAAGGAGTTGATCTTCATGGCAAAATGGATTGATGTATCAACATCAAAACACCAACTAAAACTTTTTGATCGTAACAGGCTTTTAAAAACTTACCCAATTGCTGTTGGAAAAATATTATCACCAACACCTACAGGAGCATACACGATTATCAACAAGGATCCTAATCCTGGTAGACCATTTGGAGTCCTTTGGATGGGATTGTCAAGACCTCATTACGGTATACATGGAACAAATAATCCATCTTCTATAGGTAAGAATGTCTCGCATGGGTGTATTAGAATGTTTAATCATGATGTTCTAGAATTATCATCTTTAGCTCCAATTGGTACTAGGGTTTTTATTCATAAATGAATCTATAATTCTCGCTCTTTTACTTAAGTAGTTACTATCAAGTGCGACATCAAAAGAGATGGATTTTCATCTTTTTTGTTAAATAACTGCGCAATAGTGGAACAACAAAAAGAGCCGCAATAGGCAGCTTTTTTATAAATATGCCCCTGTTAGTTTAACCAAGAAACCTAACGATTAACGTTTTCAATATTTTTAAAAGTATCTATTCGACTAAACCAGTGAGCGAGTAAATACAGTAAAGTTAAAATAAAGAACGAATATGTAAAAGTCCAATCAATTTTCTTGTATAAATCTATAATAGCCAAGGTTGGCAGACCCACATATGCACCAAATCCACCAAAAAAAATTGCTTTAATATATGGATTAATGCGAGGCTTCCATTGCAACAACAGCATTACTAACACAGGTAAAAGAGAAAGTCGAAATGAGAAGTTTAGCGTGGCTACAGGTATAACTTTCACTGGGTAAGCCCACTTTCCAAAACTAACACCAACCGTATCAAGGATTTCGGTTAAAACCATCACTAATAAACCAGCGGAAAATATACGAGCTGAACTCTCACGTTCACGGAAAATCACCCAGATAATCCAAGGTACAACTAACATTACTAAAGCGATCCACCATTGCCACGTAAATAAAAAAGCGTTCATAATTGAGTCAATAATTAACTGATTAGCTTCAGTAATTTTTTGAGTTGCTTTATCTATTTGACCCAATCCTTCTTGGTAAGTCATCAAATCCACCTTTTTCAACTTCACTTTTAGTTTCTGCTAGTTTTTCCCCTAGCTTCTTCAACTATACTGCCTAGCATCAATAAAACAATTCACCCTCACCAGCTGCGGCATAGCTATGCCACCCATTTGTTGAATAATGGTGCACCTCTTGAAGTCATACAGAGCTTATTAGGACATGAGAAAAGTGAAACTACTAGGATATATGCACAGTTAAGTAGGAGTTTACGGCAAGAACTTTATTGGAAGTTTTTTTAAAAGAAAATGTATTATAGTAATGCCCCTAAAAAGAATTGCTTTTTTATCCTCGCACCCAGTTACTTTAAGTACAATTCCTCACAATCTTTAACTCATCAGGTTAGGTAATTCACTACTTAGGAAACAATACCTACACGCTCCTGAATTAAAAAAGGAATAAACCCGTTTCCCCCGGTTTATTCCTTTTTTATTAATATGAAAATTCTTTATTGAAGCGGTCGAGAAA
>NZ_NUNF01000076.1 GCF_002585305.1 Bacillus sp. AFS037270 | reverse complement strand
CGAACAAAAATAATTCTTCTTAAGAATAACATTTTTCAAAAGAATTTGCAAGAAAACTTAACATAAAACATTATTGTGTTTATTTACTGATAATTTTAATATCAAAAAAATACAAGTGTAGGATATGTTATAGTTTATTATGACATTGTGTTCTTTTGCTTTTATTAACAACAAAATTAGAGAAAAGTATGTATTTAATATTATTATAATATAAGTTCCATACTTGTCCATTTCAGATTTGATCAAAGTTCCATAAACTATTTTATATTCTAGAAAGGAGTGAGTAGTTTAGTATGGGTTACTTTAATAAATTTTATGGACATGATGAACCTTGTCAGTCCTTTAAATCTTACGAATTTTCTAAGCCCTTTAAATTCTGTGAACCTAGTGAAGACTGTGAGCGCTGTGAACCTAGTGAAGACTGTGAGCGCTGTGAACCTTCAGAAGACTGTGAGCATTGTGAGCATTGTGAACCTTGTGAATGCCAAGAAAGCAGTGAACCTTGTCAGCCTAAACCATCTAAACCTAAACCTAAACCTAAACCTCCTAAACCTAAACCTAAACCACATAAACCTAAACCACCTAAACCACATAAACACCCATGTTCCAAGAAAAAATAATAAAAGTATTATTTAATAAATGTTTCCTTATTGAATTACATCCGTTTTTGCAATAGAGAAATATTTTAATACGCATCTTTTCTAAATTTACCTTATCATAATCGGTAAACATGCTAAAAGTGGTGGGAATTCAATTGTGGAACCCACTGCTTTTTCACTATTTTTGATCCCTCTATTTAATTATGTGGGTACTCAATAAATTTTAAGTTAATTTTATAAATTTCTTTTGAGTCCATAAAAATACATTGGTAATAAACTTTGCTGTCAATCAGACAAAGATATATCCGAAAAGAAGGTGAAAATACTTTATATTCTCGTACAGTTTGAATAATTCTAGCTGAACTAATATTGGCTTAATAATAAATGAAAAAATTAGGGCTGTAATAAAAGAATAGAGGTAATAATTTTTGTTATTGTTTAAGGTCCACTGGTATACCAGCATAAAAGCAACAGGGACAAGACTACCATCTATCGCAAATCCAGGGATTGCAGGTATTAGTGGAAACGGATAGTTCCATAATCCATTATGTTTCCCATATAAATCTACATATCCAAACATAATGTGAAACTGTATCCATAAAAACCAATTAAAAATATTTTATTCTTATCAATTTTAAAGAATAAAACTAGTAGTGGAACCACCAAGAGAGTAACCATCATCCAGTATTCAAGAGAAGCATATAGTTCATAATCCAACCAATAGTCTGTTAATTCTTCAGTTGTATGTTTTCCCATTTTAACAATTTTATCAAATCTATCCATTCTGGAATTATCCAATGTAATCATTCATCCTTTGCATCCGAAGTTCGCATATGAGGGTTGAAGAATAATTCCTACTTATTGTTTCCAGTTTTTTAGTAATGAATTCTTTACATATTTTTTATGCCCTTTTCTGCTAATTCTTCCTCTTTGGGTTTTAATCCCTCTTTGTTTGCCTGTCCGTTAATTCAAAAGAAGCCACCAATTTAGCGGCTAAAACTTTACCTCTTTTACCCTTTATTCTGTCATAAAGGAACAAAATGTGTACCAATTTATCTTTGCAAAGTCTGTACAAAAAGACCGTCTCCGTCAAGCCATTCAGCCAAAAAAACATCTTTGTAATCTGTAATATTTTGAGTGTTTAATTCAAATTTTAACCACGTTTCGTTAAATCCCAACTCATTAATTTCATCCCATAAAACCTTACCATCTCTTATTAAAGTCACTGGAACTGAAACTGCCTTTGAAGGTATTTTAAAATCTTCCTGAGTGGTTTTTTGATATTTTGATTTCTTTAAAATACTAATCGAACCGTTTGCCTCTAAATAGCAAAAAGCTACCTCACGAATAGAAAAGGTTTCACTCTGTCTAAGTAAACTTTGCAACTGGTTAATATTCATCCTATTCTTTCTTAATGCTTCTCGGTCAACGAATCCATTTTTTATAAGTGCAGAGGGCTTCCCTTCAATGGCTCCCCTAAACATAAGGAACTTTTGGCTTAAATATTCAACCGTAAAAAGTAATACTCCCCAAATGGACATCGAATAAATAATATAAAATACTCCTACTTTATGATCGTATAATGCATTTCCAAGCAATTCCCCTAATACAATAGCTGCGATAAAGGTGAAAGGGGAAATTTGATTGATGATTTTTTTCCCTACAAACTTAACGATTAGAAACAGAAAAAAAAATCCAACAATAAGTTCAACAGTTAAGTTTATGATTTTCATTTGTTTACAAACCCCTTATACATATCCCCAAACCAAGGGTTTTTTTCAAATTTAATTTAGATTAACCTCTTACATCACTATTTATAAAATTAGTTTATCAATTTCTTATTAAACTATCCTGTCCCCTTAGCACAAATAAAAAAGAGCTGCACCCGCAACTCATTGTTAAACTACTAAAATGCCCCACTTCCTTCATAAGATGCGTGTTCATTAAATAGTAGAAATACACTGTTCAGCCTAAATTGGGGGTTTATTTCCAATTACTAAAGTAGCATCAAGTTCATCATAGTGCGTCAACTGAGGGATTAGCCCATGTTGGGTAAAGATTTCAAAGGTTTGATGGGCCTGCCTTTCGCTCGTCTCTACCAATAGATACCCCCCAGCAGCTAACCAGAGGGATGCTTCTTCTGCTACTTTCCGCTGAATGTCAAGTCCGTCATTTCCTCCGTCTAGCGCCACATTCGGTTCATGTAGACGCGATTCTCGCGGAAGCAGCTTGATTGCCTCGGTTGGTACGTAAGGCGCGTTTGCTACTAGGATGTCGACTTTCCCACGCAGTTTGGCAGGTAATGACTCATAGAGATCCCCTTCATATACGCGACCACCCAGGGGTGTAACATTGCGGATAGCACAGCGCACGGCGGTTGGGTCGATGTCGATTGCATACAACTCAATATGCCCAAGAGTTTTTGCTATCGCTACACCCACCGCTCCTGTACCACAGCAAAGATCAACTACTACTGCTCCAGGGGCAGAAAGGGCAATTGCCTTTTGCACGAGAAACTCAGTACGGCGGCGAGGTACAAAGACTCCTGGGTCTACTGATATTCTGATACCGCAGAACTCTGCCCAACCGAGGACATGTTCAAGTGGGGTACCTTTAATTCGAAGATTGACCATAGAGGAGAGGGCTTCCAATGTCCGTGCCTCAGAAATAAGAAGCCGAGCCTCTTCTTCTGCAAAAACACAACCTGCGGTCCGAAGTATCTCGATTATATTTTTTTGAATTTGGTCATGAATATAAAATTTCATTTGCTTCCCTATAAATACCACCCAATCCTTGTAAAGGTTATTATAGGTAGTTCGTTAAAAATTGGAAAAGTCCTTCTTCCATTAACCTCATCCACGTTAGCACAATAAAGAAAAAGAGCTGCACCCTCAACTCATTGTTAAACTCTTGCACCCAGATCGAACGTCGCACCCGTGGGACTAGATCCCGTAAGCTAAACTGTTCACCCCCTACTTGTATAGTCAGGCTGGTTGGGAAAATGATCCCGTTTAACAAGCGAACCTATGACCTTACAAGAGCTTTAGGGGATACCGACTTATTTTGTAATTTTAAGAGGAGAGTTAGGTATGAATCCAGTCATTGGTCTGGGTGTTTCCAAGGGTGAAAGTCAGGTTTAAGCATTTTTAGATAAAGGTAAACCATATCGTAAGAGCTTTAGTATTGAACATAATATTGATGGTTTGGGAATTTATTGGAGTTCCTAAAAGAAGTTGAAAGAGCAGCTGCCTTCGAAATCATTTTCAAAATAATCTCTTCGAGAGTCATATCTTTAACCTTGAAATCTTAGTAAAGATTGTCCTCCAATATGAAGAGCACCTATCCAATATTGCAAATGAAATAAATGCCTGAAGAAATACACACTATGATCTATTCCAGCGAATGCAACTAACTTCTTGGCATCACTAAACCTATCTATCCCTTCCGATTTCAGAAATAATTGTTGCAGCGATTTTTTCTCCGATTCCAGGGATAGATTGAAGGAATTCATATTCTTCAATTTCTTTAGCAAGGAAGCAGAGCTTCTTTCCAAGATATAGCATAGGACCTATATCTAACTAAATACAAAAAAACCTTCCAATAAGAGAACTTAGGAAGGTTATTTGGCATGAACATTTTTAGTTTATCATGAGGTTATTAAACTTTTTATTGAAAAATGTTGACAAACTTATAGCTGGTTTTGTTTAAGTACAATATTTCTAAAAGTCAAAAAAGGCTTTAAGATAACGTATTACCCTTTTTGAAGTAATACCCCTTTACCTAATATAGTTTTTTATTTATTAATTTCCCCTAAAACATTTACAAAGGAAGATTTAGTTGCCACGAAACCCCGAAGCGGTCATTTACCCAACCAAACTTTTTACTGAAACCATAATTGTTTAAAGGCATAAGTGCTTGTCCACCTTCATTAAGTTTTTCATAAAAATTATCAAGTTCTTCTTCAGTATTACAAGTAACAAAGATTGAGAAAGAAGGTGTAAAGGAGAATTGATGTTTTATATAACTGTCAATACACATAAATTCTTGCCCTTTCAAGGTAAAAGTAGCCTGCATTACTGTGCCTTCTGGTCCAGCTTCATTAGCCCCATATCTAACAATGTTTGTAATTTGAGAATCCTCAAAGATGGATGTATAAAAATTCATCGCTTCTTCTGCGTTGCCATCTTGAAACATTAAAAATGGTGTTACCTTTTCCATTTTTATCCGCCTCCTAATTTTATGTAATAAATTTATTATAGTTGATTTTCTTGTTGAACTAAACTGACACGTTATTGGAACAAGAATAAGGAGCCGCAACTAACAACTCCTTGTTTCGCTCAAGCACCCGTTTATTCAACAAAATATGGATAATTACAACCCGTTATTTCTCCCATAGCTCAACCAGTCTACCTTCAGGATCTTTAATCCAAATAAACTTACCAAATTCACTAATCTCTTTTTCCTTTTCAAGAGGTACACCAATTTGTTCAAGATGCTTAATAGTCTCGTTTAGATTATAAACTTGGAAATTTAACATCACTTGCTGTTCTGTTGGGAAGTAAAGGTCAACTTCAGTAAAGAAAGAAAAGGTAGTTTCATTTCCTGAATGGGGTTTAATAATAGTCCCATTCCAATTTTCAATTTCAATCTTCAACACTTCACTGTACCATTTTTTTATAGCATCTAGATTTTTAGTCCTCCAAAATATTCCCCCGAAACCTTTTATCATCATAATAAACTCGCTCCCTTCTCTAATTTCTTTAATTATTCGATTAAATTAGAAATTCAAGAAATAAATACAAATTCCTTCTTCAACCAACCTGACCCTTTAATTGAATAAGAAAAAATATGATACCCTTCAAAGTTCTCGCACGTTATGGACCAAATTCAATTTGACGAGTAAATAATAAGATAATTACGATTAACCAACATATAAAGAAAGATGACGAGAGGATTAAAGATATAATAGGGATTACATTTTTCTCCGTTTTCTTCCCTATCCCAATTATAGATAGTACGATTCCTATAGCTGTTAGAGAAAATGTTATATAATCCCCTTTTGAAATCTTAGTAAAGATTGTTCTTCAATATGAAGAGCACCTATCCAACAGCGAATGAAATAGATGTCCTCCCTAGTGAAATTGAAGAATATGAGATCCTTCAATCTATCCCTGGAGTCGGAGAAAAAATCGCTGCAACGATTATTTCTGAAATCGGAGAGATAGATCGGTTTAGTGATGCCAAGAAGTTAGTTGCATTCGCTGGAATAGACCCTAGTGTGTACTCTTCTGGAAATTTACTCCTTCAGTATACCGAGCCGAATAACCAAACGTGGCTCATGTAGACTTCGCCACGCCTTGTATATGGCTGTTCAGAGTGGCATTCGGGATGCAGGTAAAAAGAAAACACTAATGAGATCATTCCACACAATAAAAGACTAAGAGAGTTTTACGACAGGAATCGAGAAGAAGGAAAACCCTTTAGAGTAGCCATGATTGCATGTGTTAATAAGCTTTTACACTGGATTTATGCATTGCTAAAAAGCAAGACCACTTTCCAAGATATAGCCTAGAAACTATCTATCCTGATACAACAAAACCTTCCAAAAAGATGGTTACGGAAAGTTATTTGGCATGCCCTTTTAAGTATATTATGGGGTTATTAAACTTTTTATTGAAAAATGTTGACAAACTATTAGCTGGTTAGCTTTAGTACATCTCTTTACAATCTCTATAACCCGATTAACTTGGTCTATTTACTCAATAAAGTTAACAAAAGATAGACTGCTGCCCCCCACATTACTAGGGCTGATATTTTATTTAATCTCAACAAAAAGTTTCCAGATTTATCAACCATTCTACTTATTCTCCCAATCAGTGAAAGTCCAAAAAACCAAATCCATGAAACCAAAATACAAGCAAGTGCAAAGATAACTTTATCTTCCCCTTGGTACCTTAATGAACTTGTACCAATTACACCTACAGTGTCCATGATGGCATGAGGGTTCAGTAAGGAAACAGATGCTGCAAACAATACTTGTTTCTTTAAAGAAAAATTATTCCCATGTACTTCTCTTTCATTACTTGGTTTACTATTCCATGTGGTCCATCCCATATAGATTAAAAAAATACAACCTGCTCCAATTAAAATCATTTTTATCCAAAATGAACCTAAAATAAGAAATGAAACACCCAAAACAGATATTAGGATTAAAAGGGTATCACATAAAGAAGCTGTAATGATGACTGGTAATGCATTAACAAAACGTGGCTGTAGTACCCCTTGATTAAAAACAAAAACATTTTGGACACCAAGAGGAAGAATCAGTCCTAGTGCAAGAATAAATCCATGAAAAAGTGGTTCTAACATTCTAATTTCGCCCTTTCTTGTTTATTATTCAACGGGTCCTATTTTATTTCGAAATTTTGTTTTTGTCTCCAACCAATTGGATGGAATCCAAACCAACCAAGTAATATAATAAATACAAAAAGGAGCTATTTTGATGTTTAAAACCGATTGGAAACCAAATAAATCATCGCCAGTACCATTACATAAACAAATAACTGATTTTATTAAAGAAAAAATATCCAATGGAGAGTGGACGATAGGCTATAAGCTCCCTCCCCAACGTACTTTAGCAAAAGTTTTAGGAGTAAATAGAAGTACTATTGTAACTGCATTTGACGAATTAATAGCCGAAGGACTTATTGAGGGAAAAAGCGGCAGTGGAACAAGAGTAGTAAACAACACTTGGAACCTGTTAGCTACTACCCCTCCCCCCAATTGGAATTCATATGTCAATTTCGGAACTCACAAGCCAAACTTGCCAACGATTCAAGAAATAAATCAAGCTGAATTTACTCCGAACATCATTCGTTTAGGAACTGGCGAATTATCACCAAATCTAATTCCTAGTATATCAATGAAAAAAATTTTCCATCAATTGTCCAATAGAGAAATTTCTTTTGGCTATGAAGAACCAAAGGGGTTGCTGTCCTTAAGAGAACAAATAGCACACTATTTAAAGACAATTGGGATTCCTGCTTCTCCTTCTTCCATTTTAATCGTATCAGGTGCATTACAAGCCCTACAGCTTATAAGTGTCGGTTTATTGCATAGGGGTTCTACCGTATTAACAGAAAAGCCATCGTATCTTCATTCTTTAAATGTCTTTCAGTCAGCAGGTATGCGTTTAATGGGCATCCCTTTGGATAAAGAAGGAATTCAAGCCAATCTTATTCAACAATATAAAAAACAACAAAAAGCTGCTTTACTCTATACCATCCCTTCATTTCAAAATCCTACTGGGACCTTAATGACTATGGAAAGACGTAAACTATTGCTAGATACTTGTCAACAAGAACAACTACCTTTGATTGAAGATGATGTTTACCGAGAATTATGGTTTGATGAAAATCCGCCAAAACCAATTAAGGCTTTGGACAAACATGGACTCGTACTCTATTTGGGAAGTTTATCTAAATCTTTAAGTCCTGGACTTCGTATTGGTTGGATTGTGGGTCCAGAACCAGTAGTTGAGCACTTAGCAGATATTAAAATGCAAACTGATTATGGGTCTAGTTCTGTATCACAATGGGCAGCAGTAGAATGGTTTTCCAGTGGACTTTACAATAAACACCTTAATGAAGTAAGAAACCAACTGAAAACCCGAAGAGATTTTACTTTAGATACTTTGAACAAGTATTTTTCTGATATTGCAGTATGGGAAAAACCAACTGGAGGATTTTATATTTGGTTGCGGTTGTTACCGTCACTCTCAATGAGAAAATTATTTGAAATTGCTCTAACAGAAGGAATATTACTAAATCCAGGCAATGTTTATGATCTTCAAGCTGAACAATATCTACGAATTTCCTATTCATTTGCTTCTCTTCCACATATAGAAGATGGTCTTAAACGCTTATCAAAAATTGTAAAAACAATAGCCAAATAAGGGATTCATTTGAAGCCCTTATTGCGCGATTCCTTGTTAAACTTACATGACCCGTTAGCACAATAAAAATAAGCCGCCAAAATGGCAGCTGGATCTTTGCCCCTTTATTTGAAAAGGACAATATTTGTTTGAGATACATTTTTACATAAGACACAGGCTGAATACTGTTGCTATAATAAAAAATAGAGAATTGTATTTAGAATGGACTAGAGGTGAATAAAAATGTATTGGACTCCATTATTTGAAAATGATGTACCTGAAGCACGCTTCTGCTCCTAATGGCGTGAAGGTGACTACATCTCTCCGTTAGGGGTATTCTCGACCTAAACAAAAGACGGAGGGTACAAATAAATGAAAAACACCTTATTAGGTTCTTTATATTTAATTTTAGCCTCAAGTATTTGGGGCGGTATGTACGTTGTCGTAAAAGTAGTAGTATCGGTCATACCTCCACTAGAACTTGTGTGGCTGCGATATATAGTGGCTATCGACACACTTCTCGTTATCGGCTTCATAACTAGGCAAAAATGGCGAATCGAAAAACGTTATTTTTTAATAATCATAGCGATTGGAATCATTGGTAATGCCATTTCAATTGTTGCTCAGGAAACTGGTACTATGCTATCTACAGCACAAATGGGAGCGATAATAACTTCTTCAACACCAGCATTTATGGTTATTTTTGCTCGGTTAATCCTTAAAGAACGGTTGACGCTAAAAAAGGGAATCTCCGTTTTTTTAGCGTTAATTGGAGTGCTTCTGATTGTTGGAATTGGTCACGTGAACATGTCCAGTACACTTGGAGGTATTGCACTACTTATCGCAGCTTTAACATGGGCAATCATGTCAGTACTTGTTAAGCGCTTGCCAAGTGATTATTCGCAAATTGTGGTAACCACCTATTCCATCTTGGTAGCCTTAATTGTGTTGACTCCTTTTGTTTTACCACGGTTACATGAAATTAATATCTCTCAACTGACTCACCCGACCATTTGGGGAGGAATCTTGTATTTGGGTATTGTCTCAACAGCAGGTGGATTTCTACTTTGGAATCGTGGATTACAAATGCTTAACGCTTCAAGTGGAGGAATATTTTTCTTCTTTCAACCCGTGGTTGGAACATTACTTGGATGGCTTATTTTAGGAGAGAACATAGGTGTAACGTTTTGGATCGGCTCAATCCTAATTCTCACAGGTGTTTTATTCGTTATCAAAGAGAAATAATAGTATTTAAAACCCCCTTCAATTCTATCTGAAGGGGGTTTCATGTGTAAGAGCACTCATTATACTTGAATGAATAAATTCGCCTTTCTCCAAATAAACTCCCAGTTCGTCTTATAAGGTAATCAGATATGTCTGGTTGCCATTTTTTATGATATTTTATTGATAATAAAAAAGTGAGGTATGGACATCTTAGGATATCTTTTTTACATCTAATTCATATGTATTCTTTGTCGTTATTTCTGATGAATCGTTACTTGCCATCTCTCATACCAATAAAGAAATATATATGGGAGAGTATATCGAATAAAGGTTAAAAAATGATTCCATTTAACGTAAACAAGCCAACCTTTCCAATAAGGGATAAAACCAAAAAACACTGTTAGCAGAGATAAGACAATAAAAGCAGGTAATTTGTAAGCTTTAGGTGTCTTCGGTATGATGATTCCTATTCTAATGGCAATCACTAAGCAAGAACCAATATCTGCAACTCGATCATCAGACCAAAAGTTTCTCAAAATTCCAGGGCTCCAATAGTGAAGATGAAATAATACATCTGGTATTGCCCCAGGTATTACGAGAACGAGGTATGCGAATGTGGTTAGACTAATAAAATAAGGAATCTTAGTCGGATTATCTATTAATTTATTCGCAATTGGAGCAAATACTGAAAATCCAATGAGGTAAGCTAAAGCTGAATAATATAGCTTCCACCCGAAGTATTGTAGGTAATCTAGTTTAAGGTATACCCATTCCAAAAACGTATATAAAATGGTAAATTTAATAATGGTTTTCCATGGATGACTTTTAGCTATATAACAAAAGATAATTGCTGTTAGTGGTAATATGACTGAATCTGCGAATAGAATTCCCATAAAGTTATCTTTTTCAGAGTTTGTAAAAAGGTTTGCAGGAAATTTGTAGAGGTTAAATATTAAATTTTAATTATATCTACTGCTATTAAAGCTATTGTATAGATGGTCCAGAAAGAATTCCCATTAATCCTTTTCGTTTTTAATAACCATCCAACAATCACTAACATGATACAAATTTGAATTATATATAACATAATTACTCCTTACGATTAGATTGTTATTATCCTCCATAGAATATCCAGAAGCAAGAATACTATAATAAAAATGATACTAAATCTCCTACTTATTTAGCTAAACTCCCTCAATAAAAG
>NZ_NUNF01000075.1 GCF_002585305.1 Bacillus sp. AFS037270 | reverse complement strand
CTTTTCTAAGGTTACAGAAGCTAATTTTCATGGTAGTTGATTAACAACATAGTATAAGCATTATTAGTTGGCTAATTTTGAGTGGGGCTTTAACAGAGCCTTACACCTTCAACTGTTAACATATACATCGTTAAAGATTCAGCATCACGTATCATCCATTCACGATAATCGTTTTCAGCACTCACATAATCCTGTTCACAAATAAAACCATCTCTCGTCATTTGAACTCCTCTGCTGGATGCAGCATCAGCCCATATCCCAATGCGAGTTTAAAAATCAGGGTCCCTTCTATTTGTTACCTCATGAAGGGGGGTTATAGTAATATCTTCTATACCAACTTTTCGAAAAAGTCCAGGAAGGTTATCGGCAATTGTATTATCCATACCTGCTTCCGCACGCCATTTCAAATAGGCTGCGTAAAAGTTGAGCATACTTGAAGGTGGCAGGGGATTCCATGAAATCTTTTCATGGTTATAATCCGCAATTAAAATGCGACCTCCAATTTTTGTAGCAGATGTCATCATTTTCAATCCTTTTAATGGGTCGGATAACCATATTAAAACCCGTGAACAGGTAACAATATCAAATTGTTGTTCATAAGGAAGATTATAAATGTCACCTGTTTCAAATGATAATCCTGGTATTTCTCCATATGATTGACGTGCTTTTTGAATTAAGGTTGGATTACTGTCAATTCCTACTACACGTCCATTTGGACCCACAGCTTCTGCTATGCCTCTAGTAATTGCCCCTGTACCACATCCAACATCAAGAATTGCCATGCCTTCCATAATAATTTCTGCAAGCCTTTTGTGTGAGTTTGTTAACGTTCTGGAATCTAATACATTTGTTAACTTTCCCGATAATTCAGCACGATTTCGAGCCATTTTTGTATCCAAACGGGATTCCCCTTCCCTGTGTTTATTGCAATTTTCAATAAATTCATTTTACCATTTAAGATTTTATCGTTCTAATAAATAATAACCACCCTTTTAATTCCATAATGGAATTAATAAGGTTCATCATTAAAATCTAAGTAAATACAATAACGGTTCCCTTCAAGGAAACTTGACTTTGTTGTTGAACTAAATTGCTTCGTTAGTGAAACAAGAAAAAGAGCCGCAGCTACGACTCTTTGTTAAACTCAAGCACCCAATAGTTTAAGTGTATTTCTTCACAATCTAACTCTCACTATAAGCATTTCTTATTGTTGGAGTTGACTCATGTAAATTTGTCCAGTAAACTTGATGGTATTTCACTGCTTATTGCTGCTTTAACATGGGCACTCATGTCTGTACTTGTAAAGCGTGTGCCGAGTGATTATTCACAGATTGTGGTAACAACCTATTCCATCCTGGTAGCCCTATTAGTGCTGACCCCATTTGTTTTGCCACGGTTACACGAAATTAACATCTCGCAACTGGCTCATCCGACCATTTGGGGAGGAGTCTTGTATTTGGGTATTATATCAACAGCATGTGGATTTCTACTTTGGAATCGTGGATTACAAATGCTTAATACCTCAAGTGGAGGGCTATTTTTCTTCTTCCAACCCGTGGTTGGGGCATTACTCGGATGGCTTATTCTAGGTGAGAACATAGGCGGTATAGTTTTGAATCATTTTATCAAACTGGATTTCACCTGTTGATATTATGTACTTTGAATCCCACAGGCTACTTCCATGTTCTACTTTAGAATCAGGAAACTCCTTATACAAAACCTTGCCGATCCACCTTTAAGTGCTTTGATAAGATTTGGTATAGAGTGAGTGGTTTGGCAGTTGATAATAAGCCTTACAGAATTCTTACCAAACTCCAGTTTCAAAATCTTGAATTCATGCCTAATTGATACGCTTTTAAAAAATAATTTTTGATGAAATTGATTTCATTGAGTTTAAGTGTATCTTTAGTAAAATAAGCAACATGATATTGCAAAAAGCTATCGTTATATTTGCTTGAATATATTTCAGTCATCAGTACCCTTCCTCACTAAAATGCTTTTAAAGCAAGTTCTATAAATTCTACGTTATCAAAAACGCCTATCATATACGAGGTACAAAGGGATTATAAAACATCAACCCATCAATGACTTCTCTATTGGACATTAAAAAGGTAAATCCAGATTTTCGTTAATCTTGTTCCGCTCCTGAGTTTCTATATCCATAACTAACTGCGTGATGTCATTGTCTCCGTTAATAATCACTTGCTCCAAAGTTGCGTGATAGGACATTTCTTTTTGTATTTGTTTCCACCACTGATAAGCAACAAATTCCGGCCGCTTACCTCTTAGTGGAAGACTGGCTCTCTGCATTAACTTGCTGCTGACCTTGTAGTGTATTTCAATTGTCACATTCATTACGTATCCTCTTTTCTTATAATTTTTGAATGGGAACGAGTCCAGAATCATGTAAAAAAAATGCACCCATCTTAATTAAGCAACAAAAAGGATCGCCGCAGGAATCCCGTGTACAAATTAGTTGCATATGTAGCTAATACTTTTTGCTTAATAAGTTACAGGCAGGAAACGGTTGTTTGGAAGATGGGATTACCTCCTACTCTTAGAAATTGACCTTAAAGACATAAAAGAGGACCAAACTGTTATAGCTCCTTCCCTTACGTTGAGATGGCTTTTGTATTATACGAGTCTAAAAGTCTTTCTAATGTAAAAATGCCTTAAGGCGTAATCCGTTTCTTTAAGGCAACTTTTCATTTTCTCCAGTGCCAATCGTTTTATAAATGGAACCGGCTCGAAAAGCTTTTGTAATTTTGTAACGTGCTTTTATGTCAGCCCATAAACTCATTTAACGAATTGAATGTAACTTATTTTTGAAAGAGGAACATTCCCATATGGTTTTTGGTTAAGTCTAAGATTTTAACGGATAATGAATGCAACTTTTTATCTATTAAGTTACATTCGATTATAAACACTATTTTAATGACAAAAGGACAGATTATTCTACTCAATCTGTCCTTTGTTCTGTATAAGAAGGTAATGTCGGATTAATTAAACTAAAAATGACATACACTCTTTTTCAGGCTATGTCACTTTCTAGTTATTTCCTGCAATTGGCTGGTCAATTAAATCCGTATCAAGTACATTAGTACTGCTTAATCCATTATTCGTAATAATTAATAATCCAGTATTAAATCCTCCTGCACCTGAATAGGCTTTGGCTGCAGACTTTGGTGAAGTATAGACTGTATCACCAAATTGCACAATTCCACCTGATACAGCTACAATTTCCACTGGTCCTATAATCGCCGGCATTATAAACATCCTTTTCCATTAGGCTATAAACTAACATATGATTTTAGCGCATCTCGTGTTCATACCAATACGGCAAAAGCTGGCGTATATTCTTAACCCTTGCCTCTAATGATATATTTTTAGAATTCCCAACATGTAAAATAGAAGCATGGGAAAATCCTTTGACATCGATTTTTTTTTAACCTTTATGATGGGGCAGTGATTATGGAAAAATACTGATGCCCAATCAAAAACCAACAAAAAAACGGGGTTTTTCCCGCTAGGTATTGCCATCTACCGGTTGATCAAATACATCAAAATCTATTGTATTCGTTGAACTTGCAGCAGTACCACTAAAATTGAAAATGGCAGTGTTTCCAGAACCTGCACCAAGGACAGATTTTCCAGCAGTTTTAGGAGAAACAACTAGTGAACCACCAAAATTAACGATTCCTCCTTCAATATTATCTATAACAATATGACCTCGGTCACATCCACTCATTTTAGTCAACTCCCTTTACCAATATTTAAACTAATTTATGCCAATTAGTTTAAAATGTTTCATGAAAGCTGGCTTTTCTTTTGCTGGTATTGTATCTCTCGTTTTTGTACGGTACCTTCAAAGAAGAACAAGGTCAGGGATAAAAACATAGAATATCTAATATCAAAATGAGAATAAACTTGAAAGGATGGCTGCCCATGCCTGCGATTATTAATGGACCAGTAGCAATTGCTAATATCACTGGAAATGGTGCTGTCGAATTTGGTGATAGCCTTATTGTATCACCAAAGGTTGCATCTAAGGTTCCTGCTGGAGCTGGAGCATTTAACACAGCGGTTTGGTCTATAACAAATACTGTTTTTAACATTACGAATTATATTGACCCCGATGTAACGGATCAGCCAATTGTCGGAAATATTTAAAAAGTGCGTATAGGTTATTGAAAAAAATTTTAAATGGAAGGTTGTTTCTAATGCCTGCAACTATTAATGGACCCCTACAAATTCATAACGTCACTACAAATGGTATTGTCAAATTCGGTGATAGCAGTGTTTTAACACCAAAGACTACAACTAAATCGTTTGCTGGATCCGGAGGATTTAACACAGGGGGAGCAGTGATAACAAATACTGGCGTAAGTGCTACGAATTATATTGACCCCGAAGTAACGGATCAGCCGATTGCTGAAAATAATTAAAGCCATCAAGTATGTTTGGGCTAGTCAACCAAGCTGGAAAAGTTGTATGCCCCTGCCTTCGTTTACTTCACCCCGCAAAGTCCTCGGAAATCTGAGGGCTTTTTTCCACTTGTACATATGTTTAAATAAACCTGCATCTTTAACTGAAGAAGCAAAAGATCTGAAATTCACCAAATGTAACAAAACATCCATTATGTTACATTCAGTTTCTACTTTTGAGTACAAATTGGTTGCATATGTAGCTAATACTTTTTGCTTAATAAAGTTACAGGCAGGAAACGGTTGTTTGGAAGATGGGATTACCTCCTAGCCTTTAGAAATTGACCTTAAAGACATAAAAGAGGACCAAACTGCTATAGCTCTTTCTCTTACGTTGAGATTGCTTTGTATTATACAGGTCTAAAAGTCTTTTCTAATGTTAAAATGCCTTAAGGCGTAATTCGTTGACTTAAGGCAACGATTATTACGTAATAAGGGGTTTTATTTTTGTCTGAAATATTCGTATTTTAATCGGAATGTCAGTTGCAAGGAGCCGGAAGTATCCTAGCCAAAAATCAGCTCCTGGCTAGGATATGATACGAACATTTGATTTAGGGGTCCCACCAACAAAACGCGCAAAACATACGCTAAGCAAATTTCGACATTGAAAAAGCCGATTTTTCCTACGCTAAGGAATCATCGGCTTTATTATTGGACTGAGGCAAAGAGTTAGGCATAGGGCACCCACAAACAGTAAAACGCTTGTATCAGTTAATACAGAAAAAATTAAATCACTTATGTACAGGATTATAAATTTTGTGCCCGCTGCCATTCAAAAATTTAAGTGTCCCAAGGATATAATTCTCTTTGACATAGAATACCTTGTTTTAAATCACCTGTAAAAATAAGTTCCTTTCCCAAGCTGTCAGTATTTTTTACTGATGGCTTTTTTTACATGAAATAACAATAAGAAAAATTGATAAGTCGACTAATAGCAACGTTCTGAAGGGGGTGGAAACTGTGCAGAGTTGGGAGGAACTTACTTTTTTAAAACTATATTTTTATTTTATGTAAGAAGAAGAAAATCCCGAACTTTTCTTCTTCAAAAAGGAGGCAGAACACACCTGGGTGCAACAGGCGGATTCGGTTTATACAACATATGCCTAATATGACTTTATGGCAGGGCTTGCCTAATTTACTTTTTACTCCATATGAGCATTTAACAATTTAAGCCAAAAAGAAAAAAGCCTTTTTATAAGACTTTTTTCGAGAATTTAAATTAGTAAAAACAGGCTGCTCCAACGATAATTAACAGGATGAACAATACTACGATTAAAACGAATGGATTGCCTCCGCAAAAGCCACCTCCGTAGCCAAATCCGGGGCCACCACAACCACCGAATCCACCGTAACCATCCATATACACAACCTCCTTTCAGCTGTTACCTATAAAATATGTAAAATACCAAAAAGGGGATGGGCACTGTCTGCAATTAAAACCCTTCTCCTAGGTTGTCTCCCTGTGTCATGCTTATGTGTAGTCTTTTATTAAGTCGAAAGGATTAATAAATACAAAAAAGCCCTACTAGGGGCTTTTTGTGTTTGATATTATCTCTGACAAGTCTATGTGCTAAGCAAGACTACGGCTTTTTGGTTACACTCTAGACTATGCATCAGTTTAACCTGAGTACCCAACCAGTTAAGCCTTATTGGGGGAAATTTTTAAGAACAGACCAAGAATTAATTCGTTATAAATCACCCCTTGTCCATTCCATTTCATTATCTTGTACATATATTATTATTACCACCAGGGTAAAACCAACAAACATATTATAACCTTCTTGTTTATAAATAGCGTTTGCCTATAAAGCAGACGTTTCTTTGCATTTATAGGCAAATCTTTTCTCTATCAATATGATGTTTGTCCAAGCGAATCCTTGTCTTATGAAATATTATACATAGTGAAAGTTTTATTTCGGATATTCTAACAGGTGGTGAGAAATATGGGCTTTGGATACGGTTTCGGATGCGGTGGTTACGGCTACGGTGGTGGCTATGGTGGTGGCAGCACTTTCGTATTAATTGTTGTATTGTTTATTCTTTTAATTATTGTAGGAACTTCTTTTGTTATTTAATAAAGCTTAAAACTTTCTAGCTTAGAAATTATTAATGCTGGGAGGTGTTATAAAATGAGCGGACATGGAACTGGTTTTGCGTTAATCGTAGTATTGTTTATTCTTCTTATCATTATTGGTGCGTCATTTATGTACTGATAATTTGGTACAAGGCAAAGAACAGGGCTCTGATTAAGGGCCTTTTTTTGATTATCAATATCAGCATTCTTTAAAATAAAGTCGATTTCCTTAGCATAGGAAAAATCGGCTTTTTTTGATGTCGAAATTTGCTTAGCGTATGTTTTGCTGGTGGGCCCCCATTTAATTCTCCTCCCTCCCCTTCCACGAATAGTTTGATGCACTTACGCTGTTACGCACTGGCGCAGTCTGAAGTTTTGAAAAAACTAAGGAAAAGAGGTTGTTAAAATCTTTATTAAGACAGAAGAGAGACTCTTAAGTTAAGAAAAAACAAATCAAACAATCTTGTTATCTTCTAAAATATTTTTTTAAAGTTCTCAACATGGTCATGGAACTGCATAATAAAAAAGAAAAATCCCGACCATTATTAATGATTAGGATATGCTCCGTTCGTATTTTGTTAAAAAATTCAAACCTTCTTCAATCAAATCGTTGACATTTTTCTTGGTTCCAGTGTCGGCACTTGAGCTGAACTACCACGATTGGGGACTTGGTATAAAGATTTTTATCGAGCGGTGTATTTTATGTTGTTAACTATATAACTACATAATAAATGGTTTTAAAAAGGTTCTAAAACCATTGTAATGCTTCATATTTTAGTATAAATACTGCGTCAGTAACGCAATAAGAAGGTTGTCTACGAATGACTACTTTTAAAAGCGCCAGTGATCAAGCTCAAGAACGTGGACTCGGTAATAAACGTGTATGTAGAGTTTCTGTAAGTATGACCAACGAGTACGACAAAAAGCTTTCGAGATTGTCTATGGCCTGTGTTGGCATGTCTAAAAGCCGTCTAGCTGATGAATTATTGAAAATAGCACTAGACTCCCCTAACGTTGTAAAATACCTTCAGGAAAGGCATGGTGGAGCCTACGAACAATTTTGGGTCAACCCTACAGTGATTAAACAATCTGGAAAACAAACAGTAGTGTATTAATCCCCTTCGAATTTATATCTGAAGGGTTTTTATCTGTTTGAAGCTATTTTGATGCCTATTTTAAACATTTCCTTGTCTTTTCTATAACAAGAGCTGCATAATCCCCAGCGTTCATTATATTTCTTCTTATCCCGAACCCTTGTATCTTTGCCACAACTTTTGCATTTCATATGTTCCACCCCCGTAGTCTTTTATTTTGTTATTGTTATTGACTAAAAGAATGGATTTAATACATAAGCTTAAAATACAAAAAACGTACACTCATTTGCTAGTAAAATAGCTGTATAAATGGCAAATGTTGCATTCGGCGTTTCCTGAATGAAAATAGACTTAATATGTAAATTAAAGTAAAAACCATCTCTAAATGTGAGATGGTTTTTGTATTATTATCTGCTATAAAAACGCCTTAAGGCAACCCATAACTTAATAAAGAGTCTGTCATTCGTCATCATCGTCAAATAAGTATTTGGAAGCAAAGCTGAGAGCTTCTTGTGATACTTCTTGATTTACTGTTTCTTTTATTTCTGTGCTTACTTCCATTGGCTGTAATGACAGATAAGATTAATCATACGCTCAGGGAAAATGGTTTGACTATGGAAGAATACATACAAAATCGCAGGAAAAACGGGTAATCTAGAGATTTGATAATAAGAGTAATAAACAGACGTATCCAAAAATTGATACGTCTGTTGGTTTTATGTGTGGAACAAGAAAAGGGCTGCCGAAGCAGCCCCCTATTCTTCAACATAAGCCCCCGAGGAACCATTCTGCCTGATGCCCAATTTGGATTCGGGCATTTGGGGCAGTCATTGTATTGGGGAAGAGATCAACAAACCATTAACATGGTTATAATTCATTTAAATAGCCTCCAGGTAGTATATTTGTGTCCTTTTTGCCGCCAACCTTTGGACACTCATATCTAACCAAGGGGCTTTTTTATATAAACCTTATATTTCTTCATTACAGGAATGCTGCCCCGATAGTTCAACAAGAAAAAAATGACCGCTGCAGCGATCACATCATCCTGAACGAAAGCTATCCGTTAGTTGAACAACTTGGAGTATCAATCAAAATTTACAGGTTCTTGTGGATTATGCAAATGTTTAAATGCTAGTTGAATTTGTGATTCTGTATTTCTAGCTATCGATAAAGGTGGTAGTTCATTTTCTGCGAAAAATTCTACTGCATCTGTTTCAATACCTTCTTTTGGTTGCCCGCCAATGATTTCACATTGGATAAACATTTTATAAACGTGATATGGAGAAGGTGGATGGGGATGGCATTTCTTGTCGAGTACAGCTATTAATTTTATCGCTTTGACATCAAACCCTGATTCTTCTTTTACTTCCTTGACTGCAACTTCACTTGGAGTTAATCCAATATCGCCCCAACCTCCAGGTAACGACCAATCTCCATCATTGGTTTCTCTCACCATTAATATTTTATTAGCCCTAAATACAACAGCCCTAATATCAACTTTCGGCGTTGCATACCCAGTTTCATTTGCAAATAGTTCTTTTATAATTTTATTGTCCATATTTGTATGCTGTGTCAAAATCTCAACACTAATATTTCTAATTAATTCAAATCTTTCCAAGTCATAAACATCTTTAGAATAAGTTAGCCCTGCTTGTGCAATGGATTGAAGCTGTTTTGCCCATTCTAACCATTTAGGTTCCAATCTTTATTCACCACCAATTGATTTTACCTAATTATACCTAATTTTACCTTACTTTATATGAAAATTAAACTTCCCCTTTTTCAACTAACCTGCACCTTTAGTTACAGAAGAAAAAATGGCTGCCTATGCAGCCGCATATATTGAACTCAGCCCCCGTTTGTTTATTAAACCCCTTCTCATCACATATTTCGAACAATATTTTTTCGTTTCTAACATTTGAACTAAATTAAATTATAAAAAGACACGGTTAGAAATAACCGTGTCCTAAATTAACAATCACCATGTTTATTTAGATGTAGAGGAGGAGGGATGAGCCATCCTTTTTCTTTATTTAAACGAAGCACTTTTGCCCCAAGGACTGCCTTTTGGTTATGGAATTGACCATACATCATGGCTACGTCTTCCCTGATGGATTTACCGATTGCTTGGCTGCAAGTTACTAATCCAGCGGCAATATCAGCAGAAAGTGTAGCAGCAATAGCTGGATCTGGGATTCTTGCACCTACTGGAATATCTTCCAAACATACATCAGGAGGCTCTGGAGCAGTAGGTGGTAAGCCGACTCCGTTTTCTTTTAATAGTTCTTCAACCTGTTTTTTTTCTTGTTGGCATGTTTCAATTGCTTCTGCTAATAACTTTTTTAAATCTTCATCACCTGCATGGTTCAACATTGTTTGATAACCCGAAATCAGACTATTTCCCACTAATTGAGATGCCCATATATCAAAGACTTCTCCGTAGTGTAAAGGCTCTTCCTTGGGGTTTCCACTTAAAATTCCCATCGTTATCCTCCTTAGTGTAAATGAAAAATTACTCCTATAAAGTGCCACCTTTCTTTAAGCACTAAAATAGCTTTTCCAATACTATAAAAGATTATAGATAATTTAAGGCTATAAGGGTTCTGATTAATGTTTTTCTCATATATCTACCTCTTTTTATTTATGTGGGTTAGTTGAATAAATACCATCAATTGGTACTTATTTCCATAAACGATAACCTTTTTAGTGTTATAATAAAAATGGTCGGGGGATTGAAGCCCTCGGCTTTTCTATTAGTTAAATACCTGTGAAACAAGAGATTGTTTAGTTTCATAAGTTTAAATACGAAATGATTAATAATAGAAAAAAAAGGACACAGTCTAATTTATAATAGTTCTGTTGTCTCAAATGAAATTTCTCCTGATGGTAACCCCTTTTCATCAATAATTATGTTCTTATACAGTTTACGTACTAAGCTTTTCATTTCCTCAGCAGAATAAGCTATTATGACAGCCTGTTCTTCCTGATTATTCCCCTTGATTATTACATTGTACCTCTTTCTTCTTCTCTCGATTTGTAAAAAATCCATTTATTATCACCCTCGTTTGATGGGAAAATTCAATTTTATTTACCCAGTAAGCAAGACTTTTAAACAAAAAGTATTCGTTAAATATTGACAACTATTTGTGATAAAAATTTACCTCGTTATCTCTTTTGTTATTCAACTAAACTCCCCTTTAGCTAAATAAGAACCGCCGTTTCAATTTAGTGAAACAGGTCAATAATTCCTGAAAAAAGGAATTATTTGGGGAGAGATGAAATCGCATCTCCTTGGATTGTATCTATAATAGGAAATGCAAATTTATAAAAAATTGATTGGACAAACACTGATGATATTTTTTGAAATGTACTTGTAAAAATTTAATGGTCAAAAATTTAGAGTAACTTTCGAATAATATGGCACGTCGTCCTGTTGAAGGTTAAAAGTTAAGGAGATGAAAATGAAGATTTCAATAATAGACCTTATATTCATATGTTTAGGTTTTTTATATGGCATTTATGAATTATTTATAAACCCGATACATCGGTTAAGTAATGTGGTTACTGGAGTCCTATCCATCATTTTATCAATATGGTTGTCCATTTCAAGTATAAAGTCACGGAAAGAAAAAACTGATAATAATTAAATTTAAGACAATGTATTGGGGTTAAATGTGAAGTTTTTAACAATAGATTATAGAAAGGAAAATTAATTTTGAAGGAATTTACTGTTTGCTATACTTTTGATAATAAGATTATAACCGAAAAAGTGGTAAATGAATTGGATGTTAAAAAAAGAAGATGTTGAACAAGAAATAATTGAAAAAATGGAACGTTACAATTTTTTTAATGTGAAAAATAACCAAGGGAATCATATTATAAATTCATATTTAGTACGTTATGTCCGGATTACAAACGAAAAGATATTAGTATAATAATCAAATTTTTGAAAAGCCCTAGTCCACTATCCATCCTTATATGTAATGAGGATGGATTTTTTTCTGTAATTATATAGCTGCGTAATAACATTTCTTATTAAACTAAACTGCCCAGTTAGCTGAAGAAGGAGGTATAGTTGTTATCCTTCCGTTTCGTCTGTGTATTTCATATTAAAAGACAGGTGCGATATACACCTGTCTATCATACTCCTATATAAAATTGGTGGACCATTCGTTAATGTACCTTCAAAATTAATTTTAACAGTAAAGTTTACTTTTTAAGATGGTATGGCACGGTGGTAATGACAACATCTTTATGTCGAAAGAACCACATCCTCAATTGAAGGGCGGTTTGGTTGTGCAGTAAATTATGCCACCACTTTCTAGGAATAAATTGCGGTATAATTAGCTGAATATGGCTATTGTTTCCTTGTTTTTCTTCAACTACTTTCATAAATCGGTTAAGTGGTCCTATTACTGAACGAAATTTACTTTTAAGTACCACAAGCCTGCAAGGAGAACCCCATTCCTCCCATTTATTCTCCATTCTATCAATTGATTCATCGTCAAAACCAACGTAGACGGCAATAATGTTACCACCCATACTCTTTGCAAAAGATAGTGTATTGTGGACAACACGGTGAACACCTGAAACAAGTACAACGGTTACAACTTCCCTTGCTTCAGGGAATTCTTTATGAATATCAATACGCAGATCTTCTGCTACAAAGTTGTAGTGACGACGAATAGCTAAAGAGGATAAAATGATTAACGGTAAAACCACCAAGACAACCCACGCTCCACCTGTAAACTTTGTGATCGCAAAAATAACAGCAACGATGGATGTGACAATTGCACCAACAATATTAACCGCTAATTTTATTTTCCAATTTGGTCCTTTTACTCTTATCCAACGTCGAACCAAACCAAATTGTGCCACGGTGAAGGATAAGAATACTCCGATTGCATAGAGTGGAATCAAAGCATTTGTATGAGCGTGGAAAGCTAAGATAAGCACACTCGCACATGAAGCTAATGCAATAATACCATTCGAGTAACCTAAGCGGTCGCCACGGTTTGTTAAGACTCTAGGTAAATATCCGTCAGCCGCAACTATGGCTGCCAGAAGTGAAAAACCTGTAAAAGTGGAGTTTGCTGCCATTACTAAGACTACAAACGTGAACCAAATGATAATCTGATATAAAATTCCATGCCCGAAATACATCTCTGCTAGCTGGGACAACATAGTGTTCTCTGGTGATGGTGAAATTCCTTTCACATACAATAGGTATGCAAATCCTAAAAGAGTTAAGGAAGTAATTATGCCTAAAGCGATATAGGTTTTAATAGCACTTCTTTGTTGGGGCTCCCTAAAAATGGGAACCGAGTTTGAAATCGTTTCAATCCCTGTTAATGCAGAACAAGCTGAACTAAATGCCTTTAGAATTAGTAGGGTGCTTAATCCTTGAGGAACTGTACCAAATGAAGGGGTAGAATTTTGGATAAATCCATCTTTGAATCCCTCAAATAAGCCAGTAAATATTAACAAAATCATACATAACATGAAGCCCAAAGTAGGGTATGCAAAGATTCTTGCTGATTCAGCTACTCCGCGTAAATTCATCACAAGTAACAAGAAAACCACGGTTATCGCTAATTCCGTTTCGTAAGGTGCAACTGCTGGATAGGCTGAAGATACTGCTTCTAAGGCAGCGGATATTGAAACAGCAACAGTTAAAATATAGTCCACAAGCAGGGAACTGGAAGCTATTAGAGGAACCCACTTTGCTTTAAAATTATCTTTTGCGATAGCGTAAGCTCCTCCACCATTTGGATAAGCTAAAATTCCCATGATATAAGATAAAATTAATATTACCAGAAGTATAATTGTTGAAATTGTTATCGGAATTATATACCATTTTGCTTCAGGACCAAGTCCAATAAGTTCAGTTATTCCAGCTTCTGGTCCATAGGAAACAGAAGAGTAAAGGTCAGCAGCAAGTATAGGTAAAGCGATGAACCAAACAATTTTGGTATGGTGTCCATGTAGTTCTGCCGTTCTCATAGGGCGACCAATTAAAAAGCGTTTTACGCTCGCAAAGTTTGTGAATGAAAACCAAACGAAAATAATAGCAATAATAAATACAACTATTTCAATCCAATGACCTGGATGATTCATTCTGAACTCTCCTTCTTTCTTTCCAATTCAGGTTAATACTACTTAATTTTTCCAATTTAAATTAAAGACAAAAAAGAACACTAGTTTACTTAGTGTTCTTTAAAGGAACAAAAAATAAACCTCCTCTCAAACGCTTACGGGGTTAGCTGTCGGATTCGGGCTAAAGAGTAGCCCTACCTTAAAAAGGATTCACCCCAAGTACACAAAATACAGTTAATTGGGTCCCCCGCTCCTATTGGATTAAGCGATATAGGTTGATTTTTTCAATTTATGAGGTTTAATATATTCCTTTATTTTTACGTTGTAAAGAGGAAATTTCACATATTTTAAATGAAAGCCAATAAATTAGAAATTCAAATTGTCAAATATTATTCAAATATTTGACAATTTAATATAAAACATATCAATACGATACTTTGTTGCAGTTGAATAATTGGAGTTAAAAAGGACAAAAAAGGAAAGAGTACAAATATGAAAGATATAAGGAGTGAGTCGAATTGAATCAAGAATGTACGGTGTGCAAACAAAGTAGTAGCGACAAAGATACAGAATTAATGATTTTAGTAATTTGTGAAAATTGTCTTGATAGTGAAAACCTACATCCCTATATAGATATAATTTTGCAGAGATAAGGTTTCTTATATATCCATTTTATCGAAAAAGAAAGAGGCTGTCGTAACAGCCTTACTTTCTTGAACTCAAGCACCCTATAGTTTAAGTGTAATTCTTCACAAACTATACTTTCACCAGTCTATTTAAAACAGGAATATTGCCTTGATAGTGCCAAAAGAAAACTAAGCAAAAAAAGCATTGAACCTTTCTGGATCAACGCCCCAAGTCTTTAGATTTCTATTTCAATAAGTTGTGCTTTTTTAAGTTAGTTCCAAATAATAATACTATATCAACTTAAGAATGTTATTACCATTTCGACAAACTCTTTTGGATATTGAAATAAGGAACCGTGTCCTGCATGGTCAAATATTTTCAACTTACTATCAGGAATTCTATTTGCCAGGTCATATGAATTTTCTGTTGGAACCATGCGATCGTGATTTCCATTTATTGTTAATTTTGGCTGAACAATTTTAGATAGATCCGCAGGCTTGTCTTTTCCCCATTTATTGATTGCATCTAATTGCATTCTATACGCTCTTAAACTGATAGTTTTATCTCGATGTTTTTTCCTTTTTTTTATTTGAATTAGAAATTCTTTAGCCTTTTTCTTACCATTCTGTGTGTTTGGGAAAAACAGATAGGTCTTTATGTCTTTGAAAGTCAATATTGCACGGACTAAATCAAGATTAGTAATATGCGTGACCTTGGAAATACCTTTCCCTCCTCGAGGTCCCGTACCAACTAATACCAGCTTTCTAACTAAGCTTGGTTCCTTTAAGATTAATTCTTGAGCAATCATTCCTCCCATTGACAAAGCTATCAAATCTACCTTAAAAAATCCTAGTAGTTTAATAAATGTGATTGCATCATTTGCCATTTGAGGGATGTTGTTTGGTACTTTACCCTTGGAAAGTCCAACCCCTAAGTTATCAAATGCGATGACCCAATGGCTTTTAGCAAGACCATCAATAATCCTTGGATCCCAATTATCAAGATTAGCTGAAAGGTGTGTCAATAAAATAATCGGGATTCCTTTTTTTTTCCCTAATTCTCTATAAGCATACCGTCTACCATTCTGGTGCTGAATAAATAAGTTAGGTGCGTCAATATAAGAATAATGAATCGACATTGCTACTTCCACTCCTGCTTTACCTTTTTAAAATTTGATAACTACTTTTCCTTTTGTATGTCCATTTGCCACTAATTTTAGTGCAGCATTAATTTCATCAATTGTAAAATTGGTAGGATCAATGGCTGGAACAATATTATTTTCTTCAATGATTTTCGTAATTTTTTCCAATTGTTTACCATCAGCTCTGACGAAAATGAAGCGATATTGAACACCTTTTTTCTTTGCTTTCTTATCAAACTTCGCGCCAACTAATCCAAAAATAATTTGCTTCCATTTAGGAAGACCTTTATCTATTGCAAACTGTTTATTTGGTCCAGTACGAAGACTTAGTAACCGACCACCTGGCTTGATAATGGATAACTCGCGTTCGAATTCATCAGCACCTAGAGTATCGATTACAAAATCAACTTCATCTAGTATTTCCCAATAATTTTCCTTTGTATAATCAATATATTGATCTGCACCAGCATTCAACGTTCTCTCTTTAGCGGAAGGACTACCAGAAACAATAACCTTTAGTCCCATTGCTTTAGCTATAGGAACAGCCATTTGGCCAAAACTTCCTGATCCTCCTGGAATAAACACTGTTTGTCCCTTTTTTGCTTCTAACTCTTCTACTAAGCCTTGATATGCCGTCAAACCAGTTAACGGTGCACCAGCTCCCGTAACGAAATCTAAATTTTTCGGCAAATGCCATATCGATTTAGCATCAACTGCAACATATTCTGCAAAAGCCCCAATTTTTTCAATCGGGAGTCTTGTATAAATAGGATCTCCAACCTTAAACCCATAGTCATGATTACCCACTTTTTCGACAATACCTGTTAGTTCATTTCCTAATACAAGAGGCATATCATAGTCTTGTATTAATTTTACACTTCCTGTAATATTTAATATTTCAAGTGGATTTATTGCAGCAACTTTTACCTTTACCAGTACTTCATTTTCTTTAATACTCGGTATAGGGATATCAACAATCTGTGCTTTAATGTTTTTCGAGTATTTTTGTATTTGAGCAGCTTTCATATTCTTAATCTCCTTTTAAAAAAACCACCAACTTTTACATTGATGGTCTAGTCTGTGTATCCTAAAGTACCCTTATTAACCTAAAATGTTTTGTCGATTCCGTTAACTGTTAAACCTTGCCCTGTTTTATTCTTTTAAGAACGGATAATCTGTATACCCTTCCGCTCCTCCTGCATAAATGGTATTTTTATCAGGCGTATTTAGTGGGGCATCTAATTTCAATCGCTCGACAAAATCTGGGTTAGCTATCATCCAAGTCCCTACAGTTATAACGTCCGCAAGTTCATTATCCAAGTCTACCGTAAGTTGGTCTAAAGTACGTCCTGCTCGGTTAACAAGAAGTGCTTGTGACCAAAGTTGACGGATATCTTGTAATAATGATTCGTTTCCGAAGTGCATGATGTGTAGATATGCAAGGTTGAGCTTATTTAACTCGCTGATTAAATAACGGTACATTTCACTACTTGTTTCTCCCTCTTCTATTCCATTTAGTGTTCCTTGAGGAGAGAAGCGTATGCCCGTTCGTTCTGGACCAATCTCATCAACAACTGCTTTTGCTACTTCAATGGCAAATCGCGAGCGATTTGCCATCGTTCCACCGTACGCATCCTGACGTTGATTAGCATTTTCACTTAAGAACTGTTGAATAAGGTAACCATTTGCTCCGTGGATTTCAACCCCATCTGCACCAGCTTCTACCGCTGCTCGTGCTGCTAAGCGAAACTCATTTATAACGTCCTTTATTTCTCCTTCACTCAACGCTCTAGGTGTAGGAATCTCCTTCATCCCTTGTGCTGTAAATATTTCTATATTAGGCGCAATAGCAGAAGGCGCAACAGCTTGACGGTGATGAGGTGTATTGTCAGGATGTGAGACACGGCCTACATGCATAAGTTGAACAAATATACGTCCTCCTTTGTTATGCACTTTTGATGTTACCTTTTTCCACCCCTCAATATGTGATTCTGTATAAATACCAGGTGTATTTGTATAACCCTGACCATCCTCTGAGGGTTGAGTACCCTCACTTATTATTAAACCAACCGATGCACGCTGGCCGTAATACTCTGCCGCCAAATCACTAGGTGTTCCATCTGGCAGTGCTCTACTCCTTGTCATTGGTGCCATACCTAAACGGTTTTTTAGTTCTATATTTCCAATTCTGACTGGTTCAAATAACTTGCTCATATAACTTCCTCCTTTTTAATCGTTATCAATTTTTTATAAAGATGTTGAATTCAGGAACGAATTGACGTTCTCAGCAAATAGTTCTGGAAATTGGAATAGGTGTCCGTGACCAGAATCAGGATATATAATGAGTTGTGCTTTTGGTAAGTGCTCAGCTAAAATATAACTATTTTTGGTTGGAACCATAACATCGTTATTACCATTTGTCACAAGCACAGGGTGTTTAATGTTCTGTAACCAATTGTAATCATTATTGGATTTTGGTTGAGACCACTTTGCCAAAGCCTTTAATTGGGCTTGTTGTACTTGGTCAGAACTTTCAACCTTTTTCTGATTGATAATTCTTTGTAAAGATGCCATTCCCGCAGATTTACTTGTTTCAGTTGAACGGTAGAAGAAAAACATGAAGTCATCCAAAGCATTCTCTGCATTCCCACCGTGTCGATTCATTCTTTCAAATATTTCTAGCTCAGGATTAATTCCAGACTCAGGTCCAGTACCTGCCATGATGATTCGTCTAATCAAATTCCCTTCTTGTAATGCCAATTCTTGTGCAACCATTCCACCAATTGAAAAACCGAGAATATCCACTTGATCTAAACCAAGTGCTTTTATAAATTTCCCTGCATCTTGTGCCATCTCAGCAATCGTAGAAGGTGTTTGCCCTTTCGTCTCACCAACCCCTTTGTTATCAAATAGGATAACTGGACGTTCCTTCGCTATTGGACCAACCATATTAGGATCCCAATTTTCCATCGTTCCTCTAAAGTGAACTAGAAATACGACAGGTACTCCCGTTTTTTCACCAAACCTTCTATAAGCATAACTAGTACCTTCAACTTCGATAAATTCTGATTCAGATGGGATAGTAAATGTTGTCATTTGAGTTTCTTCTCCTTCGAACATTGAGTTCTTAATTTTTCAATATAAATTAGCTGAGTGACACCCTTTTTAGAATGAACGTTCTAAAAAGGGTGTGGAAAGAAAGTGAATCCATCACTTAAAGTGTCAGATTATAACCCTTTCTATTTTTGTAGTTATAAGGAGTCTTTACTAAGACCCTCTGTCTCTGTTATTAGTAGATTAAAATAAAAGATTATCTGTACTGCTGAAATATATTTGTGATTATTTGAGCAACAACTGCAATGTTAACAGTCAGGCACCCTTTCAAATATTAGAATCTAAAGGTTTTTAAAAACTTAACCTCCAATTATTGGATAAATTTGATTTCTTATTTTAAATTCATAGGTTTGGTCTACAATACCTACGACCTCATTACTATCATATAAATCCATCATAAATCCAGCTACTTGCTTAGCTGTGTGGTACATACGTATATTATCTTTGTAAATATAACTATCCACATTAGAAGCATTTTTACCGAATTCTGTTTCCGTTATAGCTGGTGATATAACTTTTGCTTTTAATTTTGCACCTATCAATTCTAGTTCTTTTGCAAGACCTTCGGTAAAGGCACTAACATAATATTTAGATGCAGAATAAGTTATAGTCCCAACAGCAATTGCATATCCGAGTGCCGATGATACGTTAATTAACTGAGTTCCCTCTTTCTCTGCATAATCTCTAACAAATAAAGTAGAAAGGATTGTCAAAGATTCTATGTTAACCCGTAACATCGTTTCAACTTTGCTTAAATTATGATCTGCTACAAATGCGGATTCACCAAGACCAGCATTATTAATCCAAGTCTCAATTTCATATCCTTTTAATTTGTTATACAGGTTATATGCCTGATCTGTGACAGACAAGTCACTTGTGCAAATAATAACATCTAATTTAGGATTTATATTATAAATTGCGGATTTCAGATCCTCTAATCTATCTAATCTTCTAGCAACTATAATTAAATTTTTTCCCCGAGCAGCAAATTCTAATGCTGTCTCATACCCTATACCTGAGCTTGCTCCTGTAATAACTGTGTATTTCATATTAACTCTCCTCAAATTAAAGAAATTTAAATTATCATTTAGTCTTTAACTGTTTTATTAAATGTATCAACACAAACTTTGCTTGATATCTGACAAGTGAAGTTCAGCTAGATTGATTATTACCTTTTGAGAATGATTGTTCCCAAAAGAGCAAAAAAATTAATCTAATACCGAAAGTGTTATATCAATAATATTATTTAATTTTTCTGTGTCATCGGTAGTTTTGGTCATAACGCGTAGACCTACTAAGGAATTATGAAGAAATTCCGATGTTTTTTTTGCATCATGATGTTTAGATATTTCTCCAGCTTTTTGACCTTTTAGCACTAGATTGTTTAGCAGTAATTCGGTCTTAGAAAAACTCTCCACTACCTTTTCTGCTGCTTGTTCATCATGTAAAGACAACTCAACTGCCGTATTTACTGTCAAACATCCAATAAGTTGTTGTTTATCTCTGACAATTATCATTTTAAATAATTGCCTGATAGCATCCTTTACCGAATTCAGCTGGCTTACTTCATTCTCTATTCTAGTTCTTATTATTTCATTATAATGATCCAACGCTTTTATAAACAAAGTGTGCTTGTCGCCAAACGTATCATATAAGCTACGACGATGGATACCCATATACTTTACTAAATCCTGCATGGAGGTTTTTTCATAGCCTTGTATCCAAAAAAGTTCCATAGCTTTTCGTAATACTTCATTTTCATCAAATTCTTTATTTCTAGCCATACTATCATTTCCTTTGAGTAAACTTAGAGTAACAAGAAAATTTAATGCTAACTTCAAAGATAATCATCAATCAACAAGGTGAAGAATATTGACTTTCTCGTCCCTCGCCAATAATATCATTTTAAGAATGAACAGTAAAGATTAGCTTAAAGAGTTACTACTAAATTCACCAATTTTGTATGAACTATACGTTTTAACAGCATCACCTCCTTAAAAAAGGATTTTTAAATCTGTTTCTTTAAACTTGAGATAGTGCTAAGTGATGTTTTTAGAATGAACATTCTCATTATGGCAAAAATTAGCTAATAACCTTACAAATCTATAATATCATTTTGAGAACGATTGGTAAAGAATAAATTTTGTTTTTCTAAAAAAACATTAGGCAAGAAGAAAAAAGTGCATAATTTTAAATTCCATAATACGATTTAATAATACATTCTATAATATGTGAACACTAAACCTTTTTATTTTTAATTTGAATGAAGAGTTTAAATTCTTATTCAACAAACCTCCCTCAATAAA
>NZ_NUNF01000074.1 GCF_002585305.1 Bacillus sp. AFS037270 | reverse complement strand
CTTGGCTGGACAGGTGATGCTCAGGTGTTCGCAGGAACTGCTGCCTATAATCGAAATGTAGCTTTGTTCTTTACTAAATGGCTGCATGATTTAGCATCGGAACAGACAGCAGAATTTGGTGTTCCTCATGTTATTCCGAATATTTTAGTACAACAGGAAGGTGCGGCTGCCTGGAGTGATGCCGCAGTCATTATTCCTTGGGTCATTTATCAGACATATGGGGATAAGAGGATTTTGGAAGAACAATATGAAAGTATGAAGGGCTGGGTTGATTTTATCAAATCACGCTGCGGTAGTAACGGACTATGGCAGACCGGCTTTCAGTATGGAGACTGGCTGGCATTAGACAAAGAAGAAAGTGCAGACTTTTCAGGAGCCACTGATAAACACTTAGTCGCAAATGCCTACTATGCATATTCAACAGATATCGTGAGAAAAACGTCAAGACTTCTAAATTATACAGAAGATGCCGATAAGTACGATGAACTATATGGGGAAATTAAAAAGGCATTTAATGAAGAATATATTACTTCTACTGGAAGAATTTTGAGTGAAACACAGACAGGCTGTATATTAGCGCTTTATTTTGATTTGGCAGAAGAAAAGTATCGCGATAGAATTCTAAAATCCTTGGCAACCAATATTGCAAACCATAAAAACCACCTTTCTACCGGCTTTGTTGGAACTCCGTATTTATGCCATACTTTGACGGAAAATACTCTTCATGATCTAGCGGGAATTCTATTCTTAAGAGAGGATTATCCATCGTGGCTTTATTCTGTGAAAAAAGGGGCTACAACAATATGGGAGCGCTGGAATTCGATTTTACCAAATGGAGATTTTGATACCTCTGGAATGAATTCCTTAAACCACTATGCTTACGGTTCAATCGGCGACTGGATGTACCGAAAACTTGCCGGTATCAACCAATTGGAACCAGGGTACAAGAGAATCCTGATAAAGCCACAGTTTATTAAAGGAATTACTTCAGTGGAAGCAACATTTAATTCTGTTTACGGCGAAATAAAAAGTGCTTGGGTTTGCCAGGATAAATGGATCAAGATAAAAGTTGAGATTCCTGCAAATACGACCGCAGTGTTATACCTTCCAGAGAAAGAAGAACCAATTGAATTAGGTTCCGGAACCTATAAGTATGAGTACGCGACAGAAACTAATTTAGAAAAAGAACGGTTTACATTTGATTCGACGCTGAAGGAAATTCTTGATGAGCCTCTGGCAGTACAAATTTTAAATCAGTATGCGCCGGATTTAATGAACAATCCAGCTATTCAGTTTGCATATCAGTTATCGATTATTGAGATATTAGCCAACGCACCAGGTGATGAAACGGTGCAGTTGTTTAAAAAAGTTATTGACACCCTTAACAATAGACAGAATGAAGTTTTGACAAAATAAAAAAGATTATCAAACAGATTGTTGATTGTTGGTCGATATGTTGTAGCAAAAGGAAAATGGCGCTTCTAACGTCAATTGGTACACTATTATCTTTTCTATTTAGTATAGTTGGAGGGTTTGTATCCAACTTTTTCAAACGCCTGAAACCATTTGTTATCGGAGCGGGTATTTTAATGAGAACGGCTTTGATTTACTAGGGTTTTTACCTCCAATTTTACAATCTATCTAATTTTAGATATCGTTTCAGCCATTTGCACAGGTGTCTTTTTTTGAATAGATATGGTTCTTCTAACACGAGTTCTTCCAAACCAGGAAGATGCTGCAAAGAATCTTGGTATATTGAATATTGGGAACAATTTTCCTAATTTATTGTTCCAGCGATAATGCCGTTATTTCTTGGACTAGGCGGGTATGAGGCAGCGTTTTTTATCCTCGGCATACTTAGGATAGTGGGCTCAATTGCCGTCCTAACAGTTCTAGAAATGTCATTTGAAAAAAAGGAGCAATTGAATTAAAAGATCAAACTAGAAGTAATATAAAATCTAAAAGTTACCTTTTATTAAAACTAAACCGCTTCGGTTTTAAATTTATTTCAAATAGGATAGGAGTTAGGAAATGCTAGGTACCTGGAATGCAATATTACAAACCCCATTTGCAAAAATGAAATTTGTTTTTATTATTGAAAAAAAGAACAATATACTTTCAGCGTTAAAGAGCCTACTCAGTTAAACATTCAATTTGAATCCGTAATCGTTGAAGGAGAACAGCTTCGAGCTAAAGGAAAGTACATTCTTTTATCAGAAGGTGTTGCAGAGATTACTCTTACCTTTGAAGAAGACTCTTTTAATGGTTCGATTAATCTTCAACCTTTTGGCATTCTACCAATTGAAGGGCAAAAGGGAGAGGGGATATCTTTAGC
Organism: Bacillus sp. AFS037270; assembly: GCF_002585305.1. The sequence goes on along the minus strand of NZ_NUNF01000074.1, from coordinate 3,458 downwards.
TCAAGCATTAATGAACGAAGTAAAAAATCACCGAAAGTCTAATTCCATTGTCGAACGGACAGAGGAGGAAATTCAACAAGAAGTGGATCGACTTGTGAAAAACATGACCGTCCGCGAGAAAATTGGTCAAATGAGCCAGTGTTTGGCATCTAATTTCTCTTTCGGAGGAGATGTCGAGTCTGAGCCTGCGGAAAAGTTAGTAGCTGAGGGAAAAGCTGGTTCGATTTTAGGTGCTTTTGATATTAATCGAGTTTTTGAGTTGCAAAAAATTGCTGTAGAACAATCACGTTTAGCGATTCCATTACTTTTTAACGGTGACATTATACATGGTCATCAAACTGTTTTTCCTGTCCCGCTGGCTTGGTCCTGTAGCTGGGATATTGAAGGAATCAAAAGAGCATGCGCTATTGCTGCAAAGGAGGCGTCCGCATCTGGCATTACGTACAATCATGGGCCCATGGTGGACGTAACACGAGACGCCAGATGGGGAAGAGTGGTAGAAGGTGCTGGTGAAGACCCATACTTGGGATCATTAATTGCAAAAGCTCAGGTTGAGGGATTCCAAGGAGATAGCTTAATAAGTGAAGAAACGATCATCGCATGTTTGAAACACTTTATTGCTTATGGTGCTGCAGAAGGTGGACGGGACTATAACACAGTGGACATATCTGAAGGCACATTAAGAAACGTCTTTCTACCGCCTTTTAAAGCAGGAATCGAGGCTGGGGCAGGTTCAGTAATGAATTCGTTCAATGTTTATCAGGGAATCCCAGTTGCAGGGAACAAAGCTATATTGAAGGATTTGTTGCGGAATGAACTTGGTTTTAACGGTATTTTGATTTCCGACTATGGAGCTGTTGACGAAATTGCCATTCATGGCGCTGCTAGGGATCAAAAAGATGCGGCTAAAATGGCTGTTGATGCCTCCATGGATATTGAAATGGTCACTACTACTTATTCAAAGGTTATTCCTGGACTTATTGAAGAAGGAAGGCTTCAAGAAAGTCAATTAGACGAAGCCGTAAAAAGGATTCTTACCTATAAATTTAAGATAGGGATTATGGACGATCCTTTCCGTTATATTAGACCAGACAAAGAAGAGGAATATCATTTTTGTCAGAAGCATCTCAAAGAAAGCCGAGAACTTGCTAAAAAGTCCATTGTCCTATTAAAGAATAATAGAGTTCTTCCTTTAGATAAACAAAACCCTAAGATTGCGGTAATCGGACCGTTTGCTAACAGCAAAGATTTATTAGGTCCTTGGCAATTTTCTAGGTACGGTGATAAAACAGTGACTTTATTGGAAGGTTTAAAAGAAAAAGCTGTCAACAAGAACAATCTATTTTATGCAGAGGGAAGTAAAGTTGATGGTGAAATAGATGGAGGTTACGAGGAAGCACTTCTGCAGGCAAAACAAGCTGATATTGTGCTACTTGCTTTAGGCGAAAACAGTGAAATGTCAGGTGAGGCGGCTTCAAGAATGGACATTGAACTTCCTGAAGTTCAACGAAGATTAGCAGAGGAAGTTGTCAAATTGGGCAAGCCTACTGTCCTTGTTTTGACAAATGGACGCCCATTAGTTCTAGATTGGTTCAATGAAAACGTTGATGCTATTGTTGAAACTTGGTTCTTAGGGTCAGAAGCAGGTCATGCGATTGCCGATGTACTATTTGGGGATTATAATCCTTCTGGAAAGCTAACAATGGGTTTTCCATACAAAACTGGACAGGTACCTGTTTATTACAATCACTATAAAACTGGCAGACCATTAACAAAGAAAAATCAAAATGAGAAATATATATCAAAGTATCTAGACGGTCCAAATGAACCACTTTATCCATTTGGTTACGGATTGAGTTATACGACCTTTACCTATTCCGATATTTATTTGGATAAGACAACAATGGCTAAAGAAGATCAAATCAATGCAAGTATTATTGTCACCAATACAGGCGGTAATTCAGGTGAGGAAGTCGTACAACTTTATATTCAAGATCTATACGGGAGTGTTGTACGTCCTGTTAAAGAACTAAAAGGATTTAAAAAGATATACTTGAATCCAGGTGAAAGCACGAAAGTAACATTTACCATAACAGAAAACGATTTGAAATATTACACCTCTGATTTAGACTTCAGAGCTGAGGAAGGGGAGTTTAAAGTTTATATAGGAACTAACTCAAAAGATTTGAAAGTAGCAACTTTTGAATTAGTAGGGTAATAAAGAGAACCAGCTATTTGTCGTTTAGTACTAACTATATATCTTCCATTTGCTTTGCAAGTCATCACTTATGTGCTTCTTCAAAAGTATGATTTAGATGGGAAATATCCGCAGATTGTAAAAGAGTTAGAGGATAGAAAAAGCAAAAAAATTAATTAATAGTAAAGTCAACACGAAAGAGAACATTTGGATTGATTTCTAAAATGTTCTCTTTTTTATTGATACCTAGTGATATTCTTTAAATAAATTTCTATTGCTAAATTAATTTAATTAAAAGATTCATATATTACTATTTTTGTATAAATCTTGATACAAAAACGCTTCCAAACAAAATAAAATTAAATTATAAGTTTCACACAAAGGAGGAAATCTAAGAGAATTAAAAAAATAAGTATAAATAGCCAAATTGAGGCAAAAATTGCGTATTTAGTTAATTGGATAAAGACTTAAGAATAAATGAAAAATAATTTATAAAATGGGTTGTGATTATATGATCTTAAAAGATTTTCGTATAGAATACCAAGAGAATCCAGTTGGAATAGATGTTAGTAAACCGCGTTTTTCCTGGAAATTGGTTTCACAAGAGGAGAATGTTTTACAGACTGCTTATCAAATTATAGTAACAGAAGAGGGAAAGGTAGTTTGGGAAACCGGCAAAAGGGATAGTAGCGACTCTGTACTAATTAGTTATGAGGGACTTCACCTTGAAGCCTCTACCTTGTACGAGGTTACGGTTGAGGTTTGGGATAACAAAGGAAATCAGGCATTGGTACAAGGAAGTTTTGAAACAGGATTATTAAATGGAACAAACTTTAGTGCTGAATTTATTACACATGAATTCCCATCTGAAGAAACGGCATGTCCTGTTTTTGTCAAGGAATTTGAGGTCGAAAAAGAGATTGCGAAAGTCCGAGTTTATGCTACTGCTTTAGGAGTATATGAAATTAAAATTAATGGAGAAAAAGTGGGAGACACTTTTTTTGCACCGGGTTGGACCAATTATAAAAAACGACTGCAATACCAGACCTATCAAGCAGATAAAATGCTCCAAAAGCAAAATAAGATTGAAATAACAGTTGGAAACGGCTGGTATAAAGGGATCTTTGGCTTTGCTATGACACCAAATATTTATGGAGACCGTGTCGCTGCTTTAGCTGAGTTTCATATTACTTATTCTGATGGAACAAAAGAAATCATTAAAACCGATGAAAGCTGGAAGGTGACAACTGGAAAGATCCGT
>NZ_NUNF01000073.1 GCF_002585305.1 Bacillus sp. AFS037270 | reverse complement strand
GTAGGACGTTGCCAGGCTTAATTTATACTTAGTATATATAATATATATTATCGTCGCGGGGTGGAGCAGTCTGGTAGCTCGTCGGGCTCATAACCCGAAGGTCGCAGGTTCAAATCCTGCCTCCGCAATCAAGTAAAAAAATACTTAGAATTACATAGTTTTCATTCGCCTTAAGGAGTTATTCCTAAGGTTTTTTTTATTAAATGTTAAAAAAGTGGAATATTTTATTAGTTATAAATTTCAAAAATGAGTAATTTAATACCTACTGGGGAGAGAGCTTTAATAAAATGTATTGCAATAGATAAATATCATTCTGATTGCATTTCGGATCTAATTTTTTTCCCCGATAAGCAATCTTGGTTTATTCTTCGTGAATCAAGAAATCTTCCTACTCTTCTCCGGTTTATTTCCGAACAGCTCAAACATAAAACTCTCTTTCTTATAAAATCGATACTATCCGGTATGGATAAGACTTTAAAAAATACAAATCGAATTTGGAAGTTTTTAAATTGGACTTTGAAAGCTAGATATCTGTATTAAATACAGTAGGTTATTTAAACGCATCCCAATCTCGACAATTTTTTGCTTCTAGGATGGAAAATTCCTTTATAAGCAAATATGGTCTACCGATCCTATGACGGGGTTTTAGGACCTCTTTCGCCGATGAATTTTCGTTTTCATGCAATTTCTTACTCCTTCTTAGATTTAGCCAAGGTGTCGTTCAGCTACCCATAAATGCAACTTTTTTGTGCTAACCTGGCAAGATAGTTAAATAAGGAATCGGACTGGGCCATATAGAAATTAGCATATTGTTGTAAGTAAGGAGGGGAATCTATGAACTATAAAGCTACTATAAATATTCCAATATCTATTAATGAAGTAACAGAATTAAGAGAACTGGTTGGTTGGGGTAGACGAGATGAAGATTACCCGGCATTGTTTGAATATTGTAATTTCTGGGCTAGGGTAAGAGATGAAAATAATTAATTGATTGCCTTTGGTTATGTTAGTGGAATAGGCTTAGAAGATATGACGAAACCCGCCTACTTCATGTCTGAACTATTTAGCATGATTCGTAAAATAAACATTGAGGTGGAAAGATAAAAATGGGAAGACATTAGATGAGTTAAAAAGAAAGCAGTAATAAAAAGCTGCTTTCTTTTTCCATTTTTCATACCCATTGCACCAGGTTTACTTTTTTTCTTCCTTATCGTCATTTGGAGTGATGCAGCGAAACGAGACGGGTGATGATAAAACGATTGATGTATTTACATTTCCGTAAGGGGTTAGCCGGTCAATAAGTCTGCTCAAATGATCCATCCCTGTAACGGCAGCTTTAAGTAAATAGCTAACAGAGCCGGTTAACCGATGACATTCAACGATGTCAGGTTCATCGATAATCCACTTCTCAAATTCAGCATAAGAAAATACCTTGAGTTCACTTACTTGAATATAAACAATTACATCCCGTCCGATTTCTTTAAGGGATACTCGGGCACTGAATCCTTCAATAATTCCCCTATCTTGAAGCCGTTTTAAACGCTCCGTAATGCTTGGACGACTTAGGGATAATTTCTTCGATAATTCACTTAAAGTCATCCGTCCGTCCATTTGAAGAAGTTCAAGCAGACGAATATCTAATTGGTCCATAGAATTATTCCCCTTTTTAAAATGAAGTTAAATACTGAAAAACTTATGCAAAATATAATGATATGTACCAAAATTTATACATTTTTATATGTTTTTCCATTTTATTATAGCTTATCATTAAATAGAGACATAATCCTTTTAATTTTTATACAAATAAAAAGATTATGTATTAACTCAAATCATGGTAATCTCAATGAACTCGACCATTGTTTATGAAAGGTGCTGCTTAATTTGTCCGCATCAACAGCAGAAGGGTTTGTTGTAACGATTTCTACCTGTAAGTTGCTATTTTATAAAATGTAATCGCTACCAAAATGGAAGGCTCGGTATCTAGAGATGGTAATTCGAGAAGAAGGAGTCAAGGAAGTTGTCGAAAATGTAACTTCTTCATCATTAACACCGGAAAAGACGTTGTTTTTTCTTTTTTTTTAAAATATTTTTCTACTATAATCACAGTGCTAATGGAGGTAATTTAAATGAACGTGTTAGAACATTCTGTACAAACAACTGAATCAGTTATTGAAAAAATGCATGAACATGAGCAAATTGTTTTTTGCAATGACCCGACAACAGGGTTGAAAGCTATTATCGCCATTCATAATACAACACTCGGACCTGCATTGGGGGGCTGCCGTATGCGCCCGTATCGTACAATGGATGAGGCCTTGGAAGATGTATTGCGTTTATCTAAAGGGATGACATATAAATGCGCTGCTGCCGATGTCGATTTCGGTGGAGGAAAAGCGGTAATCTTCGGTGATCCAGCAACGGATAAAACACCGGCTATGTTTAGAGCTCTCGGCCAGTTTGTTGATTCTTTAAACGGCCGTTTTTACACAGGAACAGATATGGGTACATCAATGGATGACTTTATCCATGCATCAAAAGAGACAAATTGTATTGTAGGAATTCCTGAAGCATACGGTGGCGGTGGGGATTCGTCCATTCCGACGGCGATTGGAGTCATTTACGGTTTAAAAGCAACGAATAAAGTCGTTTTTGGCACAGATGATCTTTCCGGCAAAACCTTCACAATCCAAGGTCTTGGAAAAGTAGGGTACAAAGTAGCCGAACAATTGCTTGAATCAGGCGCAGATTTATATGTAAGTGATATTAATGAAGAAGCCGTAAAAGCCATTCAAGAACATGCAAAACAATTAGGAAGTATTGCTCGTGCAGTAAGCGGAAATGATGTGTATGCTGCAGAAGCAGATGTATTTGTTCCTTGTGCTTTTGGCGGAATTATTAACGATGAAACGATTGATCTGTTAAAAGTAAAAGCAGTGGCTGGTTCGGCTAACAATCAGCTTCTTACGGAGAAACACGGAGAAGTACTGAAACAAAAAGGAATTTTATATGCTCCAGATTACATTGTAAATGCTGGCGGTTTAATTCAAGTAGCTGATGAACTATACGGCTACAATAAAGAGCGTGTATTATCGAAAACAAGATCCATTTACACATCGTTATTGGAAGTGTACAGACAGGCAGAGTTGGATGATATCACGACCATTCAAGCGGCAAACCGGCTATGTGAAAAACGAATAGAAGACCGAAAAAAGCAAAATAGCTTTTTCACTCATACAAAACGTCCTAAATGGGATATTCGTAATTAATTAATTAATTTCTGTTTATGAGGTGATGACATGTCAACGGAATTTCCTATATTTCAAATTGTCGATGAAAACGGCGTATTAATAAATGAGGATTACAAAGATAAAATAACCGAAGATCTTGTAAAAAAATTCTACTATAATATAGTTCGCATTCGTACCTTTGATCGAAAAGCCATTAGTTTGCAGCGTCAAGGAAGACTTGGAACGTATGCTCCGTTTGAGGGTCAGGAAGCTTCTCAAGTTGGAAGTGCACTGGCACTTGAAAAAGATGACTGGGTATTCCCTACCTATCGTGACCATGGTGCCACGTTAACGTTTGGTGCCGGCATGGCCCGTACATATTTATATTGGAATGGGCGTGTGGAGGGATGCGTGCCTGAAGAAGGGAAAAAGATTTTCCCTCCAGCCGTTCCCATAGCAACACAAATCCCGCATGCAGCAGGGGCTGCTATGGCTGAAAAAAGAAAAGGAACGAAAAATGCAGCGATTGCCTATTTTGGAGACGGTGCCACTTCAGAGGGCGATTTTCATGAAGGATTGAATTTTGCCAGTGTGTTTAAAGCTCCAGTTATCTTCTTTAATCAAAATAACGGCTTTGCGATTTCAGTGCCGATAAAAAAACAAATGAATTCCAAAACGATTGCCCAAAAAGCACTCGCTTATGATATGCCCGGTGTCCGTGTCGATGGAAACGATATTTTTGCTGTGTATTTCCAAACGATAGAAGGGTTTGACCGTGCCCGTAAAGGAGAAGGCCCAACTTTAATTGAAGCAATGACATGGAGATATGGTGCCCATACAACGGCAGATGACCCGTCTAAATATCGGGATCAGTCCCAAAGTGACACAATTCGAGAAAATCAAGATCCTCTTCTTCGTGTAGAACGCTTTATGAAAGAAAACAACTTCTGGGATGAAGATTGGGTGATGAAGGTCAATGAAGAAACACAAACCGAAGTAGAACAAGCGGTAAAAGATATGGAAAGCTATCCAAAACCAAATATCAATGATTTATTCGATAATGTATTTGAAAAGCCGACTTGGACGATTGCGAAACAAAAAGAAGAATATTTCCAATTGATCGGGAGGGAAGCTTGATGATCTTAAGTGTTGATAGACCGGTAGAAGACCAAACTACGAAAACTAACGAGCTAACACTCGTTCAAGCCGTAACAGATGGGTTGCGCACGATTTTAAAAGAGGACGAGCGGGTCCTTTTGCTAGGTGAAGATATCGGTAAAAACGGTGGTGTATTCCGTGCTACCGAGGGTTTGCAAGAAGAATTTGGGGAAGATCGCGTTATTGATACGCCACTGAGCGAAGCAGGAATTATCGGAACCTCTATCGGAATGGCTGTCAATGGATTCAAACCCGTAGTGGAAATGCAGTTTTTTGGTTTTATTTATCCGGCGTATGAGCAGATCATGACACATGTATCACGCATTCGTATGCGTACGATGGGTAGCTATACAGTTCCAATGGTCATCCGTGCTCCATACGGTGCAGGCATCCGTGCTCCGGAAGTCCATTCAGACAGTGTGGAAGCATTGTTTACACATATGCCCGGAATAAAAGTTGTTTGCCCTTCATCTGCATATGATGCAAAGGGTCTGATCATCGCAGCTATCGAAGATCCGGATCCCGTCTTATTTTTAGAGTCCATGAGAATCTACCGTGCTAACCGTGAAGAGGTTCCGGAAGGAAAGTATATAGTTGAAATCGGAAAAGGGAAAAGGCTCAAAGAAGGAAATGACGTTTCTGTTTTTGCATGGGGTGCGATGGTACCGGTAGCCATGAAAGCAGCGGAGCAGGCCGAAAAATACGGCATTACCTGTGATGTCATTGATTTGCGGACCCTTTATCCACTTGATAAGGACATTATTGCAGAATCTGTTCAAAAAACAGGACGTGCGGTTATTGTTCATGAAGCCCATGCAACAGGCGGAGTGGGTAATGATATTGTTTCCATTATAAATGATACATCATTTTTGTATATAAAATCTCCGATTGAGCGCGTGACAGGTTTTGATGTACCAGTACCATTATTTGCGCTGGAAGAACATTATTTACCTACACCAAAGCGGATATTCAACGCAATCGAAAAAGTTGTGCATTTTTAGGAGGGGAAAACATTGGTTGAAGTAAAACTTCATGACATTGGTGAAGGGATGACAGAGGGAGAAGTTATTCACTATTTCGTCAAAGTGGGGGATTCGGTCAAGGTAGACCAGCCACTTTTAGAGGTACAAACAGATAAAATGGTGGCAGAGCTTCCTTCCCCAGCTTCAGGGAAAGTAAAGGAAATTGTTGTGGATCATGGTAATACTGTCTCTGTTGGTACTACTCTTCTTGTACTGGAAACAGAAGGAGCAAAAGCGGTAGAAACAGATAAGAAACCGGCAGAAGTAGCTTCTAAAAATACAGAGGCGTTACAATCACAACCGCAGCAAACAGCTGTGACCGAGCAAAAGGGAGAAAAAAAGTTCATCATAGCTGCGCCTTACACAAGAAAAATTGCACGGGAGTTTCGTGTAGATATTAACGAAATTACAGGAACTGGCACAAATGGGCGCATCACTGTGGAAGATATATACAACTTTGTTAAACAACGTGATGCGATCCAATCTCCTAAGGAAATAAAAGAGGCTTCCGCAGAAGTGACTAAAGCAAAAACAGAACCTAAACAAGAGATTCAAAAGCAGGAAATTCGGAACATAAATGAAACAAAAGCAGAAGTGATTCCGTTTAGAGGCCGTCGGAAGCAAATTGCAAAGAAAATGACCCAGTCACTTTATACAATTCCTCACGTGACACATTTCGAAGAGGCAGATTTAACTGAGCTGCTCGCCTATAGAAACGGATTAAAAGAGATGAATATCAATGTTTCGGCTGTCGCCTTCTTTATTAAAGCGATTGCAGTAGCATTAAAACAATTCCCTGTTTTCAATGCCAAGCTTGATGAAGAAAATGAAGTAATTCGTTTAGAGAAAGAATATAACATTGGGATTGCTACTGATACAGAAGATGGTTTAATTGTCCCTGTCATTCATCATGCGGATCAATTAACAGTTCGCCAAATTCATGACAAACTTAAAGAGTTAACCAAAAAAGCGCAAGAGAACAAACTGACACCGATGGATATGAAAGGCGGTACGTTTACCATCAGTAACGTCGGTCCATTAGGAAGCATCGGAGCAACTCCGATTATTAATCATCCGGAAACAGGGTTAATTGCCTTTCATAAGACGAAAAAAATGCCTGTTGTTATGGAAAACGATGAGATTGCGATTCGCTCGATCATGACCATGTCGATGGCGTTTGACCACCGCGTTGCAGACGGTGCCACAGCAGTAGCCTTTACGAACCGTTTTAAACAATTGATTGAAAACCCTAAGTTGTGGCCAATAGAACTTGCATAGTATACTTAATATCCACTAAACCCCAAGATATAACTAGTAAGTCTTGACAAGCGCAGGGGCAATAGGACAACAAATAAGGAAGACTACCCCACATCATTTTGGTAAAGTATCGTCATTTCCAATGATTGGTTGAAGTCTTCCTATCTCAAAAAGTAGATAAGATGTGGAAACAGATCTCCCGAAAATAAACCGGACCTCACAAGAGCCTTGGGGGGAAAAAAAATCCCCCAAAAAAAGCAGCAAAAAGTGTAAGCGCTTGCTTAAAAGGATTTTTCCGGTTGAACAAGTTCGAAGCCATCCAGGAAACCAGTAGAAAGTTCATTTTGATCCTATCGTTCTCGTATATTAATTAATTAATAGATATTTGGAGGTCTAATTAATGAATGATGCATCATTACAAAAGAAGTTGTTGCCGCGGCATATAAGTTTGATGGCAATGGGAGGAGCAATAGGAACAGGGATTTTTAAAGGCAGTGCAGAAACCGTATCATTAGCAGGACCAGGAGTTATCTTCACATATGTGTTCGCCGGACTATTGCTTCTTGTTGTTATGGGAGCTATAGCAGAAATGGCTATCGTCTATCCGAACACAAATATGAAAGGATTTGTTCAGAAAGCCTTTGGTAAGCGCGCTTCCTTTGTTATAGGCTGGATGTATTGTTTCATGTGGCTGGCCGTATGTGTCATCGAGATTGTCGTGGCAGGGAGTTTCCTGCAATACTGGTTTCCATCCATTCCACTTTGGGAATTAAGTTTAGGCTGTGCCGCTTTAGTTATCGGAATTAACATGATGAATGTTAAAAATTATGGGGAATTTGAATTTTGGTTTGCAGGCATCAAAATCACTATGATTATCGTATTTATCATATTAGGTGCAGGTATTTTATTTGGAGTCATCCCGAGCAATCAATCCAACTATCTGCATAATCTTACAGAGCATGGCGGTTTTTTCCCGAAAGGATGGATGTCAATCTTTTCAGCGCTGTTAATTGTTATGTTTTCTTATGGAGGTTCTGAATTAATAGGCTTAACAGTAACAGAAGTAAAAGATGCAGAACGGATTTTACCTAAAGTGATTAAAAGCTTTGTTTGGAGAATTATTTTGTTTTACACGCTGCCAATTCTAGTAATCTGCGGTTTAATTCCTTGGAATGAGATTGCCAGCAGTAATGTGAGTCCGTTTGTCCAGGTGTTATCCATGGCCGGCCTGAAGGGGGCAGCACACCTTTTGAACTTTATTTTAATTACAGCTGTCTTATCTGCAGCCAACTCCGGTATATATGGTTGTACACGGATGTTGCATTCCCTTGCGGTTGAAGGGGAAGCTCCAAAGTCTTTCTCTTATGTATCAAAAAAGGGTGTTCCATTATACAGTTTAATATTAACAGCTGTGGTATTAGTCGGCGGCTCGATGATTGCCTTTGTTGCGCAGGAAAAGGTATTTACTTTATTAATGGCGGTTCCGGGTTTTGTCGTATCGTTGGTCTGGGTTGGTATTTGTCTAGCACATTTAAAACTTCGCAATTCTTATCCTAAAGAACCAAGCTTTAAATTGTGGGGCTTCCCCTATGTAACTGGGATTACTGTCGTTACGTTAAGCATCATATCAGTAATATTTTTATTTGATAAACAGAATCGAGTGAGTATTATTACTTGTCTTGTTGTTTTAGCGGTGCTATTTTTGATTTCCATCTTTAAGTTTAAAAATGTGGATGAAAAAGATACCATGATAGTAAAAGAAAATAAAATAGTATAGTCATATCTATATATAAGAGAATAGGTAAACTATTAAAAAAGTGATATGGGCCATAATGGCTCATATCATTTTTCACATTTATAAATACTTAATCTTCTGCTTCAACAAAGGAATGATTTTTTCGATAAACCATTGCTTCCATAGTAGCGATCAATTCTTTGTTGCTATATACATGAATGTTATACCAGCCGAGGCGATGGTTTTTCTTTATTTCCTCTGCAGTGGCCAAAAGTGTTTCCCCCGGTTTTCCTGCAGACATAAAATTAACGCTGGTTTGTATGCCGACAGCCGTTTTACCATATGAGTTGCTCGCTGCAGCAAACACATAATCTGCAAGAGAGAAGATAACTCCTCCATGGACGGTTCCATGGGCATTTAACATGTTTTCATCCGGGGTTAATTCAGCTGCTGCTATCCCAGGTCCTAGTTTAATCAGCTTCATACCAAGGAATCGGCCATAGGGTTCATCTTTCATTTTGTTTACAATCTGTTCATAATGTCTTTCATGAAAAGCGTGATCTTCTAGATTAGTAGTCATCGTATCCCTCTCTTATACTTTATTTTATTTATAAAACGTTATTTAAACGTTATAGTCTATATTTGAAATATATCATTTTATTAATTTAGTATCAATTTTTAATATTCAATGAATCAGAATTGGTTTAGCTAGATTAATAAAACTATTAGCTTTGCAGTTGCTAAAATAGCTGTATCTTTATGATGCGAGCGATAATTTTGTTTAATTAAAATTTTCAGTTATCAATATTGACACAGTGGAAATATGGTATTAATCTATAAATATGTTACATCATTTTTGTTGGTCGTTTAAAATATGTTATTTTGGGTTATTGCTATCAATCTTTGAAAAATAGTAAGGAGGAGCAGAGAATGTACAATCCGGAAATTGAAACGATGAACCGTAAAGAATTGGAAGCACTACAAGTAGTGCGTCTTCAAGAGACAGTAAAAAGGGTTTATGAAAATGTTCCCTTTTACAAAGTAAAATTCGATGAGTTAGGGATCACACCAGAGGATATTCTCTCGTTGGACGACCTCAAAAAGCTTCCATTTACAATGAAAAAAGATTTACGGGACCAGTATCCATTTGGATTATTTGCCGTTTCAATGGACGAAGTAAATCGAATTCATGGATCATCTGGAACGAGTGGCAAACCGACAGTTGTTGGCTATACCAAAAATGATATTAGTAATTGGGCTTCGATTGTTGCACGTGCCATTGTAACTGCAGGGGGAAGAAAATCAGATATTTTCCATAATGCTTATGGATATGGTCTTTTTACAGGCGGACTTGGCCTTCATTATGGAGCGGAAGAACTTGGAGTGGCAACGGTTCCAATTTCAGGTGGTAATACAGAAAGACAAATAACGGTTATTAATGATTTTAAACCAAGAGGAATTTGTGGAACTCCATCATATATTTTAAATATTGTTGAAAACATGGAACAAATGGGGATGGACCCGCGTGAAACAAGTCTTGAATATGGTATTTTTGGTGCTGAACCATGGACAGAGGAAATGCGAGCTACGCTTGAGAAAAAGTTGGATATAAAAGCAATTGATATTTATGGTTTGAGTGAAGTAATGGGTCCTGGGATAGCCATTGAGTGCATTGAGGCTCAAGATGGTTTACATATTGCTGACGATCACTTTTTGGTAGAGGTACTTAATCCTGAATCAATGGAACCAGTTGAAGATGGTCAAGATGGAGAGCTTGTATTTACTAGCTTAACAAAGGAAGCGTTACCAATTATCCGTTACCGTACAGGGGATATTGCTTCCATTACGCGTGAAAAATGTAAGTGTGGCAGAACACACACGCGTATGTCTCGCTTAAAAGGACGAACAGATGACATGCTGATTATCCGTGGTGTAAACGTTTTCCCTTCCGAGATTGAGCATGTTCTCTTGCAAATTGAGGGTCTTGTTCCAAATTACCAAATTCACTTGATTAAAAAAGGAAGCTTAGATAGTGTGGAACTCCATGTTGAAATTGAAAAGCATCTTTATCAGGAAGTTGGAGAAGATTTAGGGCATGCTGACATTCAAAAATTAAAACGGAATATTCAACACCAAATGAAATCTAGCTGTCTAGTGACAATGAATACGATTATCAATAAACCTGGAAGCCTTCCACGTTCGGATGGAAAAGCAAAGAGAGTGGTAGATAAAAGGAATCCCGTACCAGTAGTTTAATAAAGTTATTATTAGAAAAAATGAAAGCGGATTCACATATGCTACCAATTCCATCTTGTTCAATGACAGATTGCAAGCATAGGTGATTTGCTAAGAATACACTATTAAAACAATGATTATAGAAAATACTCTTGCTATTCATATAACAATAAAATATAATAACGTTAAATAAACGTTATATTAGAAAGGTGGTATAAATGTGAGTACTCTGGAAAAAGATTTTACTGAACAGGAAGAATTAGAAAAATTTGTTGCTCGAATTGAAGCAGGAGATAAAATTGAAGCAGATGACTGGATGCCGGAAGAATATCGGGTCGCTCTTATAAAATTAATATCACAGCACGGAATCAGTGAAATTATGGGGGCACTGCCTGAAAAGGAATGGGTTCCGAAAGCACCTTCACTAAGAAGGAAATTGGGAATTATGGCTAAAGTTCAGGATGAAATGGGGCATGGACAACTGCTCCTTCGTGTTGCAGAGGATTTATTAAAACCATATGGAAAAGATCGCGGCGATCTAATGCAGGATCTATTTAATGGAGATTTAAAGTTTCATAATGTCTTCCATATGGCAACAAACACCTGGGCTGACGCTGGAATGATTGGCTGGCTGGTTGATGGTGCTGCCATTATCACCCAAACAAACATGCTGGGTGCTTCTTACGGTCCATATGCAAGAGCATTGCACCGCATTTGCGCGGAGGAAGTGTTCCACGCACAGCATGGGGAAGCGATTATCATGGCTCTTGCAGAAGGAACAGAGGAACAAACACAAATGATTCAGGAGTCATTAAATGACTGGTGGGAAGCGCTTCTGATGTTTTTTGGACCGGCAAGCAGTACGACAACAGGCACAAGTAAACAGGACGTAACAATTAAATATAAAATTCGGACAAGCACAAACGAAGAACTTCGGCAAAGCTTTTTTTTCAAGTACATTCCTCGAATTTTATCATTAGGTTTAACGATTCCAGACCCAACTCTTCATTTTGACGAAGAGCAGCAGCTCTGGGTTTACCAACAGCCTGATTGGAATAAATTTAAACAAATTATCAGAAACAATGGCCCGCGCTCACAGGCACGATTGAATTTACGGAGAGTATCTTATGAAACGAACGCATGGGTGCGCGATGCCTTAAGTGCGGCAGTTAATTAATGAAAGGGGAAGGGAAAAATGGAGCAAAAGAAAACATTCTATCAGGAATTTGAAGTCTTCAGTAAACGAACACCTTCTTCACCCTTTCAGCACCAGTTTAGTTTGTTGGCACCAAATGCTGAAATGGCGATGGTAATGGCTCAAGAAAACTTTATGCGCCGGGATCCGGTTGCAGATATATGGATAGTGAAGCGTGAACATATTCGCGGACTATCAAAGGAAGAAAAGGTTACTTTGCAGCGATTAGATAATAAGGATTACCGTACAACGAAAGGCTATGGCTACTTAAAGAAAAAATGGCGGCATTATGAACAACAAATGCTCGATGAAAAAGAAATCCTTTCTTGGGCAGGAGGTAACAAAAATGACTGAACAAAACTTAACGATAACTCCTGAATTAAAGGATGCAGTAGTCAATTTATTATTTCAGCTTGCAGACGATGACTTCTTTTATTCCTACAGGGGGTCTGAATGGCTTGGATTAGCACCGCATATAGAGGAGGATGTTGCTTCTTCCTCCATCAGCCAAGACAGTATGGGCCATGCCACAATGTTTTATCAATTATTAGAAGAAATCGGGATCGGAAATGCAGATGCATTAGCCCACCTGCGACCTGCTAATGAAAGAAGGAATAGTATTTTAGTAGAGAGACCTAATGGTGAGGGCTATTACATGGAAGTCCCTAAATATGATTGGGCCTACGCCGTCGTTCGGAATTATTTTTACACCGCAGCGAAGAAAATAAAGATTGACTCTTTGAAAAACAGCTCCTATGAGCCGCTGGCAAAAGTTGCAATCAAGGTAAATATGGAACTGTATTACCATTTACTCCACTGGAAAACTTGGTTTGTTCAGCTTTTAAGTTCAACAGAAGAAGCAAAACAAAAAATGCAAACTGCGATTGAACAAGTCATGAAAGATTTTGCGGATGTTTTCTCATTCGGAACGGATGGGGAAAAATTTATCGCAGGTGGATTAATTGAAAAAGAGGATGTCCTTATCCAACGATGGAAACAACATTTAGAGCCTGTTTTCCAATCGATAGGTTTAACTGTTCCAGAAATTCCGGTCAATAGAGAAAGAAATGGCCGAAATTTTGAACATACAGAAGATTTAGTGTCGGCGATTGAGACACTTTCAGAAGTCTATCGAATTGATACTGCTGCAACTTGGTAATGTACATATAGAAAAGAGGTGTGATCATGCAAATGTCTGTAATTTCACTGAAAAAGCAGGTATTAGAAGTACTAGATGAAGTAAAAGATCCTGAAATCGATACAGTGAGTATTATCGACCTGGGTATGGTAGAGGAAGTAATGGCCGAAAACGGTGTAGTTGAGATTAAAATCCTGCCGACCTTTTTAGGCTGCCCGGCTCTTGGCATTATAAAGAATAATATCGAAAAGGCAGTTAAGGTCATAGAGGAAGTACAAAAGGTTGAGGTAGAATTTATCAACCACCCGCCCTGGACGTCAGACCGTATATCTGAAAAAGGGAGACAAGGGTTAAAGGCATTTGGAATTGCTCCTCCACCTCGATTAATGGACAGTGACGGATCGTGGCATGTTGACTGCCCGTATTGCGGTTCCACCTATGTGACCATGGACAATATCTTTGGACCAACAGCTTGCAGAAGTATTTTGTATTGTAAAAGTTGTAAAAACCCTTTTGAAGCAATGAAACCGATATCAACTTTAATGTAAATAAAGAGAATGTGAGGAGAAACGATTATGGCAAAACTAATTGCATTATATAAACAACCAGAAGACAAGGCAGCATTTGATGAACATTACAATAACGTACACGT
Organism: Bacillus sp. AFS037270; assembly: GCF_002585305.1. The sequence continues at coordinate 9,779 of NZ_NUNF01000073.1, read as the reverse complement.
ACCGATTACGGAAAAAATTCCAGGCCTGCGTGATATCAAGGTGACAAGGTTTACTGGAACACCAATGGGAGGAGAACCTCCATATTATTTAATGTGTGAAATGCGCTATGACAGCCATGAGGATTTACAAAAGGGCTTACGTTCGGAGGAAGGAAAAGCCTCAGGAAAAGACTTAATGAAATTTGCCGGCAAGCTCGTAACCTTGGTCATTGGGGAAGACGATTAATGAAAGCGTACGAATGTATTGAAGCTTCACAACAAGATGGTGTAGCTCTGATTGAACTAAACAGACCAGCTCAATATAATGCGTTGAATCGAACGATGGTTCGTGAAATTGTTGATGCATTGGAAGCTTTTGATCGGGATGAAGAAGTTCGGGCCATCGTGGTCACAGGTAAAGGGCGTGCATTTTCAGCAGGAGCAGATATTGATGAAATGGCAGGAGATAATCCAGTTCGACTGGAGCTATTAAATCAATTTGCTGACTGGGACCGACTAACGTTAATCAAAAAGCCAATTATTGGTGCCGTAAAAGGATTTGTTTTTGGCGGGGGATTTGAGTTGGCACTGAGCTGTGATCTATTAATTGCGGCCAGCGGTACAGAATTTTCTTTCCCGGAAGTGACCCTTGGTGTTATGCCCGGAGCTGGTGGTACCCAGCGTCTAGCAAAAATTGTCGGCAGAACGAAAGCATTGGAATGGTTATGGAACGGCACGAGAATTACAACAGAGAGTGCCCTCCAATACGGTCTGATTAATCGAGTCGTTTCACCTGAATTATTAATGGAAGAAGCAATGAAGACAGCTAAACAAATCGCAAGACAGGCGCCGCTTTCGATTCGTTTAATTAAAGATTCGGTCAATAAGGCAGTCGATTATCCATTATATGAAGGAATGCAATATGAAAGAAAAAATTTCTATTTATTGTTTGCATCCGAGGATCAAAAAGAAGGTATGAACGCTTTTATTGAAAAGCGGAAACCGGAATTTAAAGGGAGATAACCATATGTACGAAACGATTTTCTATTCAGTAGAAAACGGTGTAGCTCGGATTACGTTAAATAGGCCAAATACATTAAATGCGTTCGTGGCCCGAATGAATAAGGAAATAACTAAAGCGATTAAAGCTGCTTCCTCTTCTGAAGAGGTCCGCTGCATCGTCATTACCGGTGAGGGACGCGGTTTTTGCTCTGGCCAGGATTTGTCGGAAGTGGATGAAAATATGGATCATGGCCAAGTGTTAAGGGAGAAATACGGCCCGATGATCAAGCAAATTTATCAATGTGAGAAGCCAATTATTGCAGCTGTCAACGGGATTGCTGCCGGTGCAGGCTTTAGTCTTGCTCTCGCGTGTGATTTTCGCCTTTTATCAGACCGTGCCAGCTTTATAAATGCTTTTATCCACATTGGTTTAATCCCTGATTCAGGGAATAGTTATTTTCTTACTAGATTAGTTGGTGAAGCAAAAGCATTAGAAATATCGATCTTAGGTGAAAAAATAACTGCCGACCAAGCGCATGTCTTGGGGCTGGCGACTAAGGTGGTTTCTTCTGATAATTGGGACGCTGAAGTAAATCAATTTGCGGAGCGAATTGCGGCCTTGCCAACAAAAGCCGTTGGATTAATTAAGCGTACGATTAAAGCTACGGCTGAACAATCCTTTACTGACTATTTGGAAGAAGAGGCACAAGGCCAAAGAATCGCCGGCTTAACGAAAGACCACCGTGAAGGTGTCCAAGCCTTTATGGAAAAAAGAAAACCAAACTTTATCGGGAAATAAGAGGAGGATAAATAGATGTCTACACAACAAGTTATCGAAGCAGTTTCACTAAAAAGAGATTATTATCATTTAATTATAAACGGTGAAAAAGTAGAAAGCTCAACCGGTCAAACGATAAAAACCTATAATCCTGCTACTGGTGAGCTTCTAGCAGAAGTGGCAAAGGCTTCTAAAGAAGATACAGAAAAAGCGGTACAGGCTGCCCGTCAAGCATTTGATCATGGAAAATGGCGCAAATACCCAATTAACCGCCGTTCACAAGTTTTGAACAAAATTGCTGCAATTATGCGTTCCCGTTTTAATGAGATTGTAGAATTAGAGATTTTGGATACTGGTAAATCATTGGCTGCAGCTCAAGGCCAAGTATCACAAGCTATTGAGGATTTTGAATTTTATGCGGCTGCCATTGTTGGCCATCGCGGTGTAGTGAACAATATGCCAGGCCAGTTTCATAATTTCACAGAAAAAGAGCCTGTTGGGGTTTGTGCACAAATCATTCCTTGGAACTATCCATTGATGATGGCTGCATGGAAAGTTGCTCCAGCAATTGCGGTTGGCTGTTCTGTTGTTGTAAAACCAGCAAGCTTAACCCCTCTTACTGCGATTATTCTTGGTGAAATCTGCTTAGAAGCAGGTGTTCCTGCCGGGGTAGTAAACATTGTTCCTGGATCAGGTTCAGAGGTTGGAAATTACCTAGTTGAACATCCAAAAGTAAATAAAGTGGCTTTCACTGGTTCTACGCCAATCGGAAAAGATATTATGGCGAAAGCATCCGAAACATTAAAGCGTGTCACTCTTGAATTAGGCGGAAAGTCTCCTAATCTCGTGTTTGAAGATGCGGATATTGATGCTGCCGTTGATGGATCCCTTTTCGGTATCTTCTACAATTCAGGACAATCCTGTGAAGCCCGTTCTCGTTTGTATGTACATGAAGATATTTATGATGAATTCGTGACTAAATTTGTTGAAAAAACTAAGAAGTTAGTCCTTGCGAATCCATTTGATAAAGGCACACATGTTGGTGCAATCATTGACCAAGGACAATTAGATGTTATCGATGGTTATGTAAAATCAGCGATTGAAGAGGGAGCAGAGATTTTAGCCGGTGGTAAGCCAGCTAAAGTTGAAGGCTATGAAGGCGGATTCTGGTATGAGCCTACTGTCATCGCGAATGTTGACCATAACATGACCGTTGTAAAAGAAGAAATCTTTGGCCCTGTTGTCGTTGTTATGAAATTTAAGGATGAAAAAGAAGCGATTATGCTTGCCAATGATACAGAATTCGGTCTAGGTTCAGCTGTTTGGTCAAAGGATGGTGCCCGTGCAACCCGTGTGGCGAAGCAAATCGAAGCAGGCATTGTGATGGTGAACTGCCCATTCTCTGCATTCCCTGGTACACCATTTGGCGGTTATAAACAATCTGGTTTCGGCCGTGAACTTTGCATTGAAACACTTGATCTTTATACCGAAACAAAGAGCATTATTTCTTACTTTGGAAGTCGTCCATTAAATCCATTAGGTGTTTAATATCCTACACGTACGAATGAGACTTCACGGTCTCATTCGTACTTCTTTAATCAGGTAAAGGAGAGATAGATGATGAATAGCATCGTTGTTGTTGGTTCCGGCGTAATGGGAAGAGGAATTGCTTATGTGTCTGCACTCGGTGGATTTTCCGTTGCATTGGTAGATGTAAATGAAAATGCGCTAAGAAGCGCCGAAGGTGAACTAAACTCAATTTTTGCAAAAGGTCTTGCGAGAGGGAAAATTTCTGCTGAACAAGAACAATTGGCGAAAGCAAACCTCTCTTTTATTAGTGATTTACCGCAGGCTTGTTCAACCGCCGATTTAATTATTGAAGCCGTGCCTGAAAAAGCAGAAATTAAAAAGCAAGTTTTTGAAACGATGGAGCAATATGCACCGGAACATTGTCTTTTTGGTACCAATACTTCTACAATGAGTCCAACTGAAATTGCTTCTTATGGAAAACGTGCGGAGCGGACCATTGCTATGCACTTCTTTAATCCGGTTCATAAAATGCCGCTTGTTGAAATCGTTCGTGGTCTTGAAACGAGTGATGAAACAGCAGAAACCATTAAAAAAGTAGCTGAACGAATGGGAAAAGAAACCGTTGTAATCAATGAATTCCCGGGCTTTGTGACAAGCAGAATTAGCTGTTTAGTCGGAAATGAGGCTTTTTACATGCTTCAAGAAGGTCTCGGCACACCCGAGGACATTGATAAAGCGATTAAATTAGGTTTGAATTACCCAATGGGCCCTTTTGAGCTGGTCGACCTTGTCGGGTTGGATGCACGCTTGAATAACTTGAAATATTTACATGAAAAATTAGGTGAAAAATACCGTCCGGCACCATTGCTTGAACAATATGTTCGCGCTGGCAGACTAGGTAGGAAAACCGGAAAAGGTGTTTATGATTATACCAAAAAAGAAGAGTTGGTGAAAAAATGAAAGAAGTAGTGATTGTGGATGCCGTTAGGACACCAATTGGAAAATATAAAGGTGCTTTAAAAAGTGTCCGTCCCGATGACCTTGGGGCTATCGTAATTAAGGCTCTTCTTGAGCGGAATCCAAATCTCCCAGCGGAACAAATTGAAGATGTCATTTTTGGTAATGCCAATCAAGCTGGGGAAGACAATCGAAATGTTGCCAGGATGTCAGCCCTGCTTGCAGGACTGCCGATTACTGTTGGGGGAACGACAATCAATCGTCTTTGCGGTTCCGGTTTGGATGCAGTGATTTATGCGGCAAGATCCATTGCTGTAGGTGAAGGTGATATTTATATTGCCGGTGGAACGGAGAGCATGACACGAGCTCCTTATGTTATGGGCAAGCCTGAGGTGGATTTTCCTAGGGGTTCCATGGAACTTCAGGATACGACGATTGGCTGGCGCTTTACGAATAAAAAATTAGAACAGATGTACGGGGCAGAATCCATGCCGCAAACAGCGGAAAACGTGGCGAAGCGCTGTTCCATTACTCGAGAAGAACAAGATGAATTTGCTCTTCGAAGCCAACAAAGAGCAAAAGCGGCAATGGAAAACGAACGTTTTGCCAATGAAATTGTTCCCGTCCGCTTTAAAGATCGGAAAGGGAACGAGGTAGTGGTTACTCAGGACGAGCATCCACGCCCGGATTCCACCTTGGAAAAGCTGGGAGAATTAAAGCCTATTTTTGTGGGCGGTTCTGTCACAGCAGGAAACGCATCGGGTGTTAATGATGGTGCCTCTGCCTTATTATTAATGAGTTCTGAAAAAGCAAAGGAACTTGGATTAAAGCCGCTTGCAAAATATGTGGTGGGCGCAGTTGCAGGTCTTGAACCATCCGTAATGGGGCTTGGACCAATCTTTGCATCAAGAAAAGCACTCACTAGAGCGAATTTATCAATCGAAAAGATCGGTTTAGTGGAATTAAACGAAGCCTTTGCATCCCAATCAATCGAATGTATGAGACAGCTGGAGCTTGATGAAGGGAAAGTAAATGTAAATGGTGGTGCCATTGCCTTTGGACATCCACTTGGTGCAAGTGGTGCACGCATCTTAACCACACTTGTACATGAGATGAAAAAGCAAAAGGTTCAATATGGCCTTGCAACGATGTGTATTGGCGTCGGTCAAGGGATTGCAGCAATTATAGAAAACATCGAAAATTGAACGTAAAAGCCCTTAAATAGCATGACTATTAAGGGCTATTTTTCAAAATAAAGGAGCGGAATTGGTTATGGCAAACGTGTTATATAAAGTTGAAAATCATATTGGATATGTGACAGTCAATCGTGCGGACGTTCTAAATTGTTTTAATTATGAAACACTATTTGAGCTTCAGGAAGCTGTTAATGCAATTTCTTTAAGTCAAGATGTACATGTCGTTATTTTTACCGGAGCCGGTGAAAAGGCTTTTAGTGCTGGCGCAGATTTGAAGGAAAGAAAAACGTTAACGGAAACAGAAGTTAAAAGGAATGTAAAAGCGATTCGCGATGTGTTTAACAGTATTGCCTTGCTTCCGCAGCCGACGATTGCTGCTGTTAATGGCTACGCACTTGGCGGAGGCTTCGAATGGCTGCTATCCTGTGATTTTGCCATTGCTGCCGAAGGAATCTCTTTAGGACTGACAGAAACAAGCTGGGCGATTATCCCTGGTGCAGGTGGTACCCAGCGTTTGCCAAGGTTAATCGGAGAGACAAAGGCAAAAGAATTAATTTTCACTGCAAAAAAATTATCTGCCAAGGAAGCGTTGGATTTAGGGATCGTCCTAGAGGTAGTACCTCGAAACCAATTGATTCCGTCTTGCGAGGAATTTGCGGCAAAAATAATGAAAAATGGACCTGTTGCCATTAGACAGGCGAAATATGCAATTACAAGAGGACTGAACACAGACTTACAAACAGGGCTTGAAATAGAAGCAAAAGCCTACGAACTAACGATTCCAACTAAAGATCGTATCGAAGCTTTAAATGCATTCAGCGAAAAAAGAGCTCCTCGTTTTTCTGGGAAATAGCTTGTTTTTTTAAAAATATATATAATTATATTAACGCTCGTATTAAATTTGTGATATAAAAAAGAAATGGGGGTGAAGATCTTGGGTGAAAATACACGCTCTATGATTTTTACAATATATGGTGATTATATTCATCATTATGGAAATAAAATTTGGATTGGCAGTTTAATACGTCTATTAAAGGAATTTGGTCATAATGACCAAGCGGCTCGGGTTGCTGTCTCCCGCATGATGAAGCAGGGATGGCTTCAATCTGAAAAGCAAGATAATCGCAGCTATTATTTTCTGACAGAACAGGGAATAAGCCGTATAGAAGAAGCAGGGAATCGCATTTTTAAGCTTAATCCCATTGAATGGGATGGGAAATGGCGTGTTCTCATGTATACCATTCCAGAGGAAAAAAGAAGTATTCGCGATGATTTGCGTCAGGAGTTATTGTGGAGCGGCTTTGGCAGTTTTTCTAATGCCTGTTGGATTTCTCCCAATAATTTAGAGAAAGAGGTTAAAATCCTTATTGAAAAATATGACATCAGTGAGTATGTCGACTTTTTCATTTCTGAATATATAGGTCCTAAGGACAACCATACTCTGGTGGAAAAAAGCTGGCCGTTAGATCAAGTCGTGGAAAAATACGAAGAATTTATTATCAAGCATAGCAAGCAGTTTATTTCCAATCAGGAGATTATTAAACGCGGTGAAATGTCGGATGCCGAATGTTTCGTCGAACGGACAAAACTAGTACATGAATACCGAAAATTTTTGTTTATTGATCCAGGTCTTCCGAAGGAACTGCTGCCGGAAAATTGGAATGGAACTCTTGCAGCTACATTATTTAACCAATATTATCAAGTTCTTGCTGAACCAGCTAGTCGCTTTTTTGAAAGCATTTTTCAAGAAAACAATGATCTTTGCAAAAAAGATGACTCCTATGATGCCAAACAACATCCGTATATGATTCAGTAAGCAGCAAAGCAGCTTTTCCACTTCAGTGAGAAGAGCTGTTTTGTTGTAAATTGAACCGGGTAAATTTCCTTTATAAGAGGGAGGAATACGAGTGAAATATGTTAATGAAGTGCTATCCATAAAATATCCGATCATACAGGGTGGAATGGGAAATATAAGCAATTCACAGCTTACGGCCGCTGTATCAAATGCTGGCGGGCTTGGTACCATTGGATGTGGAACCATGAACCTGGAGCAAGTCGAAACGATTATATTGGAAACAAAGGAAAAGACGGATAAACCATTTGCTATCAATATACCAATTAATGTTAGTTCGTATACGGAAGAATTAATTCAACTGGTCATTAAACATAAAATCCCCGTTGTGTCATTGTCTGCTGGTAATCCGACACCATATATTGCTCTTTTGCATGAACATAACATTAAGGTAATTGTCATTGTCGCCGCTGTCAAACATGCGCAAAAGGCAGAAGAGGCCGGGGCCGATGTGTTAGTTGCGGAAGGCTTTGAAGCAGCCGGGATAAATTCAAATTTGGAGCTGACCACTTTTACGCTCCTTCCGCAAATCTGTAAACATGTTTCTGTTCCAGTTCTGGCTGCAGGGGGAATTGGCGATGGACAGGGTTTGGCGGCAGCATTGATGCTGGGTGCGTCAGGAGTTCAGCTTGGGACACGGTTGATTGCCACAAAGGATTCCCCTTTTCATGCAAACTATAAGCAGAGACTTATAAAGGCAGATGATAATGAAACCGTTATTTTAGGACGATCGCTTGGACAAGTTAGGCGGGTGTTAAAATCACCTTATGCAAAACAAATTATCGAATTAGAACGCGAAGGATTGTCAGAAGGACAATATCGTCATATGACATCCGAAGATTTTCATCTTATTGGTGCATTAAGCGGTGACGGTGAAAATGGCTTTATGAACAGTGGCCAAGTTGCCGGGCTTATTGAAGATATTCCGTCAGTGCAGGAATTATTTAACAGAATGATGAGCGATGCACGAGCCGTCATGGAGGATCGTTTACGTCTTTTCACCAAGTAGTTCAGAAGATAAATAACAGGTAAAGGAGGATTTGTTTTGGAAAAAATAAAAAAGGGTGTTGACCTTATGAAGGTCATTGCGCATGAGGAATATCCTCCCCAATGTGATATAACATTACAAATTGAAGTGACTGATGCTCATGATGGAATGGCGCGTGGGATATGGAAAGTGGATGAAAGGTTCATGAATGGAATAGGTGTAGCAATGGGGGGGTTTGTTTCATCTGCAGCTGATATTATGATGGCATATGCAATTGCTACTAAAATAAGTGGTGAACAAGGCTTTACCTCAATAGATTTGCACACGACTTTTCATAGACCTGTCCTCATGGGAGAGGTGACGGTTGTGGCCAAAGTTGAAAGGATGGGAAGAAAGGTCGTCTATGTTCTTGCAGACTTATTTCAAAACGAAAAGAAGGCGGCAAGTGTTGTTTCTTCCGTGATGATTATAGATCAGTAAAACTCTAAATGGGGAAGAGATGGATCATGTAAAGGCATGATCCTTTTTAATTTGGTTATAAAATGACAAGGGAAAGCCTGATCATTCCAGAAGCTGATAGGTGGAATTGAGAGGGAAAATTCACTATACAAAAAGTAGTCGCCAATTGATGTTTTTTCATTAATTGGCGGCTACTTTTATTTTCATGGGGGTTGTTTTTTTATATGAAATAAAACTTTATTTGTCCACAAACGGTCCTTTGTCATAGTGTATTTATCTTATAGCAAAAACTGGTACGGTTTGTGACATCAAGCTTCTTGGATATACTTTGCAAATGTTTTTTTACGGTATTGACACTTATGAATAATTCACATGCTAAATCGACGTTCGTAAAACCTTTTTGAACTAGATTCAATACTTCTTTTTCTTTCAAAGTTAACTCTTCGAAAGTTTGATTGAATTTATTTTCAAATGGACTTAGAGGAGAATGGAGTATCTTTTGTGATAAGAATCTAGAGATAAACTCCATGGACATCAAGTCAAAGGAATTGAAAGGATTATCCTTTTTTGATCTTGCCCCCTTCGGGCAATCCCCCGCATTAATGGAATCGATCCCTTAACAATCTGCGCCAAGTTCAACGTCCTTGATGGTGCCTCCAAAACGTGTTTTTGGAGGATTCAAGTAACTTTATATCCGTTAATGGATCAATGAGGTGGGGGAGCGATAAAATTCAAATCGGAAAACGAATTGAACGATGTACAGATGATTATTGTAGAATAAAAAAATCTGTTGCAAGTGAACACCGACGGTGTTAAACTAGTAAAGTCGCTCTTTAAAAGAGTGGATAAGAAACAGTTAGAAAAAACTTTCTCTTGTTTTGATATGCACAATGTGATAGACTATAAGAGTTGCTCATAAAAAAGAGAATGGAAGTCAATTGCAATTGGAAATAATTGATGATTGATAGAATCTTAGGAATGTGATAGAGTAATATTCTTGCCACTTTTTATAAGTGACATTGTTCTTTGAAAACTAAA
>NZ_NUNF01000072.1 GCF_002585305.1 Bacillus sp. AFS037270 | reverse complement strand
GTTTAGTTTTCAAAGAACAACATGTCATAAGCGACAAGAAATATCATAACACATCCCTCAAAAAATTGTCAACCATAATTTTAAAATTATTATAAAGATGACCTCATCTCGAAGGAGCTTTTAAATAATATCACCTCTTCATGTAAACTTCCACATGAAAAATTATCCATTTAACAATCCTTCATATTTGGGGTAGAACCCACATAAAATGGACAAGTAAGGATTGTCCTAGGGGGTTATGAACTTGGTAAGAACTATTAAACGATTAGCGATAGAATCCGATAGCTTATGAGAAGAACATTTTTTACATATTGCTGCTTAATATTCGGAGCAAGCCTGCAGGGGATGTCTATGTCCTTGTTTCTATTTCCTCATTCTATTCCATCTGGCGGGGCTGCCGGAATTGCTATTCTAATGAATCATTGGTTTCATTTATCATTGGGATTTTCCTTATGGATTGCTAATATAGTCTTTTTATTTTTTGCCATCCGTTATTTTGGCTACACATGGACGTTTAGAACCATCCTCTCTGTTGCCACTACTTCGACAACTGTAAATTTCATAACTTTGCAGATCCCACATATACATGTACATCTGTTATTGGATTTAATTGCTGGCAGTGTTTTTTTCGGAATTGGCGTGGGGATTCTCATTCGGGCCGGTGCATCGAGCGGCGGGATGGTCATTCCGGCTTTAATGATTGCTACCTACAAAAATTGGAGTCCTGGTAAAGTGATGATGGGAATTAACCTGTTGATATTCTTATTAACTGCCCTTGTGATCGATTATAAAATTGTGATTTTCGCGATTATTTGCCAATTTTTTTCGACCAATATCATAGATTATATATACGAACTAAAAATCCATAAGATTAGCTTCTTAACTGCTAATTGGCGTAAAAGATAAGAAGATCCGCTATAGAATCTTCTTATCTTTTAAATATCCAATTACTTTGTCTACAGATTCTTCGATCGTCATTTTATCGGAATCAATTATAATTTCCGGACTAATTGGGGCCTCATATGGAGATGAGATTCCTGTAAATTCAGAGATTTCACCTTTCCTTGCCTTTTTATACAGTCCTTTAGGATCGCGATCTTCACAAACCAATATAGGACAATTTAAGTAGATTTCAATAAACTCACCGGGTTCAAACATTGTGCGGACAAGCTCCCTGTCTTCAAGGAAAGGGGAGATAAAAGCAGTACATACAATCTGCCCACTGTCGACAAACAGTTTTGCCACTTCACCGATTCTGCGGATATTTTCTTTCCTGTCCTCTGGCAGAAAGCTTAAATCACGGTTTAATCCATGACGGATATTATCCCCATCCAATACATAGCTTCGATAGGATTCTTGAAATAACATATGGTCAACGGCATTGGCCAGCGTGGATTTTCCTGACCCGGACAAACCGGTAAACCAAAGAACGCAGCTTTTATGACCATTTAAAAGGAGACGGTCTTTTTTTGTAACCGTTGTGTGATGCCAGGTGATGTTACCTCTTTTATTCATTCTCCTACACCCTTTAGTTGTTTTAGCAGCTAGCCAATACTTGAATTTTCATTTATATAAGTTTCTATCATACCTTGGATAAGGATTTCCACTACCTCTGGACGACTGAATTCCTTTGGAGGATGAACGCCATTTCTCAGCATTCCTCTAACCGCCGTCCCCGATAAAATTACATGATACCCTCGGTCATGAGGACATGTTTTTGCAGACGCCATATTTTCGCATTTTCTGCAGTAGAAACTATGTTCGAAGAATAGTGGTTTAATCCCTAATTCTTCTTCTGTAAAATGACTGAAAATTTTTTGGGAATCATAGGTCCCATAATAATTTCCAACCCCTGCATGATCTCTTCCTACAATAAAATGCGTACATCCATAATTTTTCCGGACAATGGCATGAAAAATGGCTTCTCTCGGTCCGGCATAACGCATGGCAGCTGGAAAAACAGACAAGAAGACACGGTCTTGTGGATAATAATTTTCGAGTAATACTTGATAGCTCTTCATTCTAATTTCACTTGGGATATCATCGGCCTTTGTCTCACCGACCAACGGATTTAAGAATAAACCGTCAACAATTTCTAGAGCTGATTTTTGTATATATTCATGAGCCCTGTGAACAGGATTTCTTGTTTGAAACCCAACAACTGTCTTCCAGCCTAGCTCTTTGAATATCTTCCTGGTTTGAAGAGGATCTAAATAAAAGCTTTCAAAGATCATTTTCTCCGGTCTATTGATAAGGGTTATCGGACCAGCAATATAAATCTCCGGACGATCAAACAGCTTTTTAACTCCAGGATGGTGAGGATCAATCGTTCTATATACTTTGTCGGCTTCAATCTTTTTATCTGGACGAAACATTTCCTTTATCGTCATCACACCATAAATGGTATTACCGTGAATTAAGTTGATTGTTTCTCCAATTTTGAGTTGTTTTGCTTTCAAAGGCTCGACCGCTAACGTAATTGGGATGGACCATGGAAGTCCGTTAGATAACCTCATATTCTGTACAACCGAATCATAATCCCTTTTTTCCATAAATCCTTCGAGCGGGCTATAAGCACCATTAGCGATTAATTCCAAATCACTTAATTCCAATTTACTGAGTTCGACAGAGTTTCGAATATTTTCTTTTGAAAAATGAACATCTATTCGATTTATTAATTTGCCGCCGTGCGGCATACTCTCACTCATATCTTTCTCCTCCCTAGACCTCCCAATTATTCGGTCAGCATGTTTTTTGGTTTGTTCTTTATCCCTCGTGGAGTCCGCATTCTGTTTTTGTATTACCAGCCCAGCGCCCTGCACGAAGATCCCCGGTATTGGTAACAGGCTGGGTACACGGTGCACATCCGATACTTGGATATCCTTGATCATGCAGTGGGTTATATGGAAGATTATTTAAGGTAATATAGGTCATGATATCTTCCCAGGACCAATGAATAAGTGGGCAAATTTTTACTTTATGAAATTTATCATCCTTATTTATATATTGGGTATTTCTCCTTGTGAGAGATTGGTCTCTTCTTAAACCGGAGATCCATGCCGAAACATTGGATAAGGCTTCTTTTAAGGGGACTACTTTTCTCATATGACAACATAAATTGGGATTATGCTTCCATAATTCGTCCCCATACCATTTTGCTTGATCCTCTAAGCTGGCCTTTGGTTTTAGCATTGTAATATCTAATAAAGGGTAACGTTCCTTAACTTTTTCAATTAATTCATATGTTTCGGGGAAATGCAGACCTGTATCAAGGAAAATAATTTTAGCTTGTTTGTTAACCTTATAAATTAAATCAATTAAAACAATCCCCTCTGCACCGAAGCTGCAGGAATATACTATATCATCCTTATACTCCTGATAAGCCCATTTTAAAACATCCAGGAAATCTGGTTTATTGTTTATAAAGGAGGCTATTTTCTCTTCATTCCAATTTTCATACGTTAACAGTTCAGACAAAACTTAGCCCTCCATTTCATTCACTCATTTCCACTTCTATGGTAATACATTGATTGTTTTCGACGATTATTTTATTCATGTTGTTGATGTCGCCAAAGTTTACATAAGAAACAAACCCTCTTATCCACGAGCCGTGACCGAAAACTAATACATTATGGTAGTCTTTATATTTTTTTAAAAATAGTGCAATTCGAGCCTCGAGGTTCTTTAAACTCTCACCCAGAATCAGTTCCTTTGGGTTTTCTATCCATTTATCACCATACTCATTGATGAGCTTCCCCTTTGGAACTCCCTCAAATGGACCAAAATCTAATTCATCCAATAATCCTTCGGTTTTAGGCTGATAACCATATAGATGTGCTGTTTGATGGGTTCGTTTCAGGGTACTAGCCAATACTATGTCAAACGGCTGTTTTTGGAGCTGCTCCTGATTTTGCTCTATTTTATTGACGAACTCCTCAGTGACAGGAGCGAGGTCAATGTCCCGTCTTCCTTGAAGCCATGTTTTTTTATTCCATTCTGTTGGAAGGTGCCGTATTAAAGTAATGTTCATCTTAAGCCTCCAGAAAAAAGGTTTCACTTCTAAGACCACGGCGCTGTGATTCCAAAACAAGTACATCCTGAAGTTTCACATTTCCTAAATTTACGTTAGGACCAATTTCTTTTATAAAATACATTTGATGTTTGGCAGATGGAGCCTCAAAGATAATTTTTCGTGTATCTAAATCTTTTAATAATTCATGTACTAAATTGGATTTAACGGTTCCACACTTTTCATAAATTCCAGATGTGCCGGAATCCCGGCCTTCGGTTATGACATATTCACATCCAGCATCTAGAAGCAATTGAATTTCTTTTTTCCAATCAGAGATAGGCATTTCGTTATTACAATCCTTCGAGCCCACTTCCGCAATTACATGAAAATCATCCTTTATTTGGGAAATCAATTGTAAACGCTCCTGAAGTGGAATATCCAAGGTCCCATTGGAGATTTCAAGCCAATTAATACCTAAGCTGCTTAAGTACGCGAGATACTCAGGAATCTTATTCTGATAATAGCATTTCTCAAATAAGGTTCCTCCACAATACGGTTTAATCTGGTACTCCTTATAAAGATTCACTTTTTCCTTTAAATTTGGGGTAACATAGGCAGAACCAATTCCAATTTTGGCAATATCAATGATGTCACCATAATCAGATAATATATTTTTTAACTCCCCTATTGGGGTCCCGAAATCAATGACAGAAGTCAAACCGTAAGTTCGATTTCCAAAAGTCCTTTCCGGTAATGTTAAAAAATTCATAGGCAATGCGCCTCCTCTATTTTTCTAGGATAGATTATTCAAGAACTGGGTGAATGTGTATACATTGGGCTATTACACCGAGTAATTAGGCATTTGTCATGTATAAACATTCCTCTAGAACAAACAATAATAAAGCTTAATTTTATAGTTAGGGGTGTACATCCTTGCCAAAGCAAAAACATAAAGGCTTAACGATAGCATCCATCGGTTCTATTCCGCTGATTTTAGTTCTGGGGAACTCGATGCTGATCCCTATCCTCCCGAAGATGAAAACAGAACTGAATGTAACCCAATTTCAGACAAGTTTGATTATCTCAGTATTTTCGATTGCTGCAGCAATCTCAATACCCATATTAGGTTACTTATCCGACAGATTTTCTCGAAAGGCTGTCATCATCCCTGCACTTATTTTGTATGGCTGCGGTGGACTATTAGCTGGTGCGGCAGCGGCTTGGTTTTCAAATGCCTACACATGGATATTGGCTGGGAGGATTATGCAGGGAATGGGTGCGGCAGGAACAGCACCCATAGCGATGGCTTTAGCAGGCGACTTATTTAAGGGTGGCGAACAAAGTAAGGTATTAGGATTAGTGGAAGCCTCCAATGGGTTCGGAAAGGTAATCAGCCCGATTATTGGGTCGTTATTAGCCCTGCTCTTTTGGTATGCAGCCTTCTTTGCCTTTCCAATCTTTTGCTTACTATCCGTTTTGTTAACCATCTTTTTTATTAAAGAGAAAAAGGCAGAAAAAGAACCTCCGCCAGTTAAAAAATATATTAAAGGTCTTGTCTCAGTGTTTAAAACAGAAGGCCGCTGGCTGTTTGCCGCTTATTTAACAGGGGCTTCCTGTTTATTTACATTGTTTGGGATATTGTTTTATATCTCAGATATACTCGAGAAAGACCATCATATTGACGGCTTGTTAAAAGGGGCTATATTAGCAATACCGCTTTTATTTATGACCACTACTTCCTATATCACCGGAAGCAATATCGGAAAAAAAATGAGTCTTATGAAAAAACTAATTGTTATTGGTTGTTTATTAATGACAGCTTCTTTTGCATCTCTAGTGTTCTTTACTAAATTATTACCGTTCTTTGCAGTTCTGGTTGTCAGCAGTATCGGCACTGGCCTTGTACTGCCGTGCATTAATAGCTTTATTACTGGTTCCGTTCCATCTGACAGAAGAGGATTTGTCACTTCCCTATATGGATCAGTTCGTTTTTTAGGGGTAGCCATCGGCCCTCCTATCTTTAGTACATTAATGGAATGGTCCAGATCTGGAATGTTTCTTTCTACCGCAGGATTAACGCTATTATGCGGCCTTCTTTGCATGATGCTAATCCATGTCGCTAAAAAGAAACCGACCGAAGAAAATGATTCACTATTTGAGAAGCTCCAGTTTACGTAACACCACCTAATCCTAACCATAGAAATTAAAGGAGAAGATTTCATTGCAAATTTATTTTTCACCCGAGGTCATTACCCCGGAATATCAAGTTTTAAATGTGGTTGATGGAAAAAACAAGGGAGTCGGGAATGTGGCCTTCTTATTTGCCGAAAAGAAACTTTATGTTTACGGCATTTTAGAAGAGGATGAAGTGGGAGCAGACTTTAAAGATTTAATTACACCCTATATTAAAGGGCTAGCTAAAGCTAAGCCAGGACTCGATATCTTCTCTTGTTTGTATGTTGGATGTAAGAAAATTAAACTGAATGAAGAAGAAAAATAATTATGATTCCATAATCGGCTGACTTAGAGAAGAACTGGGTCAGCTTTTTTGGCTTACAAGTTATATGTAACAAGGCGGATAACTACTTCATAATTTAGTGTTGTAAGTATTTTTTCTATGGAGTGTTGCCTAATGAGCGTTGGGATTATTTTCATGGGTTTAGTGATTGGTTTTATGGTCGGGTTAACAGGCGTTGGTGGTGCAGCCTTGTTAACACCGATTTTAATATTAATAGGGATAAATCCATCCATTGCTGTTGGGACGGATCTTTTCTACAACTCCATTACAAAACTCTTTGGATCTATTCAGCATTGGAGACAAAAGACCATCAACCTTCAACTGGTCAAATATTTAGCGATTGGAAGCATTCCCAGTGCGGTCATGGCTGTTGCACTCCTTCACTTATTTGATTCTTATTTTCACAATCAAGAATTAGTGATTAAACATGCACTTGGCTATGTTTTGATATTGGTGGCATTATCTACCCTGTTTAAAACATTTATGAAAAATAAAAATAAGTGGAATCATCTGCAAATGAAGCCTCTTGAAGAGAAACGGGCATTAACAATTGGTTTAGGGGCGGTATTAGGCTTTATTGTTGGATTAACTTCGATTGGCTCAGGTTCATTGTTTGCCTTAGCCATGATCTTTCTCTACCGATTAAGCCCATCAGAGCTCGTTGGAACAGATATTGCCCATGCTTTCCTCTTAGTTACAGCCGCTGGAATCATGCATGCCGGTATTGGTAATGTTGATTTCTTCTTAATGGTTAATCTTTTAACCGGATCCATCCCAGGTGTCATTTTAGGAAGCAACTTATCTTCTAAATTCCCCGAAAAACCACTAAGAACGATTATGGCTATTATGATTTTAATTAGCGGGTTTAAACTAATTTGATGTTCCCTTTTTAAAATGCAATTAAGTTAGGAAAAAAACATGTCCTTCTCTTGAAAAAATCAACATATAATGTGGTGAAAATGATATTTTCGGGAGGTAGCTATGTTTATAATTTTAGAAAAAGCAGTTTTGGGAATGGCCTTTTTACGATTATTATCTGGCAGTATCGAGATATTTGCAGCTATTTTAATGCTTAGATTTAATTCAGTTGAAAAAGCTTTAATGATTAATTCCTCACTCGCCCTTGTGGGTCCTATTATATTAATTTTAACCACAACAATAGGCTTAGTAGGGATTGTTGGAGATATATCTGTCATGAAAATCGTCTGGATTTTACTCGGGGTTGCATTTATATTAATAGGAGTAAAATCTTAATGGGGCCATTCTCCTTTGCCTATCAATGGAAAAAGCCTATCAGATTAGATAGGTCTGATAGGCTTAGTCATCTTGTCTTGATCGATCCTGTGGGTTTAGCATGTGTCCTCGCAAATTACTATATGGAACAGGTGAGCGTAGAAGAACTAATTTGAAATCAAGGGGATTAAACGGCATAAACGGATATAAATATGGAATATTCATCGTCTTTGTTACGACTAACAGTAAGATCCATAACGTAATCCCGATAACTAAACCCGGTACTTGGAGTATTGCGACCATGATTAAAAAGAAAACACGGAAAATACGATTCGCAAGGCTTAATTCATAACTAGGTGTTGCAAATGTTCCAATAGCAGCAACCGCAACGTAAAGCACTACCTCGTGGGTAAAAATCCCGACTTGGACCGCTACATCCCCGATAATGATAGCAGAGACGATACCAAGGGCAGTAGCAAGAGCATTAGGGGTATGTATGGCCGCCATCCGCAAAATCTCAATTCCGATTTCAGCAATAAGAAATTGCCAAATAAGAGCGATTTCTCCATGATCCTTTACCCCAATGAACTTCCATCGTTCAGAAAGTAGCTGCTCATTTGTTGCATAGGTATACCATATAGGTAATAGAAATAATGAGGCGGCAACTGCAACAAATCTTGCAAATCGTAAAAAGCCACCTACCAAGGGCTTCTGCCGATACTCCTCAGCATGCTGCAGATGATGCCAATAAGTAGCTGGACAGATCATAACGCTCGGTGAGCCATCGACAACAATAAGTACATGCCCTTCCATTAAATGAACAGAACTTGTATCAGCTCTTTCCGTGTATCTAACTAATGGGTACGGGTTATAGTTCCTGCCGAAGACAAACTCTTCTATTGTTTTTTCACCCATGGAAACCCCATCTACTGAAATATCCTCAAGTTTTTCTCTCAGCATTCTCACGTTTTCCATATCAACAATACTGTCTATGTATACTAATGCTACATCTGTCTTTGATCGATTTCCTACCTGTACATATTCCATGACTAATGATCGGTCTCTTACCCGCCTTCGGATTAATGCAAGGTTAAATACAATCGTTTCCACAAACCCATCACGCGGCCCACGAACTACTCGCTCAATATCAGGTTCCTGAGGGGAACGAATTGGATATTCCCTTGAATCAATCAGGACTACTTTACTGCCTTGTTCAACAACTAAAGCAGTTTGCCCAGCAAGAACTTGGGCTATTACTTCCTCCAAGTCAGGTGTGGTTACTACCTCAACATGTGGTATAAATGTTCTAACAAGCTCATTTATTGGATCATCCTTAAATTCCTCGGGTTTCCGCTTTTCAATCTCCTTCATGATTAAAAGCAGGATATTCGCCTGGGCAAACCCATCCACGAGGAACATGCTCATTTTATGTCCTGCATAATCAATTTTGCGGTGGATAATATCGAAGCTTTTTCCAACACGCAGTTCTTGTTTCAAGTATTCAATGTTTTCTTCATATGATTCCTTGACTGGAATCTGTATCCCCTTTTTTCCCAAAAATGCCAACTCCCTAAATAATCATTAATGGTATTTTGCGGAAAGCTGAAAGGTTATATACCCATCTTTAATTATATCTTGGAAAAACAAAAAAAGACAATCGTCTAAGATTGTCCTTTTTCATGCCTGGCAACGTCCTACTC
>NZ_NUNF01000071.1 GCF_002585305.1 Bacillus sp. AFS037270 | reverse complement strand
TGTCAACAACGGTTTATTTTTCCCCATTTCCAACGGTTAAAAAATCCCCAATTTCAGCGTTCAACCTTGTATTGGTTGAACGCCAGCCCGTTGTTTTTCTCTTAACCTATATGATTGTCCTTTAATATTAAACGTTATTGAATGGTGCAATAAACGGTCGAGAACGGCCGTAGCTAAAACATCATCTCCAAATATTTTCCCCCATTCAACATAGGATTTATTGGACGTAATAATTATAGATCCATGCTCATACCTTTTTGAAATGATTTGAAACAATAGATTAGCACTAAGCTCATCAAATGGAAAATAACCCATTTCGTCAATAATTAATACTTCAGGAACACACAATTTATTAACTAGGCGGGCAGTAGTTCCACGCTGCTCAGCCTTTTTACAAGATAAAATAAAATCATCACATCTGGTGTAATAGGCTGTATTTCCTTGTTCTATTGCTTCAATTGTTAGACCTATTGCTAGGTGAGTTTTCCCTACTCCTGGCGGACCCAGGAGTAAGATGTTTTCTCCATTTTGGATGAAACGACAAGTCATTACCTCTTTTACTCTACGTTCATTGACGCTTGTTTGAAATTCAAAATCAAAGTCCTCAATTTTTTTATAAAATGGTAGTTTAGATTTTTTAAGCCGTCTTTCAAGGTTTTGTCTCTCTTTACTTTCAATTTCTTGTAATAAAACGATGTTAAGAAAGTCAGAATATGATACATTATCTTTAGAGGCATCCTCTAAAATGCCTTCGATTCGATTTGAGGTTAAATGAAAACCTACACTTTTAAGACGTTCAGTTAGAAGGTCAGTGTTCATTCATATTCACCAACCTTTGACTGTTCTTCATACACCAAGAGGGAACGTTGTTCCACTTTTGGACCAGAGAGAGGATTGTGACCGGTCGCCAAACCTTTAGGTGTCACTTTCGTCTCTTCTTTTTTATTTTCTTTGTAATGTTTCAATTGAGCGATTGATTTGGTATTCCCATTGATCATTGGATGTGTTGCAATACAATCTAGTTCATAGTAAACTTCGATATGGTGTTCTAAAGTCTCTTTAATCTTCACTTCTGCTCCCTTATAACGGTAGGGGACAGAGTACAGTTTATTCTCGTAAGAGATATAACCCTGTTGGTCAACTCTAGTAGTTGTCCATCTACTCATTGGGAATAGAGGGCGTTGGTTCCAATTTAGTAATTTCTCTTGTTCCACTTCAAACCGTTCAAACGGTGATTCCTTGGTTGTTTGATTAGGCTTCTTATTAGCTATTTTGTCCAACCATTCTATTAGACTCTCATTCATCTTAACTAGGGATGGCTCCAACTTTCGCTGCATAAAATTTTTCTTCACATATCCAACTGCACTTTCCACTTTACCTTTAGATTGAGGACGAGCTGGTTTACAAGCTTTTGGAACAATGCCATAGTAAGCTAAAAACTCCTCAAATTTTCTATTGAATCTAATTTCAGTCGGGCTATGCTTAATCACTACAGTCTTCATGTTGTCATAAAGAATTTGTGATGGAACACCATTAAAATACGAGAAAGCATTCATGTGACACTTCATCAGTTGTTCCATGTTCATTGTTGTTGTAATCTCCATGTATTTCATTCTTGAATATCCAAGGACGATGACGAATACATAAAGTTTCTGTTTCTTACCGTCAATCTCGTGTTCTCCTAATTCACCCCAATCCATTTGAGCTTGTTTACCTGGAGGAGTTTCAAAACGGATACTTGACTGCTTATTAGGTTTTTCACGAAAGGGACTAATAAACTCCCTTAGTATTGTCATTTGGCCATCATAGCCCATTCCCTGTATCTCCTCTAACAAAACTACACAATTTGTGGTTCCTTCTTTAAGTCTCTTTAACAAATACTCTTTATAGTCATCTAATTTGCTTCCTTTACTTTTTTTATCCCCCTTTATTTTAGGAAGTTGATTCTGGTTTATGTACTTCCTAATGGTCTTTCTATCAAACCCTGTTTCTTCTGAAATTGCAGTTTGAGTCCATCCTTTCTGATGTAACTCTCTGATCATAAAAAATTCCCCATCCTTTAACATGTTGTCTCTCCACTCAAAAAAATTTTGATGTATCGAGACAATTATCCGTTATTTTTGGGGAATTTTTAACCGTTTATATTGGGGATTTTAACACCGTTTTTCACA
>NZ_NUNF01000070.1 GCF_002585305.1 Bacillus sp. AFS037270 | reverse complement strand
AATCGGTCCCCGCTTGAACTGGTGAGTGAAGTGATCGAGTTAGAGTTCATTGTAATGGATTGTTTTGCAATTGGGATAAATTGTGTTCCTAGAGTAAAAGTCATGTGATTCCTCCTGAGAATAACAATGTTTAGGCATTTATCATCCAACAAACCCATAACTTACTGGTAATTCGATAATGGTTAGGTAGGACATGAAATAACCCGATAAAAAATATATTTCAAAAGCTATCACAATAGACCCATATTTTGGTAAGAAAGTCATTTAAACATAAAATATAATTACATCACCTAAAAAGATCTAAAAATAGACCATCTAATCTTTCAAAATTGCAATTATACTCTAAAACAAAGGAAATAACCTATCTCCTTTTTGACCTTTATAATGGAAGAATATTGGAACTATCTCCAACCGAATATGAGCTTCTCAAATTTTTGGTCATGCACCACGGGATTGTGATGAGTAAAGCCATCATATTAGATCGGGTTTGGGGTTATGATTTCCTTGGATAAGCTTGCTCATAAAATGCTAGCAGTTTGAATGACTATAGAAGTACAACGGAAACTGCAAAAGAGATAGTTTTGTAAAAACTCGGTGGAAGGAATCCAGTTGAATACAGACTTCTTACCACCGAGCAGGCAGCTTAATATTTTGTCCAACTTTTCGGGGGAAGATTAACAGCAGCTTTTTATCTAAAAATCCTCTTTATCAATCATATTACTAGAGAGAAAATACTAACGATTATTTGTAAATGTCCGCTTCAACACACTTTTTATAATTCTTGGATGCATCAGGGTGGAAGTTGGGCGAAGAAGGTGCATAACTTTAATAAAAGAGTTATAGATATCTTTATCCTCAGATGATAAATGAAAAATGTTTTTCGCATACCATTGTTGAATAGAAAGACCTGTGGGCTTTTTCCCAATAGTAGCCGGATAACGAAAATCTTCTGTTATTACCATATTCCAAATAGGGGAAATGATTTTCACAGCCTGTTGATGAAAGGTTTCAATCATTTTTTGATTTGAGTGCTTTTGGTTCGTAAGCAATTTTTTTAATGCTAGCGCTTCTAGGATTGCAATACTCATACCTTGCCCAAAAAAAGGATCGATTCGACATATCGTATCCCCAATCATCAAAAGACCGTTTGGAAAATTATTCAACTTATCAAATCTTCTCCAAGTGATATTCGGTAAACGGAAGGTAGAGGTGCTGGATAAAGCAGTTGCATCCTGTAGTTCTTGATAGATGTCCATTTTTGGCAACTTTTTTGCTATTTCTATAAAGCCGTCGTCACTTTTCAGTATTTCTTTTTCGTTAATTTCGTTATGATATCCCATAAACGTGACTAAATAACGATTTCCCTCTACCTTCGAAATGCCTCCGCCAATTTTTTCAAAGGGAGGGGTTGGATACACAAGTTTAATGGACCAGTCCCTGTTTTTGTTGTCAGGGAGTTGAAGGGTTTTTGTAAAATAACTTAAGTCAATTTTAACCGTCTCCTCTGGAATATGTACTTCTCGTTTGTTTAGCCATCTTGAGGAAAGACTGTTTACTCCGCTTGCATCTACAATCAGGTCTGCATTTATGGTTCTTATGGAGTCGTTGCCATTGATTATTTCGACTCCAGTAATTCGATTTTCTTCTTCAAAATATAAAAAGTTTTGAACGTTTTGACTGTACTTAATGGTTATGTTTGGGATACTTTTAATATATTGTTCAATATGCCATTCTAGATGTGGGCGTGTTTGAAGAATGGTTGTGTAGTCTCCTTCATAGCGGAGTTTCCAAACCCCATGGTGAAACCATGCAATGTCTTGGGTGGAATTGATTTTAACAGCTCCACTTTCGTTAAACTTCTCAGTAATCCCAGGAAACAGCTCTTCGAGACCATTCGCACCGGCAAAAAGGAGCGCATGGATATGCTCGCCTTGTGGTGCACCTTTTCTTGGAAAAGGTCCATGTGGTTCTGAATCACGCTCTAAAATAATTACCTCTTGGAAAAAATCAGACAGTACACGTGCAGCCAATTTTCCAGATATACCTCCGCCAACAATAACAGCATTTTCCCCTCGTAACAAATCATTGCAACTCCTATCAATATTAATTGCTTAATAAAAATAGTATACTCTCCGCATAGAAGATATTGGAAGATATTTATAGGCTGTTAGTTCAAATAGATTAGAATAATCGTTACATAATTTCACCTAAATATTGGTACATTGGAATTATGTAATAAAAGGTCCCCAATACTCTAGAAACCCGCTATAACTAAATATCTTGTCAGTTTACTAACAAAATCGAAAAGCATCGGTGTTAAAAACCGATGCTTTTGCATGTTGGGAATTATACAATTTTTATGTAGGGTGTTCTGCCTATCATAGCAAGACTGGAAGGCACTTTCTTTTATAGAGTACGAGATTTCCATCACCATGGAAAACAAAAGCATAATTACCGTTTGTCGAGTCTGATCAATTATAATTTTCTTCACCAGGCTTCATTACGTCCACTTAACTAAAAAATCCGCTTGCTATCTAGTTCAAAACTATCGGCCTTTTAAACTTGTAATCCGTCCTAAAGAAACTATAAATCGGATCAGATGATTTTGAATGAAAAACGCTGGTTGGGGACTCAGACTTTCCAATATTTAAGGATATAGTTACCTGATCATCGTTTGGAAAATTAGGATCATAGATTTGAATGGACAGATTGTTTTCATTCAAGTCATACCCATAGGCAAGAACTTGATGATTTCTTCTTATTTCAAAAGGATTAAGAGATTTTACTCTGACTAAACCAAGCGGTGATAGCTTTTCGTTATCAAGATCATTTTTTATTATCGGCCATTCCTCTTTCATTATTCTCCATCCCCTGCCGTGGGGTGCAACTCCTATATGACTTGCCTTTGTTTCGTGATCCGAGAGGAAAGGATTCATCAAAACCATATATTTCATAAGACCTAAAGGCAAATGAAAGCTTTCAATCTGCCGATTAACGATATATTCGAACAAAGGGCCAGAGGAAGGTGCTGTCGTATTGGACGGAATCTGCATTTTTGCTTCAAAATAATCCATGACAGCATAAATCATTCCGCCACAAAGACCATAGGATGCATCGCCCAGTGGAATTTGCTGACCCAACACTTTTATTTTCTTTAATGGAACATGTGGAAAGCTGTTTCCAAATTTAAAACCGGATGTGCTGGGCAGAAAACCTTTTAATGCCGACATAGTGATTCACCTTCTTTAGTTAAATGATCGCAACAAAATTCGTTGAATAATGGGATTTATTTTATTCATAATTTCTGCAATTAGGAATAAAAACACAAAAAACAGCGCGATGAATACGCTGTTTTTCATAAAACAAAGGTATTTATGCAAAACTTTTTACATTATAGTATTAGGCTGACTCCAAAAATACACTCAAGGCAACTTCCAATTCAGGGATACCTATTGAATGAAGATGTTTAGTCATAATATTAGCAAACTGGTATTACCAAAAATAAACAAAGTCCACAAGTCAGTTTTTTGCCCATCACTAATATTAAAAATCCCAAGCAATCCGTGATCGCCTGGGATCCGGAAATTTATTTTACTTTTTCAACTGTAACCCCTGCCCACTCTTCATAGCATTTAATGACGGCACTCATATCTTCTGAACCATATCCTTTTGCTTTAGCCATTTGAAAGATTTCTTTAACTATGGCGAGAACAGGAGCTGAAACTTCTAACTCTTTTGCTACATCCGCTGCTAAACCAAGATCTTTATGTATTAATTTCGTCATAAAGTGTGGTGTAAAATCGCGGTTTAAAATCTTGGGTGCCTTATTGTCGACTTGGCCGCTTCTAGCTCCTCCGCCATTGACGACCTTAACAAAGATTTCCGGATCAATGCCAGCTTTTGTTGCCATTGTAACCGCTTCTGTGAACGATATTAGATTAATGGCAGACATGATATTATTTGCTAACTTCGTATAGGATCCCTTCCCATTTTCACCCATATAATAAGCACCTTGTCCTGTCGCTAAAAACAAAGGCATACATTTTTCAAAAATCCCCTTATTACCGCCTACCATAAAGGTAAGAATTCCCTCAATGGCTTGCGGTTCACTACCTGTAACCGGAGCATCAAGCATTTCCACTTCACGCTCTCGAAGTTCCTTGGCCAATTTTTTGCTTGTTGATGGTGAGATGGTACTGGAATCGATCACGATCAATTCTGGATGGGCACCGTAAACGATA
This sequence comes from Bacillus sp. AFS037270, assembly GCF_002585305.1. The sequence goes on along the minus strand of NZ_NUNF01000070.1, from coordinate 22,296 downwards.
CCATTTTCACCAAGTACTACTTCCTCTACGGCCGCATCGGCAGTAAGCATCGTGAATACAATATCACTTTTTAAGGCAACTTCCTTAGGAGAACCAGCAAGGATGGCCCCTTCTTCTTTGAGAAGATCCATTTTCTCTTTGGTACGATTAAAAACTGTTAGTTCATAACCATTTTTCAGCAAATTCTTTGCCATTGGAAGCCCCATCGTTCCTAAACCGATAAAACCAATTTTCATTAATCTGACCCTCCTTTAGTAAAAAAATAAGTCCCCTTTAAAGTTCAACTGACACATCTTAATATCCTTTAGGAAAGTTAAATTTCTTTCACAAAAAATAACCAGAAGCCAAATTAGGCTTCCGGTTTATCATTCAAACCACTCTTATTTCTCAAATCCAGCTGTAAAAGTAATAGAGCCATCCGCATTTTCTTTCATATTTTTCACAAAAATGCCTGTGTAATTGGTGGCTGTACCTGTACCGTTCGAAAAATAATAGGATCCAGAGTTTGGTGTGGAGGTTGGGCTGAATACTTTACCCGTCGTGAATAAATCACCAGGGTCCCCACTGTTGCGATTTCTTTCCAAATCCCATTGGTTATCGGCTTGAATAACGGCAACCCCATAATGAGTTTCACCTGTCGAAGGATCCTGAATTACCTGCTGTTTGCGGGATTGGAACCAGTTTTGAGCTTCATTTGGACGCCAGAAATTTCGTGACAATACGTTTTCATCGACATGATAAATGGCTAATCCATGACTTCCATAACGAGAAAGCCCTAAATCAAACGTACCTGGTTGCTGCTGGCGATTCTCAAGTAAGAAATATTCACTTCCATTCGAACCTGGCACCACAAGTTTTACTGCCCCTTTCGCACTCGAAGCAGGGTTTAATGTGTAAGTTTTTTGTCCCGTGGTTAGAGTATCAACCCCCTCTAAACCAAGAAAAACTTTTGACCAGGCATCAAAATGAACCGGTGAATTACCGGAATATGGTGCCGCGTTTGGATAACGGGTCCAACTGCCGGAAGCCATAATCGTGTAGGCACCCATCGCTTCGGAATCATAGCCGTAATCATACAGATCTGGGAGACCAAGAACATGACCAAATTCATGCGCGTACACTCCAACTTGTGGCGGATATGGTCCGCTTACCGCTCCTAAATAACCTGTTAAGTCTCCACCGACCTCCGGCTCAATGGCGTAGCTGTTGACTTTCACTCCATCAACGGTAATTTTATGTGCTTCGTAATCCCAATTAGCAGGTTCCACACCCGTGTTCACATATTCGTTATAATAGGCGGCTTCGCTCACTTCCCATTTATGAGACCAAATTATGCCCGGGTCTAAATTCCATTCCGCCCCGGTTCCAGGGTGAATGAGGAAAATATTTGGCACTTCCCCATTTACAGCAAATTGTGAGAAATCTACTTGGGCGTCTGCTGCCTTAACTGCATCATTCACCAATAATGCCATCGTGTAGTCACCATAATCGTTTGAGACCACTCCTACTTCCTGACCAATTTTATAATAGCTGTATGGATGTGGCATTTGAACTTCGATGACTTCCCCGGAAACATTAACCTTTCCATATGAGGCTTCTTTATAGTAATTTTTTAGCGTCCGATTCGTTGGTGCAGATACGCCATTGTATGTGGCGTATTTTTCGAATTGTTTCATTTCATAAGGGTTATACTCCGTTCCAAACAACAAATTGTTTAACTGAGCCAAAGGCATGTGTTCATAGGATACTTTTGACGGAACTTCATCAGGGAACTTTAAAGAAAGGGCAATGACTTTTTGTTCGGGAGATATCGGTTGAGTCCCTACTGACATTTTTGGATTAAGTGCATGAGGTCCCTTCACCAAGTGTTCAGGAAGATGTGTGGTTACATCAATCCCCTTCTTTTTTGCGGCCGCAATCACTTCTTCTGGCAGCTTAACACCCTCATAAGCCGTATTAAATTGAATAGACGCATTCTCCTTTTTGGCTTGAACGTTTGGAACGGAATTAGTTGCAGCAGCCGATAATATTAAAGCTGAAGCCATTCCGCCCATTAAGCTCATTTTCCATCTCTTTTGCACCCTACCAACTCCCCGCTTAAAAAATGAAATACGTACTCTTAATTCCTTAGAGAAGCTAAATTTCCCTTTGATGAAAAATGAGAAGTTTTGAGGAATGAAAAGAAGTTGTGTCGAAACAAAGGGTTGATGATACCATACCGCCTGTTATTGTGATTACGGATTGAACTTCATAGTTAATTGAAAAGGCAGGGTTTTTTCCCCGCCTTACATCTTTACACAAAAATCGCCACAGGCCTAGCCCAACCAGCACTGGCACCTTTGATTTTAATAGGAAAAACCGCAACAGTAAAACCAGTTCTTTTTGGAAGCAATTCTAAGTTTGCTAGTTTTTCAATTTGACAATACTCCGCTTCTTTTCCTACATAATGCGCGGCCCAAAGAACACCTTCACGTGGGTTCCTTTTATAATCCTCTGCTTGTTTATACAAGGGAATATCCCATCCCCAGCCGTCCGTTCCCATCACCTTAATTCCCTTGTGAATCAGCCATCTTGTCGCTTCCGCCGAAACACCTGCATGAACAGCCGCATAATTGTCCTGATAATACTTTTTATCAGCATCTGTTCTTACCAGGATAATATCAAATGGCTGTAGTTGATACTCTATTTCCTCTAGTTGTTTTTCAAAGTCTTCTACCTCAATCTCATATCCGGGGGGCTTATCGCTAAAATCAAATAGGACTCCATGACCATAGAACCATTCAAGAGGGAGTTCATCAATGGTTCTGGAAGGTTGTCCCGCTGTATGTGCCGCATAGTGCCAAGGTGCGTCTACATGCGTTCCGGTATGAGTAGTTAACGTAACCGTTTCGACCGCCCAGGCTGCATTGTCAGGAAAATCGCTTGGTTTCAGGCCTAAAACCTGTGCCGCTTGTTGGGCTCCCTGTTCATGTGTTTCATAGACGATTTCAGGAGGAAATGGCTCCTTGGCTTGGTTGTCCATCGGGACACTTAAATCAATGATACGCAGATTCGTTCGATTCATTTTTCAATCCCCTTTTTCAATGATCATGGGAGTAAACATCTTTTATGAGTTATTGGACTTTTTAAAATTTACGAACAAATCATAGAATCTATTCCGGTTTTCTTCTGAAAAATCTAGTTCTCTCTGTAACACCACCCCTATTCAACCACTTAAAATAAAGACCTAATATTTACTATGAGAGGATTAGACACATCAAAAAAGCAAAAATAAAAGACACCAAAAAGCGCGGTGTCTCAAATAGTACTTTTACATTTTTTAAATTTTATCGATTTTATTGCTCTATTAATTCTGATACTGGAATACTTTGTTTATTGTCCGGTTCTCCAACAGGATGAATGACCGCCATTTCTTGACCTCTGTCCACATTTTCAATGAAAACAGGTACATCCTTATACGTAACGTTGATCATAGCGGAAGCATTTAAAATTTCATGTGCCCTTTGTACCTTCAAAAACTTCACCACCCTTCCAGCCCTTTCAGGGAACAGTATTTGTCTAATCCCTGTTTTGTATTCATCTTAAAAAGGGGTGAAAAATAAGTCTTATAACAAATCCTAAATGACTATGTAATAGAGAATACCATAGCCCTATGCGAAATTTTTTCCATTTAAATAATAGGCCGCCTCTAAAAAGACACTAAAGGCAACTTCCACTTCAGTAATATTTACTGAATGGACGTGCTTTGTGATAATTTTGGCAAATTGATCTTGTAATTCCTGGCCTCGTTCAAACCATTTCACCTCAATAAATGGAAATCCCTGAACTTCATTGTCATTAAATACAAATGTTGATTGAGGAATTTCTAACGTGAAATTGTCAGTTTCACATTCACAAAGATCTGCTAGTTCCTTTACTAACAGGGTACTGATTTTTTTCACTTGATTGACCGAAATTCCTTTAAATATTAATTGGGGCATTTTATTTTCCTCCAGAAGTCTTTATAGGTATGATGCTCTCTGATCAATCACCCTAGCTACATCATGTCCGCATTTTTTGCATTTTCCACACTATACGAACCGGGATCACATCGATCACTCGAATTTCTTATGGTTATTGAATCATTTTCCATGCTTTAAAAATAAGGTACAATTTCTTGTAGACTCCTAATTCTGCTATTTACTTCTTTCAAACCCACTCTTATTCATTTTTTTCTTTACTAAAAATCTAATCAGAAGAAACGGCTGATGAGTTTATTAAATTGGATCTAAATGATCCCTAACTTCCGTATAGAAATTAGGAAAAATAGAACTTATTATTAATAAATTAAAAAAGACCAGACTTGTAGCAACATGTCCGGGCTAGAATAACGGTTCGCCTAGGGGTTGCCGACTAGGAAGGAGTAATCCACCTGAGCAGCGAACTCAAGGGTGGATTATTTTTTTGAGATAATGGACAGACAGCTGCGATTAGATTTGCAAAAGTAATCCTAATCATTTGGGTACTAATCTATTTTAGAATTAATCCAATCTAACGCACGTTTGACATGGATAAATGTTTTATAGGAAGACATGTCCATTCCACTATTCACAACAGTCATGGCTAGTTCAGGACGCAGCCCGGTAACAATAACATCTATACCTAACAAAACTAGAATATCTCCAATCTCTTTCAAATATCTTGCAATTTCTTGATTCAGATGTAAAATGCCAGAATAGTCAATAATAATATATTGTAATTGCAGATCGGAGATTGAAGGAACTATCCTTTCTACAATATAACTTGCTCTATAAGAATCTATTTCACCAACTAATGGCAACACGGCAACAGCCTCCTGAATCAAAACGACAGGCGCCGACCGTTCCGCCAATTCTTTCTTCGTCTTTTCCTTGTATTTTTCTGAAAGCTGTTCAAATGCTAAAATGGTTTCGTTTAAGCTTATATCAAGCATTGAATTAAACCTTGTAATAATAGTTGTCCATTCCTTTAATGAAATGGCAAAGTCGTCACTTAATTTGGTGATAAGATCAGCAAAGACTGCTCTAGTGGGCGGATACCTAACCGCAATCTCGGATATTTTCCCTCCTGAAGTGACTTGATGTTCTGCGTTTTGTTTACTCCATACTAGAAGATCCTCAGGAACATCCTCTTTATCCTCCAAAATTGACTTCCCTAAGTATTGAAAAAATTTTATGTACATGACAATTGCCTGTTGCTTTTCTTTTTCGGAAATCACTAAATTCATCCTATGAAGAACACCTTCAACAATTTGTAATGCCACTAAAGAAGAATTGTCCGTGAAATAGGCAGCTATTTTATCTAATCTCATTTCGTATAACCTCCTTCTTCCCATCTATTGTTATTATACCTTATAATATCCCGTAAGTTGTTCTAGTAAAATAGAGCTTAGAAATTACTATTTTATCGAAATAAGCTATAGCTACATGATTATTAAAAAATACTAGAGGTGAATAGGCATTGGATTTTAATTCAAAGCCAGACCAACAAGTAGAAACTGTTTATGATGAAGAATATAAAGAAAAAGAGTATAGTACTAGGCAAGAATTAAAAAGGGAAAAAGTGTAAAGAAGATGAAGAGGGCTCGCGGGAGTGCCCAAGCTTTTCAGGTTCCTTTCCTCAAATAAGAAAAAGAAAGTGGAAATGTTCTGGTAAAACTAGTTTTTAAGCTTTTGGTCGTAGGAGCTGTTTATTTCAACTGCAAATTCATTCTGAACTATATGAAAAATCCTATGAGTAGGAATCTATTTTAGTGGTAATAAATTTGCACTTGTATGGGCTCTTATGTTTAATGCAGGCTTGCTACTAGTTTTTATAGTGTCTAAATCAAATAAATCTAAATCAAATAAAAAAGAAGAACCGACAAGAAGAAGCAAAAGGCAATCAACTTGATCGTTGCTAGTTTTATTAGCAATAAATAACTCTTTGGCGGGGTGTCAAAGAGTTATATCATAATTGCTTATTTCTGTTCCAGTTTATTGACTTTTCTCTTTACTTTTGCCATTTCTTTAAATAAAAGTTCTACATCTGAATTAACATCAAATGCCAATGTTCTCATGTCTCTTCTGATGGTTGTGAAATTTTCAGTCATGAGAGTAGCAGTGTGTTTAACAATATCTTTTATCTCTTGCTGACCCTTCTCAACATTTTCCATTTGAATCGTTAATTGCTTATGACCTGAAATTAATTCTTCTTGACCTTTTTCTAATTTATCTGTGCGACCAATTAACTCCTTTTGACTCTTTTCCAATTTATTTTTTAATATACAAACAAAGAAGGTTGGTTATTAGGACTGTAATTTTTATATGAACAATAATATGTATGGTCAGTTTGTTGATTAATATGCTATTAATTATGTTTTTCCTTCTGATTATCTCGGCCATAGTCAACAAGAAGTATATGTTTACCTCTATCCGATCAAACCATAATAAAATACAAAAAGCGACCAGAGATTTCTGGTCGTATCAATGTTATTTTTGATTCTGTTCGTCCAAAAACTCTCTAACTTGTGCTGGAGATTTGGCATTCGCGCTATGTAAATGAGCAAGTTTTTCTCCGTTTTGGAAGATAAGCAAACTTGGGATGCCCATGACAGAATATTTTTCAGCTACCTCCGGAATATCGTCACGATTGATTTCGTACCATTCATATTGAGGATAATCCTTAATTACCTCATCAATGAACATGTTCATTCGCGTGCAATCCGGGCACCAACCAGCAAAAAACTTAACGATAACTGGTTGAGTTTGCGAAATGACTTGATCAAATGTTTCAACGTTAGTAATCGCCTCCATTTTAATCCCTCCTATCAAATTCATGTTTTTACTATAATATTAGTGTAAAGTCGTTTTACCTTTTTTTCAATTTATTTGATTGATTAGAATTACGAGTTACAGTTCTTCTTCAGTTTCGTTCTCTTCAATTAATCCCCATGCATCTTCCACACCCGAAATAAATGGATTTCTTTGATTGTTTTACTCCATCCTTGCTTTTGCTTCTTTTTCAGCTGGGAATTTCCTGATTTAATTTGCCTTTATACGGCTACATGACTTAGAAACAAAATAGTGATGGAGGTCGTTGATAGGCAATCATCCCTAAGAACTGATCTGGAGTTGTTAAATATAGCAAACCCAAACATATTTCCTAAAATCCCCATGCTTCATTTAGCTTAATTCCTTAAAATACCCAATCATAAATTCCCGGAATTCCCTAACGACCCTTGAAGTATACCGCTCCGTTTTCCATGCCATTCCTATCGTTCTTGTACAGACAGGCTGTTCAATGTGCAATGGAACAATTTTTTCATAGTGTGAATAGCGAAGGGTATGCTCGGTTAAAAAGGATACACCCAATCCCTCCTCTACATAGTTATGAATGGAACCCGGTTCTTCGAGTTCAAAGGCGATTTTCGGTGTGAATCCTGCTTTTTCACAAAAACCATCTGTTAGCATTCTGAAGGGATTTGTCGGCTCTCTGTGAATAAATTGTTCATCTGCCACTTCCTTTAACTGAATGCTATCTCTCCTAGCCAAATGATGGGTATCTGGGACTACGATGAATACTTCATCCTCCATAAGATTAATCCAGGTGATTCCTTCTTTCTCAATAGGAAAGTAAGTAACACATAAATCGATTTCCCCTTTTTCCAATTGTTCCACAAGTCGCAAAGGAGAATGCATACTTACTTGAAAATTGACGAATGGATATGTCTTTCGAAATTGACTAATAATATTCGGCAATAATGGGATATGCATGACCGAGAGTGAAATTTGATTCCTGCTCTCTCCTGCGAGTTCCGCCATCTCAAGCTTGGCAGATTCTAATTCAGAAAAAGCCCTATCTACTCCTTTTAAAAAAATTTTCCCAAATTGATTTAGTTTAATATTCCTTCCCTCTCGATCAAAAAGGGAAAAACCCAGCTCTTCCTCTAAACGAGAAATAGTTTGGCTTAGTGATGGTTGTGCAATCGTAAGCTCTTTGGCAGCCCTTGTCATATGTTCAAAATCGGCAACGGTTTGAAAATACCTTAATTGTAAGAAATCCATTTGTCCACCTCTATTGATAGTCCTTAACCTATAAGCAAATAGTAATATATATATTAGTCGTTATCAATTATTTGGAGTATGATTAAGGATATAAATTATTTTGGAAGTCGAAATAAATTCTAAATAATAAGAAAGGTGCTTATATGGAGAATTGGAAAAGAAATTTATTTGTTTGTTGGTTCGGTTCATTTGTCACGGCCGCTGGGATGAGTCAAATATCCCCTATGCTACCTTTATATATAGACCAGCTAGGAGTACACGCAACTTCAGATATTGAAAAATGGTCTGGATTGATTTTTGGTTCAACCTTTTTAATCTCAGCCATTGTTTCGCCTATATGGGGAAAACTTGCAGATAAAAAGGGCAGAAAACTAATGTTACTCCGTGCAAGCCTTGGAATGGCCATTGTCGTATTTATGATGGCATTTGTACAAAACGTATATGAATTGCTCGCATTACGGATGTTAATGGGTGCCGTTTCCGGTTACATTTCTGCATCGGTTACATTAGTTGCAACACAAACACCGAAGAAAAATTCAGGCTGGGCACTCGGTACTCTTTCAACAGGCTCCGTCAGTGGCGGACTTCTAGGTCCTTTGATGGGGGGGTTTATTACAGAATTCTCTGGAATTCGAAGCTGTTTTGTTGTAACAAGCGGGTTATTGTTAATCGGCTTCTTTGCCGTGCTATTTTTGGTAAAAGAAGAATTTACACCTGTTCATAAAACACCGTTAGCCTTTAGCCAAGTTTGGAAGCGAGTTCCTGATACGAGATTGCTAATTTCATTGTTTGCTAGCACATTTATTTTGCAAATTGCCAATATGTCCATTCAGCCATTAATTACTGTTTATGTAAAAGAATTATCACCACATGCAGCCCATTTATCTATGATGGCAGGAATGGTGGTGGCTGCTGCCGGTTTAGCCAATGTAATCGCTGCTCCACGATTAGGTAAGCTTGCTGACCGGATTGGTTCAAGAAAAATATTGATTGGAGCACTTATTGTTGCAGGAATTATCTTTATTCCTCAAGCATTTGTAAAAACACCATGGGAACTCATGGGACTGCGCTTCTGTCTTGGACTTGCGACTGCTGGATTATTACCATCCATTAACAACCTTGTCCGAAAAAGTGCACCAGATGAAATTGTTGGCCGTATTTTCGGGTATAATCAATCTGCACAGTATATTGGTACTCTCGGAGGATCTGTATTAGGCGGGCAAATGGCAGCATTCTTTGGCATACATTATGTGTTCTTCACTACAAGTGCTTTATTACTGCTAAATGCATTATGGGTTTACAGTATTAATCATATTGGTATTAGAAGAAGGACCATGTCACATAGTCATTAAGAAGCACACTGAGATTTCAGCGTGTTTCTACTTTTTGTTCTTTATTTAATCATGTTAAACCCTTGGCTTAGACATTGGTTAACGGGGTACCGCCAACAAAATGCAGGTATCTATACTGAACTCAAAAGCATGCTAAATATACTATCCCTTTTGTTATTAGGAGATTCAAAAACATAAATAGCCCTAAAAAGCCAAAATATGCATGGAATGAATAAAATAATGCATATTTTGGCTTGGGTGAAAATTAAGGTTGTTTTACTAACGCCCCCGTTAGCTTAAGAAGCAGTGTGTTGTTCAACCATTATTCACTATGAATTTCAAAGCAAAAATATCCAAAAGGCAAATCCATTTCTTTCAAATCCATTTCTGATGTTGCGATTTCCATCATCTTCGGTAGGATTTCCCATAAAGATTCTTTATATTTTTTAAGTGCCTTCTGAAAAGAAACGACATCGTTATTTTTACATAAAGGATATAGTATTGCCCCTAATCTCAAATTATTAAGTGTTCTTTGTTTATCAATAGGATTAAGGCATTCAAGGATGTGCGTCTCTTGAATCTTTTCATCAAACCAATCTCTACATTCAAGATAAAATGTAAATTCCTCAAACTCGATTTGCATATCCAATCGTTCATTTATATAAAAAGGTGTAATCCGAATGTAATTAGTTGTTGAAACAGAACCAATAATTTCATCTAATATATGATTTAAATCCGAAATTGTTGGGTAATGTCTATACTTTCCTTTATAGTAAACGGTGTTATTATAAATAATCTCGTTAATCCTTCCTTTACCTTTCTTTATCAATTTCTTCACTCCTTTACTACTTATTCTACATATATTAAGTCCACTCCTTCTTAAACTCCCCGTTAGCTGAACAAGAAAAGCGATGCCTTGTTAAAGCATCGCACCCGTTAATTTAAGTACAATATTTCACAATCTTTCTGGGAACATGAGAACTTTATATACTTTTCAATATCTTCGCTGGATTTCCTGCCACTATTGAATTAGTAGGTACATCTTTCGTAACAACAGAACCAGCAGCAATAATTGAATTATTACCAATAGTGATTCCAGGTAAGATAACACTACTGCCACCAATCCACACATCATTTTCTATTGTTATTGGAATTGCATAACCACTCTTGTTTCTATCTTTAGGTTCAATTGAATGACCCGCAGTGTATAGTCCAACATTAGGACCAATCATACAGTTGTCACCAATCCTTACTTCTGCCATATCTAATATCGTACAGTTATATCCAGCATAGAAGTTGTCTCCAATGTGGATGTTGTATCCTAAGTCACAGTGGAAATTATGCTCAATACTCGGATTTACTCCGACACCTCCGAATAATTCCCTTATAATTTCATCTTTTCTTTCTAAATCTTCGATTGGACAATTGTTAAACTCTTGAACAAGTTTATGGGCAATGATATTTTTCAACCTTAGTTCATCCGTACCTCGTTCGTAGTAGATTTTTTCTTTATCCTCCATATCTAGTCTCCTTTCTTCAGTTATTTATAAAATACCACATTTTCTTCAAGTAACCTGCCAGTTAGTTGAAGTGAAGTGATTCACATACTTTAAGGGAATAAAAAAAGGTTGCCTCGCAACCTGCCCTTACAATATCTTTAAACCATCTTATTAAGTAGATATTCCTCGAATGTAATGTTCCCCATTTTTCGTATAGGATTAGTATTTTTCCCATCAGAGAAAGATTTGTACAGTTTTCCTGGTAAAGAAATGCTTAAAACTTTATTTGGTTCATTATTTATGCTGATTTTCAGTTCAGCCATTTCTCTTAAAGTCATAATATCTGGACCAGCAAAATCATCCGCTCTTCCTTGTGGATCTTTTTCCACTAAACCAATTAGATGATTGGCAAAATCACTAACATCCACACTTTGAAATGGAACGTTTCCTGGAACAATATATCTTTTAAATAGAGGTTTAGATATAAAAATCTTTTCTACAAAATGGTGGAATTGGGTGGCACGGACAATGGTATGAGGAATGGAACTATTTTTCAACAAATTTTCTGCTTCATATTTTTGTTGATAATATTTAAATGGTATTTCATCGATCCCAACAATGGACGGATAAATAAAATGTTTTATGTGATGCAATTTCCCTATAAACTCCTTAAACCCTGAAACCTCCACGATTTTGGAATTTTTAATTGGACTAGTTGCTGCGTGAATGATGACATCTACATCTTTAATTGCTTCTTCTATGCCTTCATCAGTCAATAAATCGCTATAAACCCACTCGAAATGTTCGATTCCCTCGGGTTTTTTTCTTGAAGTTAGTTTAACTTGATAATCAGAACTGTTTAGCTGCTTAAGCAAAGTGGAACCTAGTTGTCCTGACGAACCAGTGACCAGTAAATTCAAGGTACAACACTCCCGGTTTTATTGGATTTCCTTCTATTTTAATATTCAGAAGCTGGGGTCATTATTCAACTAAACCACCTATCGGAACAAGGAAAGCGACTGCACTTATTGAACCATCGCCCCCGTTATAGAAAGTCTATTAATTTTCATCTTTTCTATACTAAAACTAGAATAATAACCTAATGGATAGGAAAATACATCCTACAGAACAAGTATAAAAGAGTAAAGCCGTTTTAAAATTCTTCCTAAATTTAATAGCGTAAGCACAAAAGAAGATAGCCGCTGCTAATTTGGAACCACTTCGTAAATAAGCATGATTTGAAAAAAATGAACTGCTTAAAACAATGGAAGCAAGTAAAGTTATAGAAATAAGGATTTTGAACCACAAAGGTTCATTTAGAAACACTTTAATCATGAGTTTTATCTGGTGCATGAGAGTACATCTCCCTCCAATCTTACTAAGTGCGATTCCAGTAAAAGAGCTAAACTCCATTATCCTTAATCCATCTATACACCTCCCAAGACATCATTATGTTATCCTTTATACGATAGAAAAAGGAAAAAGATTCCTTTTTTTACAGGAATGCTGCCCCCTTCGTTGAACAAGACAATACAATAACTTTTATAGTAAAATACAATAACGACAAAAGGAGCCTCTTTCATATGAATATTTTAATTTTAGGTGCAACGGGACGAGTTGGAAGACAACTAATGACTTATGCCCTTCATGACAGACATCATGTTACGGTATTAGTTCGTACTCCAGAGAAGATTCAAATAAATAATAAAAATTTAACCATTATTCAAGGGAATGTTTTAAATAAAGGTGATATCGTACGTGCCATGCGTGGGATTGATGTTGTGATTAGTGCACTAAATACGGATGGCACAACCACTCTATCAGAAAGTATGCCACTTATGATCGATGCAATGGAAAACGAAGGTATAAAACGAATCATAACGATAGGAACGGCGGGTATTCTTCAAAGTAGAACGATGCCAAATTCACTGCGTTATCAATCAGGTGAATCAAGGCAGAGGTCTACCCGTGCAGCGAAAGAACATCATAAGGTTTACGATATGCTCAAACAATCAACCCTCGATTGGACGATTGTCTGTCCTACGTATTTGCCGGATGGAGAAAGGGTAGGCAAATATCGAATAGACCGAAATTTTTTGCCGGAGGGTGGAGCTGAAATATCCGTACCGGATACAGCTGAATTTACATTTAAACAGATAAAAGCAAGCGAGTATATAAAATCACGTGTAGGGATCTCCTACTAAAAATATTCCTACACTACTTTCATATAACCTCTTTGTTGCAAAAGATAATGAGTTGCAGTTTCTTACATCATTATGGTTAAACACGGAAGGCTAGAAAAACACCCTTAGGTCGGATTGAAAAATAATCCCTTGTACAAAGTTCAGAATAATAAGAGGGCAAAAAAAGCTAGTCATTTTATAAACATATTGGAAAAGCATCGATGCTAAAAAACCGATGCTTTTTTACTTGCTGGAAAATATACAATGATGGTTCTTTCCACTTTCGCCTCTCAGAGGGAACCCCCCGTTAGATTTATTATGACTCGTTTTTGTTTATGAGACTTTTAAAAAGATACAACCAATGATGTATATTGATTGGCTTTCATTATTTGTATTTAGCCCGAAACAAGATTATACCCCTGTTATTGCCAACTGCTACCGCTACTACAATTGCACCTACACCACATGTTAAAACCCCACTATAACGGTACCTACTACTATTTACCTGCTGATTTTCCAATAGTAGTTTCACTTCTAAATATTAGCCTTTATTTGATCCCCCATACTCCATAAAGCTTTATCAACTAAACGCCAGGCGCATTAAATCAAGCATAAAATGTCCGTTATAACGGGCAAATTCCATGTTATGTGCATGGTAGTAGAGGTCAATTCCTTCTTTTTTTAGCTGTTTTGCATATTCTTCACAAATTGATGCAAACTCGATTAGATTATATGGAACAACACTATGCGGAGTCTATCACCTTAGAATTATTGGAAAAAGAGTTTTATGTAAGCCGCTATCAGATCACACGGGATTATACACGTCTTGTGGGATGTCCTCCTTATCGCTATCTTCTTCAAAAAAGATTACAACATGCACAGCGCTTGCTCAATATTGGAGTACCTGCACAACAGACAGCTATTCAGTGTGGTTTTTCCGATTACACTAATTTTTTTCGCCGCTTTAAAAACTTATATGGCATTAGCCCACGGGCTTACTACAAGGAACAAAACAAGAATCTGGAAGAAAAGGAGTGAATGCAAGCGTACGATTTATATTCAAAATGTAGAGGAAGAATGAACTCAATGTAGCGTAATTACATATATATATTGAAGTTCTAAAAATGGAGGTATTGCGCTATGCTGAATGAGTTGCTGGATGCGAAATTGTCGATATCACGAATTAAGTCGGAGGTCCTGAATTTAGCTGGGGAGCTGCTGGCGAATGAAGCTGCGGAAAGGGGGGATGCAATTAAACGACTGCTCGAAGTCGTGGAGTTTATTGAGAATAGCGACGTTAATACTAAAGATATCAAATTGTAACACCCCGATGTTGAAAAATTGTGCGCTAATTTGAAACGTCAATACCCAAGTGAAAAATGACCGGGCCTGGGGGTCTGGTCATTTTCGTTGAATTTTGTCGAATAATATTTTCACAGAAAGATAAATCGTCATCACCAACCGAAATGGCAAGGAAAATTATAGTGAGATGGCCGACAAAAGTGGAGTGCCTTATATAAGCTTCCATGATTTGAGGCATACACATGCCACCTTGTTGTTACAACAGGGTGTACATCCTAAAGTGGTTTCCGAGAGATTGGGGCATTCAACAATTGGAAACACAATGGACACATCTACTCATGTTTTACCGAATATGCAAAAAGAAGCTGCCCAACTACTTGAGCAACTAAGTAAAGAATATATTAATTTATAATTGTCGTGACCAATTTGTGACCAAAGGCGGTTTTTTTCACTTTATACTGTACTAACATTCCCCTAATTAACTTCATTAAATCCCTTATATTTCAAGGGTTGGCTGGACTGCGTGGGAATCCAGAACTGGCACGCAGGTCTCAAGTAGTTTTGAAGACAGCTGGCCTAGTTTTTCCAAATATCTTAATGTGCTCTGATTAATTATCAAGATTTCTTGAGTTAGAGTGTTATCTTGTAATTTATTATTTAAAATCAAGACACGTATTACCTCATAAAAAACTCCCGGTATTATCATTTATTTCGTAATGGTCCAGATTTTTGCTTAATTTAGGTTAATTAATGTACCAAGGTGAACAATCAAGGATGGATTTACTCCTACTTTGTCTTCATCTTTTAACCCCTTAAGTATCGCAACCCATTGACCTCTTTTTTGACCAATTTCTACCTTTTGTTTATGAAGAATTCCTTTCTTTTGTACAAATACGTACGTCGATTTTCCAATCCTTATGATACTCGTTTCAGGAACTGCTAACAATTGTTTTGACTGCAGAACAACGTCCAGTGAGGTAGAGTAGCCAGGATATAGTCCTTTTTGTGAATCAAGACTTGCTTTAAAAGAATAGTATGGAATCGGTTCTTGTTGTGAATCTTTATCCTTATTAACAGGTTCTTTATATGTAGGATAATCACTTACCTCCGTTATTTTCCCGTTCCAAATCTTATTGGCAACTACATTAGAAGTGACTATTATAGGTTGGCCTGGTGTAATTTTAGCTTTTTCTGCTTCTGTTAGCCTACCTTCAATTTTAAACGGATCATTAGACGCGATTTCCATGATTGCTATTTGCTGATTTTCTTTTGCTTGGAAACCTTGCCCAACATTTTTGTTCAGGTTAACTATCACACCTGCAGTGTTGCTAGAGACAATTAATGAATCGAGCTCGGCTTTGAGCTTTTCAGCCTCCAACGTATATTTTTCTACCTTTAATTCTGCTGCACGGGAGTCAGCTTTTGCTGTATTTAGTTCAGCATTAAGTGACAGTATTGATTGATCAGCTATATTATCTGAATCACCCACATCAGTTAGATTGGTTGTAACGGTGGTATTGGTTGCGTCAGTTGTACCAGGTGTCGTAGTAGACTCAGCTTCCAGTAAATCCATTTCTAACGAAGTGATTTGCTCTTTCAGCTGATTAACACTCGTTTCTGCTAATTGTTTATTTATTTCTGCTTGTCCTAGTTCTGCCTTTAATGCTGAGCCTTCATAAGAAAAGAGCTGTTGTCCTTTAGATACAGTTTCCCCTTCTTTTACAAAAATCTCTTTTATAGATCCTTTTGATGCATTTACATAAATCGTTTCAGTATGACTTTGTACAACACGAGCCGACACTGTTTTTGTTCTAATAAATGTTTTTTCTGTTGGATTAATAAATACTAACTTCTTTAAATCCCTTTTATTAAATTCAATGATTGCTAAACTTAACATAACAAAAATGAGTATAAGAACAAGGATCCCAAGTAAAATCAATTTCTTCTGACGCGGGGTATGTGCTTGTTCATTTTCTGTACCAAATCTCTTTGCTGTTTCCATAACCCTACCCTTTCTATATAGATTAATAGCGAATTTTGCAATAAACTATAAAACAATTACTCCTATATTGTCTATTTTTTACAAGTAAGTTTCAAGGGATATTTTAGAAAATTCATTAAGATTAAGGAACAATTTCGTAAATGGCACTTTTAAGGCACTGGCCAAAAAAAAAGACCGAGTGCACTCTGGTCTACGTACAATAGGAATTCGTTAGAATCTTAGATATTACTGAATGGGCCGGACTGCGTGGGAAACGAACCCACCAGGCATTTTTGTCAAATCATCAACGTTATCCCCGTTCATTTTCTATCAAACGATAAAGTTCTTTTGAATCATTCCGCCGAAGAATCAGGAATTGGAAACAGTTCTGATAACTTTATTATTTTACCATCGACATCTTTAAATACAATGTGATCACGTGTGAATTTACGGGGGCTATCAATGCCACAAGCCGCAGCTAAAGCAAACAAACCATGACGTACATTAATGATATAGTTCATGACTCGCCATTTTTTTTCCTCTGGCACAAGTGCTTCTTGATATTTTGGATCAGTGGTCGTTACGCCCGTAGGACATTTACCAGTATGGCATTGAAGAGCCATAATACAGCCGTTAGCAATCATAAATCCTCTTGCAGAGTTCACGGCATCTGCACCGATTGCAAGGGCAATGGCAATTTTATCGGCTGAAATTAACTTTCCTGATGCAAAAATTCTCAGCTTATTTCGTATACCAAACTGAAAGGCTTTATCAATAACGGCAATTAAAGCAGGATATAAAGGAAGCCCCATTGTATCTGCCATTGATTTGTAAGTGGCGCCTGTTCCACCTTCTCCGCCATCAACCGTAATAAAGTCCGGATAAATCTTAAGATGATTCATGGCCTCGAAAAATTCATCCAAGCTGGATGGATATCCAACGACAATTTTGATTCCGACAGGTTTTCCACCTTCATCTTGCAGCATTTTGATAAACTCCAACGTTTCAAGCGCATTATGCAAAAATGGAAAGCGATTGGGTGAATTAATGGTCTGCCCCACTGGAACCTTACGAATAGTTGCTACCTTCGTTGTAACCTTCGACCCCTCCAGATGTCCGCCACGGATTTTTGCTCCTTGGCCGAATTTAAGCTCAAATGCTTTTATATTCGGTTCTTGGGCTTTACACTTAAATTCATCAATAGAAAAATTCCCCTCATCATCGCGAAAACCAAATAAACCAGGGCCAATTTGAGCGACCACATCTACGCCACTTTCTAAATGCTCTGGTGCAACTCCGCCCTCCCCTGTATTAATCCATGAACCGCCTGCCATACGGCTCCCTTGACCTGTTGAAAGGATATAGTTTTCGCCGACTGCTCCATAGGATGTGGCAGAGGCACCAAATGGACCTCGAAGTCTCCATGGAAATTTCCGATCACTGCCAACGATTATGGTCTCTTCCTCATGGTAAAGCCAACGTGTTGTTTGGTCCTTTTCAAGCTGTTCGTGACGAGTAAACAATCCTTCATTATCAATTTTATATTTCATTGAGTGGACTTTTTCTTGGTTGTCAACTCTTAATTCTTCATTTAATAGGGGAAACAAACCATTCGCAATATAAAACCCTTGCTTCTCAAAGTCACGTTTGGAACCAAAGCTTAAAAGGTCACTTCGATATTTAGCAGAAAATACAATCCCTAAAAAATCTGTACGTGAAAATGGTTTGCCACTATTGTCATCATCAAACCAATATTGTCTGAATTCCGGTCCAATCTTTTCTAACAAGTACCGCATCCATCCCAAATAAGGGTGTGCTCTGATAATTGAATGCTGGGGTTTCTTTGCTAAAATATGTAACCACAAAAGTAAGGCAATGGGTCCTACAATAAACACAATCAATAGGAAGATAAAAATAGTCCAAACCATCCAAGCAATCCCACCTTTTCTGAAACTAATATGGTGACAAGATCTGCAGTTTTGATTCTGGGCGGCTATTTTTTCATTACTATTATGTTTATTTAGAACCTTCCTTTATATTGCCTGATATTTATCTCCGAATTGTATTTTCATAAAATCAGTCTCTTTATTAATATGAAAAAAAGATCAGGTATTGCTTGATCTTTGTATATAAGGACTCCAGCATGTATTCAATTGGCGGGACCTCCTAGAAGTCGAAGCTAGCAAAATAAAATTGATAAAAAAATGAGCCAAATTGCAAAAAACGGCTTCAAATTATTAATTTGATAGCTAAAAGTGGGCTTTAGGCCTAAAAAATGGCCTCAAATTCGATTTTTTGCGATTCGAATTCCTTAGCCATAAAAGATATCTTAGAAATGCCAGAAATGTGGATTACCCCCGTTAACTGGCCAAGATCAATGGGATAAGGTGGCTCAGGTAATATGAATTTAAAATCTGGCAATATCGAGGGATTCGAGCAGTATTCGCAATTTAAAAATTTAGAGGAGTTTAACCGCCATATGGAAATGTGGCTGCTCGATCATAAGGAGGATTTTACAAAGGGTGAATTAATTGGGTTAAAAAGATTAGTACGGTTCTCTGCAAAGATCCCTGGTCTTTGTAATGCCAAAATTGGAACCATCTTAAAAGCGATTAATCAACCATATAAAGATAACATCCTTTCACGGTCGACTTTTAAACGGATGATTCTTAAAGGGAAGAAAATTGGAATTTTCACTGTCTTTGAAACCGAAAGAAGCAATGGTTCTCAGTCCAGCAATCTCTATGTATTTAATCGTTTTCCTGCATGTGAACCACCCAAACAAGAAACTATGAGCCTCCCTAAAGAAACTATTAATCTTTTAAAAACTGAAAAAGATCAAAAGATAAATAAACGTAATGAGGCACCGTCTAAATTGGATTACACGTATGTGAGCAACCGTGTTCCACAGCCTTTCGTGGAAATCGTTAAATGCTTCTTTCCAGATGCAAAGGTGATTGAAGAATATTGGCATATGGCCCAAATCATTGCCTATGGCTATGAACTTGACCATGAAATGGATCTAGTCGTTAACCTTGCTATTCAATCCTTCAAGCAGTTAATTCGAAAACTAAAATTTACAAGCTCTATAAAAAAACCGATTGCTTACTTCTCTGCTATCTTAAAAGAGAAATTTTGTCAGTGTTATGAGGAGAGGTTAAATGAAAAGCGCGAAACCGGAGTGATTCAAATAAAACCGATTTGTTTTGAGTTTAATGGTGAAAAAATGGAGTGGGATTGGTTGAATTCATAAACTTCATATGGGGGAAAAGGTGGCATATAAATCCACACTGACAACTAATAACAGGTTCAAATGATTATAATTGATCAAACTCATTCTTCAGCAGCAGGCTTCTGAGGCAAACTATGCAGGGATTATAGTGCACCTTTTCAAGCAAAACCACATTTGGGGAAAATGGATTACGATCTCCCCCTGCAAAAATACAGTCACTTTATGAAAAGATGCACATATTTCATCCACTGCTTATTTAAAAAATCGGTTAGGAGCTTTGTTTGTCATAACAGTATTTTTCTCTTCAATACTTTCAGTAATTTTGGTTTATTAGCGGAAAAAGTTCGTTTTGGCAAGATCAATAAGCTCGTTACCATGCCCGTTCAGTACCGCTTTCATCATCCAAAGGCTAAAACCATGCGCCTGTTCAAATGTGATTTTTGGTGGAAAAGCCAATTCCTGGCGGTTCACAACCACATCAAGCAGCACGGGTCCGTCATGTTGGAGAGCACGCTGAATCGCTTCCTCCAGTTCAGCTGGGTCCTCCACGCGAATTCCTTCCATGCCTACCGCTTTGGCGACATCGGCAAAGTTGGGGTTATCAAGAGACGTACCTGTTTCCAAGAATCCCTGTGCTTTCATTTCAAGCTCGACGAAACTGAGTGCACCGTTGTTGAATACCACTACCTTTACGGGCAATTTATGCTGTCTAAGTGTGAGAAGATCGCCCATCAGCATGGCAAGCCCTCCATCTCCAGAAAGGGAGATGACCTGGCGGCCTGGCTGGGCAAGCTGTGCTCCAATGGCCTGTGGCAGGGCATTTGCCATCGTTCCATGATTAAAAGAGCCCAATAACCGCCTTTGTCCGTTCATTTGCAGATAACGAGCGGCCCAAAGTGTCGGGGTTCCGACATCACACGTAAAAACCGCGTTCTCACTTGCCAAATCACTGACGGCTTTCGTTAGATATTGAGGATGGATTGGTTCGCGGCCTGGTTTTCCGGTTGCGAGTTCGTCCAAATCATCGCGAATCTTTCGATAGTGGTCGGTAAATTTGTTCAGATGGCTTCCATCATGTGACTCTGTCAGATAAGGCAGCAGTGCCTCAATCGTTGCTTTCACATCCCCGCACAGCCCGTAGGTGAGGTCCGTTCGGCGGCCGAGATGTCCTGGCTCTATATCGACCTGCAAAATAGTGGCCTCTTTTGGATAGAATTGCCTGTAAGGAAAATCAGTACCAAGCATCAGCAGTACATCGCAGTCCTTAACCGCATGATAGCCTGATGAATAACCGATCAGGCCTGTTAAACCGACATAGTAAGGATTATCATACTCCAGATGTTCTTTCCCTCTTAATGCAATGACCATCGGTGATTGCAGTTTTTCGCAAAGCTTCATGAGCTGCGTGTGAGCCCCTGCACAGCCGGCACCGCACAGCAGTGTGATGCGTTCACCGCTGTTTAAGTAGTCTGCCAGCTTCTTTAACTCCGTTTCCGAAGGATGTATGACCGGCTGCGTCACATGAAGGACATGTTCAGGTACGGGGGTATCGTCTGCTTCATAGCCAGCGACGTCCCCGGGCAGAACAAGAACGGACACACCTTTGCGTGAAACGGCATTCTGCATGGCGACTAGTACGGAGCGGGGCATTTGGTGAGCGGACGTCACAACCTCGCAGTAGTAGCTGCAGTCCTTAAATAGATGATCGGGACGTGTTTCCTGAAAAAAATTGGTGCCGATTTCGTAGCTTGGAATGTGTGCTGCAATCGCAAGCACAGGGACCCGGTTGCGGTGACAGTCGTACAATCCATTGATGAGGTGCATATTGCCAGGACCACTGCTTCCGGCGCACACCGCAATGCTTCCGGTCATATCTGCATCGGCACCGGCTGCGAATGCTGCCACCTCTTCATGGCGGACATGAATCCATTCAATTTTTTCTGAACGCCGGATAGAATCGATGACTGCGTTCAGTGAATCTCCGATAATACCATAAACCCTTTTCACCCCTGCATTTAACAAGGCTTCCACCAGTGAATCCGCAATGGTTCTCTTCATATTATTTCTCCTTCGTTATTTTCACTTGGTATTTTTTATAATTTTTCCTTGTTATTGGGTTTTATTCGGGATCAAAGGAATGTCGTGATTGTTCTGTTGTTATCTCGACAGAGTTTGAATCAATGGGCTCGCTTCTTTTGTCCACTTATAAAACGCCCAGTTCAAAAATCAATTACTCCCATCCTACTTCATTGACGATCAGCCGCTTTTCATAAAATAATCAACTAAAATTTACAACTTATCCACAACTCTATGCTACCTAAAAAAATATGTACACCAAAAAAACTTAGAAAACTTTTTCTAAGTCTGGTTTGTTTTATTATAATCTTCGACCATACCAATTGAAAAATATGTAAAATATATTTACTCATTGTTCTAGTCATTTTCAGCAATATCTTTATAAAGATTTTCAAAAACTTCTATCGGTAATTTAAAACCGACTGTTTTTTGATTTTGCCAATAAATAACTAACTTAACTTCATCGCCCTTTCTTTCGACTTCTAATAATGCATTTTCATCTATATCTCGAATGGTTATTAATTTGTCCCCGTCTTTTTTATCTTTCTTTTTATAATCGTAATTATAGTAACTCAAATAGTCCGCCTCCTGTTATCAAACTATATTTTTCAAAGGTCGCCTTCGGACAA